>JBDTEH010000220.1:0-27997 GCA_039922635.1 Kofleriaceae bacterium | reverse complement strand
GCGCTGGGTGACCGACGACGAAGTCGCCGCGTTGCCACACACCGGCGGCCTGCTCGAGGTGCTCGCGCGCGCGCGCGCGACGGCGTGGCCAGCGCCGCCACGGTAGTGCTACATACCGCCCGTGGTTCATCTGCCCCTCGTCCAGCCCGCGCCTCCGGTTCGATCGGCCCGGCGCGCGGACGTCACGGAGGCCCAGTGGCTCGACTGGCGCTGGCAGCTCGCCCACATGCTGACCAACGTGGACGAGCTCGCCGCGGCGGTCACCCTGTCACCCGACGAACGCGCGGGGCTCGCGGCGAGCGCTCAGCTGTTTCGCGTCGGCATCACGCCGTACTACGCGAGCCTGATGGATCCGGTGCACGCGACCTGCCCGATCCGGCTCCAGGCGATCCCGCGGCCCGCGGAAGCCGACATCCGCGACGAGGAGCTGCGCGATCCGCTCGGCGAAGACACCCATAATCCGGCGCCGTCGGTGGTCCACAAGTACCCCGACCGCGTGCTGTTCCTCGTCGTCGATCGCTGCGGGATCTACTGCCGGCACTGCAACCGCCGCCGCCTGGTCGGCGGAGACGAGCCACCGACCACCGCCGAGCTCGAGGCCGGCCACGACTACATCGCGCGGACGTCGCGGATCCGCGACGTGCTGTTGTCGGGCGGCGATCCCCTGCTGCTGTCGACGCGGCGGCTCGGCTACCTGCTCGCCCGGTTGCGCGCGATCCCACACGTCGAGACGATCCGGATCGGGACGCGGCTGCCGGTCGTGTGCCCGATGCGAATCGACGACGAGCTGTGCGCCATGCTGCGCCGCCATCACCCGCTGTTCGTCAACACGCACTTCAATCACGCCAAGGAGCTCACGCCCGAGGCCCGCGCCGCGTGCGAACGGCTCGTCGATGCCGGGATCCCGGTCGGCAACCAGACGGTGTTGCTGCGCGGCGTGAACTCCTCGGTGCGCGCACTGCGCGCGTTGATGCGCGGCCTGGTGCGCTCGCGCGTGCGGCCGTACTACCTGTTCCAGGGCGACACCGTGCTCGGCACCGATCACCTGCGCACCCCGGTCGAGACCGCGCAGGAGCTGTACAAGGGCCTGCGCGGGTGGATGAGCGGCATGGCGATCCCGATGCTCGTGCTCGATGCGCCCGGCGGCGGCGGCAAGGTGCCGATCGTGCCGAGCTACATCGAGGAGCTCACCGACGATCACGTCACGGTGTCGACCTATCGCGGCGCGCGCGTCGTGTACCCGCAACCCCGCGAACGCGACTGCGCCGTCCCTTACGACACGATCTACTTCGCCGACGAACCGGCCGACGACGACCGCGAGGGCAGCGCGTGAACATCACCGAGCTCGCGAAGGAGCTCGGCTTTCACCGCGCCGCGATCGTACCGATCGAAGCTCCACGCCGACACGCGCTGTACACGAGCTGGCTCGCGGGCGGGCATGCCGGCGGTATGGCCTACCTCGCCACGCCGGAGCACGTCACGCCCCGCGCGGATCTGCGCACGTTGCTGGCGTCCGCGCGCACGCTCGTGGTCGTCGCACTCGGCTACGATCGCGCCGACCCGATCCCGGTCGAAGCCCTGAAGGGACGGCTGCGCGGAAAGATCGCGCGCTATGCGCGGGGCGAGGACTATCACCTCGTGCTCCGCGATCGGCTGGTCGCGCTCGCCGATCGGATCGCCAGCGAGCTCGGTCATGCCGTCGCGACGCGGCCGTGCGTCGACAGCGCGCCGGTGCTCGAGCGCGAGTGGGCCGAGCGCGGCGGGCTCGGCTTCATCGCGAAGAATACGATGCTGATCGCGCCCGGGCTCGGCTCGTACGCGGTGCTGGGCGAGCTCTTGATCGATGCCGAGCTCCCCGCGACCGCGCCGCCCCTCGCCACCACCGCAGCCGCGGCCAAGCCGCGCTGCGGCGGCTGCACCGCGTGCCTCGAGGCGTGCCCGACCCAGGCGTTCGTCGGCGCGTACACGCTCGACGCGCGGCGCTGCATCTCGTACCTCACGATCGAGCACCACGGCATCCTCCCGCGCGAGCTGCGGGCTTCGATCGGCACGTGGATCTTCGGGTGTGACGTCTGCCAGGAGGTCTGCCCGTTCAATGCCGGCGCGGGCGAGCCGCCCGATCCGCAGCTCCGCCCGCGCTCGGTGCAGCACGCGGTCCCCGAGCTCGCCGTGCTCGCCGCGCTCAACACCAACCAGCTGCGCCAGTTCGTGCGCCGGTCCGCGCTACGCCGCGCGCCGCGCCCGGTGCTCCGACGCAACATCGCGGTCGCACTCGGCAACACCGGCGATCCCGCCGCGATCCCGGTGCTCGTCACGATGCTGGCCGATCGGCACGCGATCGTCCGGCTACACGCGATCTGGGCACTCGCGCAACTCGGCGCCGCGCTCCCCGATGACGACCCCGATCCCGACGTCCGCGCCGAGCTCAGTGCTTGTGGAGAAACGCCGGCGACGCCACGTAGTCCGCGACCGCTTTGATCTGCACGTCGGTGAGCGCGCCCGCGAACGCCGGCATCTGCTTGTTCTTCGAGCCGTGCTTGACCTGGTTCTCGACCAGGTAGGTCGTGATCCGCGCGCGCAGCTCCGGCGCGCGCAGATCCTTGACGCCGAGCTTGGCGACCATCGACGGATCCGGTGTCCCGGTCTGGCCATGGCAAGTCACGCACACCATGTCGTAGACCTGCTGGCCGTCCTCCTTGACGGGGGTGGTCGAGCTGCACGCGACCACGAGGAGGAGCGCCCAACGCATGCCCGCGTTTTGCCATACCTCGCGCGCCGTGTCGCGCGGCGTTCCGCCGCAACGCAACGTCAGGCGCGGCTGCCTCGCAGTCGGGCGCCGCCATGGTTCGAGGGCATGCGGAAGGAGCACGAAATCCAGCACGAGATCCAGCGCAAGATCCAGCGCGAGATCCAGCGCGAGATCCAGCGCGAGAACGAGCACGAGATCGAGGCGATCGGGGCCCACCTCGAGTCGTTGCGCGAGGGCCCGTGCTAGTGTGCGGGCGATGAGATGGCTGGTCCTGCTGGCGACCCTCTCGCTCGCCGCATGCGGTGGGACGCAGATCCCGCAACACGACGGATACAAGGCGAACAACGCCAAGCCCTGGAAGAAGTTCAAGACGCTCAAGTTCGACGCCAAGGGCGAGGCGAAGTCCGAGGGTGACCTGTCGTACGCGCGGTATCATCGCGCGGCGTGGTTCGCGGTCGACCTGCCCGTCCCGGGCGAGGTCGACTTCCGGATCGAGATCACGCCGCCGGGTGACGCGGTCAACGACTCGTTCGACCTCGGCGCCGAGGTCCTCGACTCCGGCTACCGCGTGCTGGTCCGCAAGGACAACGACGAGGGCGACTCGCAGGGCGATCTCAACAAGCAGCTCGCGATCAAGGACCAGCCGCCTGGTCGCTACTACGTCCACCTCTACCTGCAGGGCCGGCTCGATAGCTGCGACTACATCCTGCACGCCGTGGTGAAGGGCTCCGGCCCCGCCGAGGTCAAGAGCGACTTCCCCGAGCAGGTCGCGTTCGTACCCGCGCTGCCGATGGTGCCGCTCGCCGACGACGCGCCGAAGAACTATCACCCACCGACCGCTGTCGTGACGACGCACAAGCGCCATGACAAGCCGGCGCCACCGCCACCGCCTCCCTCGAACCCCGCGTTCAACGCGCGCATCATCAATGTCTCGGTCGGATCCGGCGGGACGCAGATCACGATCGGCCGCGGCACGTCGAAGGGAGCCGCGTCGGGCCTGAAGGGCAAGATCAACGGCGTCCCGAACGGCGCGTTCACGCTCGACAACTGCACCGAACGCACGTGCACCGCGACGCTCCACGGGGTGACGCCCGACCAGATCAAGAACGCGGGCGAGGTCACGATCACGCCGTGAGTCCGGCAGCCTGACGCGGGATCGACGGCTCACACCGCCAGGCCTTGTAACTGCCGGGCCCGGGACATAACATCGGAATATGTTCGGGAAATCGGCGGGGGCCGGGCGACTCGTGCTCGGCGCCATCGCGCTCGTCACCGCGTGCGCTCATAACGTGCCGCAGGACTCTCAGACGGGCGGCGACGGCCACCCCAAGGGTGCCAAGGTCATCAACCTCGACAACGGTGAGGGGAAGGCCAAGGGGATCGTCACCTATCCAGGTGGCGACCGCGTCGACTGGAAGTCGATCGAGCTGCCGGCGAACGTGCGCGGCCAGATCGACGTCAAGCTGCAATGGCAGCCCCCGCGCCCGGGGCTCCAGCTCGCGTTCGACGTGTTCGACCAGTACTACACGCCGATCGTGCAGTCCAAGCGCAAGAGCCGGAAGCGCTCGACGTCGCGGCTGCTCACGGCGACGATCGACAACGCGAAGGGCAAGTACTTCATCCGGGTCTATGCGGTCGGCCGCGGCGATGCCGGCGCGTACAAGCTCACGGTCGACTTCCAGCAGGACAACGGCCCGATCCAGGTCGACATGACCAAGGTCGACATCCCCGAGCCACCGAAGCTCCCGGCCGTCCCGGAGGTCGAGATCGGATGCGACGAGTTCACGTTCGACGTCAAGGTCCCGGCGTGCAAGAGCGTGTGCCCGGCCTCGAACGCACCGCCGGGCTGGCCGGCGTGCAAGGGCAAGTGCCCCGAGCCGCCCGACGCCAACAACTCGGCGTGCTGGAACACGATGCCATGCCCGACCCCGCCGGATCGCAAGATCCGCGCGTGCACGAACAACAAGTGGCCCAAGTGCATCGATATCAACAACCCGGATCCCCAGAATCCGAACTGTGACAACGCGACCGCACCGCCGGTCACCGCGCGCGTGATCAACGCCGGGGTCCAGGGTAACGACACGATCATCACGATCGCAGCCGGCAGCGACCAGGGCATCTCGAGGGCGTGGAAGGGTCACGTGCTGCGCGCCGACACCGATTCCCCGATCGACGGCGGAGATGTCACCGTCGTTCGCGTCGGCAAGCGCGAGACCGTCGGCAGGGTCCACTTGACCACCGACCAGATCAGCTCCAACCCGCGCGTGAAGCTCGTCCCACCCCCGAAGTGAAGCGATGACCGACCACGATCCGTTCGTCGGCAAGGTCATCGACGGCCGTTACGAGATCCAGCAGCGCGTTGGCGAGGGCGGCATGGGCGTCGTCTACCGCGCGCGCCAGATGTCGATCGACCGCGTGATCGCCCTGAAGATGCTGAACCAGCAGATGCAGGGTGATCAGCAGTGGATCCAGCGCTTCTACAACGAAGCCAAGGCGTGCTCGCGCCTGCAGCACCCGAATACGATCCGCATGTTCGACTTCGGCCAGACCGAAGACGGACGGTTGTTCATGACGATGGAGTTCCTCGATGGCATCTCGCTGCGCGATGCGTTGCAGCGCGGGCCGCTCGCGCCCCAGCGTGTCGTCAAGATCTTGATCCAGTGCTGCGCCTCGCTCGCCGAGGCCCACTCGATCGGCATCATCCACCGCGACATCAAGCCCGATAACGTGTTCCTGCTGAACATGGCGGGGTCACCGGACTTCGTGAAGCTGCTCGACTTCTCGGTCGCCAAGCTCCTCGAAGGCGATCGCATGAAGACCCAGGCCGGGGTCGTGTTCGGCACGCCGCAGTACATGTCGCCAGAGCAAGGCCGCGGCCTGCCGCTCGACGCGCGCAGCGACCTCTACGCGCTCGGCGTGCTCGCGTTCGAGATGTTGACCGGCAACGTGCCGTTCAACGACGACAACGCGATGACGGTGATCCAGATGCACCTGCACGGCGCGATTCCGCCGATGCCGGACTCGGTGCCGTACTCGGTCCAGATGATCGTGCGCCGCGCGATGGAGAAAGATGCGGCGCGGCGCTACCAGTCCTCCGGCGAGATGATGCAGCACTGCCAGCAGGTGTTCGCGGAGCTCAACGCCGGCAGCGTCTCGGTCGGCGGTGGTGGCGTACCGCGCACCATGATCGCGGGACCGAGCCCACAATACCCGCAACAATATCCCCAGCAGCAACCGCCACCGCAGCAGCCGCAGGGCTTCCAGGCCACGGCGCCGCAGGCCAAGACGATGATCGCGCAACAGAGCCCGTTCGCGGCCGGCCAAATGCCGATGGCGCCGCCGCAGGGTGCGCAGCCACAGCCGCAAGGCAACTTCGCGCCGAGCTCGCCGATGCAAAAGACGATCGTCGCGGGCATGGCGTCGCCGATCATCGGTGGCCAGATGCAAGCGATGCAGGGCCAAGGCATGCAGGGCCACGGCATGCAGGGCCACGGCATGCCGCAGGGCGCGCCCGGCGGGTTTCCGCAGCAATCGATGGCACAGCCCGGGATGCCCGGGGGACCTGGCCCGAACAAGACGGTGATGTTGCAGCCGACCGATGGGATCGTGTCGGTCGCGCAGCGCGGCGGCGCGGTGCTCCCGGCGCACGGCGGCACGGCGCAACAAGGTGCCTCGACGTTATTCTGGATCGTGTCGCTCGTGATCGGCATCGCGATCGGCGTGCTCGGCTACGTCATCGTCCTCCAGATGTAGAGGTCTCGTGTCCAATCCCGACGACATCCCCGATGTCCGCGTCAAGCAGCTGCTCGCCGGCGAAGCGTCGCTCGACGACATCGTCGATGCCGCGACGCAAGCCGAGCTCCAGCGCTGGTTCGAGCGACCGTCGTTCCAGCAGGTCGCGGCGCAAACCAGTGGCCCGGCCAACGACGAGCTCGACCAAGCCATCGAACGACGAGACAAGGCACTGGCCGCGATCGACCCTGCCCTGCTCGAGCGCATCCGCGTCCGCACCGAGGTCCGGCCCCAGACCCTCTTGCGTCATACCTGGCACCTCGATCTCCACATCGATCCGGATCTCGCGCTGATCGACGCGGCGATGGCCGAGCGCGGCCACCAGATCGCCGAGCCCCGCGAGGTCGAGATCTCGGAGGCGCTCAAGGACGACCTCAAGGACTGCACGCCCCAGGCCCTGCTGCGTGACCTGCACCGCTCCGAGCGCGTGTTCGAGAAGGTGTTCGAGGTCGTCGACATGGCCGCCGAGCAACGGTTCGACATCGTCGCCGAGGTCGACCAGGCGATGAGGATGAACCTCAAGTTGCCTCCGCTCGCGATCGCGCCGTTCGAGGAAGAACGCCTCCTCCTGCTCGAGGATCGTGCGACCCGTCGCCGGCCGTGGACCGACCTGAGACGACCAAGAGAGCGGTCGTGAGGAAGCCCGGCGGGGGATGGATCGTAGTACGTACGAGGGAATCGTGACCGAACCGCGCGTCGTCCCCGTCGAGAAGTTCCTGCTGCGAGCCGTGGGCCTCACCGATGTAGGAGCGCAACGCACGCAGAACGAGGATGCGATGTACTACGACGACTTCCTCGGCGTGTACATCGTGTGCGACGGCATGGGTGGCCATGCCTCCGGGCAAGTCGCCTCGGATATCGCGATCCGGACGATCGTCCACTCGCTCAAGACCGGCGAGCCACCGCCGCCACCGGGCGTCGATCCGCTGACCGCCGCGATGAAGGCCGCGAACGCGGCGGTGTTCCAGCGTTCGCTGATGGACGTGACCTGTCACGGCATGGGCACGACCGCGGTCGGGCTCCGCTTCGAGGAGAACCTCGTCCATGTCTGTCACTGCGGCGACTCGCGGGCCTACCTGTTGCGCAACGGCATGCTGTCGCAGATCACGCGCGATCACTCGCTGCGCAACCTCTACCACGATCGCCCCGACCTGGTCGGCACGCTCGGTCCGGCGACCTCGAACGTGATCATCCGCGCCGTCGGGCTCGATGCGACGGTCGAGATCGAGCACAACCAGGGCGTGCCGGAGCACAACGACGTCTACTTGTTGTGCTGCGACGGCCTGTCGGATCTCGTCGACGATTGGATGATCCGCGAGATCATGACCTCCGGCGAGTCGCTCGAGGCGGTCGCCGAAAACCTGATCCGCGCCGCGAACAACAACGGCGGCACCGACAACATCACGGTCGTGCTGGTCCAGACCTTCGTGGATCCGCTGTGGGTGCCGCAGTCGCAGT
Organism: Kofleriaceae bacterium; assembly: GCA_039922635.1. Classification (GTDB taxonomy): domain Bacteria; phylum Myxococcota_A; class Polyangia; order Haliangiales; family Haliangiaceae; genus JABFXX01. Next base: position 19,998 of record JBDTEH010000220.1, on the reverse strand, counting down.
ACGCGCCCGAGCTCCACTACTAAGGCCCGACGACGGCGACGTGCCGTGCGACTACCGGGACCACCTACGCCGATACGAGGTCCAGGTGATCATCGGTGATCAGAACTGGCCAGAGACGACGAACGTGCCGCCGTCGCTCGTGGGCAGCGCGGAGACCTGGAGCCCACGATCGTCCCGGGCGGTGGCATAGATCACGATGCCGGCCGCGGCGACCGCACCACCGGCGATCGAAAAGATCGTCGACCACGTCGCGCGTGTGTGTGCCTGCGCGCCGAGTCGGCCGGCCGCGTCGGCCTCGGCCTGGGTCGCGCAGGTCGTCGATCCGCCGCAGGCCACCTTCGCCGCATTCCACTTCGCCCGCGCGAGCGTGCCGAACACGATCCCGGTGACGAGCCCCGCACCACCCACCCCGATCATCGCGACCGCGTAGGTGCGGCGCGGCGACGCCGGTTCGGCGCGCGGCGAGGCGCGCGGCGTGCCCGCAGCCGGCGGTTGGTTTGCGTGGGCGAGCACGGGCGCCCCCTCCGATGCCGCATCGGCCAGCTTCGCGTTGATCGTGACGAGCTGGCCCTCGTCGGTGATCGCGACGGACTTGTGGAAGGGGGCGCGGCCGGGCTTGGTCACGTCGATCGCGTGACGGCCGAAATCGACCGGCGCGCCTTGCGCGGTCGCGGCGAGGGGTACGCCGTCGAGCATCACCTCGGCATCGGCCTCGACATTGACGATGATCCGCGGCACCCGGAGCTCGAGCTTCGCGACCAGGTCGACCGCGGCCTTGCGGTGCCTCGTGTTGGGCTCGCGCGCGATCACGTCGCGGTACGCGGCGAGCGCGCTGGCGAGCTTGCCGATGTGGACGTCACAGGCGGCGAGCTCGGCCTCGGTCACCAGCGACGGCGCGAGCCGCTGGCTCGCCTCGAGCTTCGGGCACGCCTCGGCATACGCGTGCGCCCTGATCAGCGCCCGGCCCTGCTTCGCCTCCGCGGCGCCCTGCCTCGCGGGATCCGCGTGCGCGATGCCGGCACCGGCCACGAGGGCGACCGCGAGGATCCGGGCCACGTCTCGCACTGCTACGAGCCCGTCGCCGCGCGCTTCAACGACGCTGCCATGTCGCGAAACCGGCCCAGGCGAGCCTGCACCCGCGCGCGCCCCGAGGCGACACGGACCTCGAAGCCCGGCGTCCGAGCGGCCTGATCGAACGCCTCTTCGGCGGCAAAGAAGTCGCCGCCGAGCACGCACACATCCCCGAGCGTCGCGTACAGCGCGGCCGCGGTGATCGGCGAGGTCGCACGTGGGATCCCGGCGCGCAGCACGGTCGCGGCGCGTGGCGGATCTCCGGCCCTGGCCAGCGCGACGCCGTACGCGCAGCGCGCGTTGCAGAACCCGGGCGCGAGATCGAGCGCCGCACGCAGCGAGTCCTGCGCGGTCTCGAGGTCGTTGGCAGCCAGGGCCTGCACACCACGCTCGTAATATCGGCGCGCGACCGCGGACAAGCTACGCCGCCTCCATCAGTCGAGCTCCAGCAACGAGAACCTCGCCGAGGCGTCATCGCCGCCGTCTTTGTTTTCTTCCGGCGCGGCGGTCGAGGTCGCGACCGGTGGCGCGGGTGGTGTGGCGGGTGCGGGTGCGCCACCGCTCGCAGCTTCGGTCGGGGCACCGCGGATCGACATCCCGCGCGATGGCGGCGGCGCGGCGGCGGCGGCGGTGCTCGGCGCGGGGACCTGCCCCGCCGGCCGGGCCGGGAGGCTCCCGGGTTGGCTCGAGGGGTTTGTCGGCCCTGGCGGGCGTTGCTGCGGCCGCGTATCGATCATCTGGGCCGGCATCGGGGCCGGCATCGGGGCCGGCATCGGGGCCGGCATCATCGGGGCCGCCGGCTGGCGCTGCGCGAGCAACGGCTGCACGACGCCGCCGATCCGGACGCCGACCTGTTCGCCATCGACGACGAACATCGCGAGCTCGGGGAAATCAAAGCGCGTCTGGAGCGCGGTGACGAGCTGCGCGAACGACAGATCCTTGAGATCGGCGAGCGTCTCGGCCTGATGGATCAACATCGGCGGTGGGCCTTCGACGACGTACTCCTTGACCACGAACGTCAAGATCTCGAGCAGCGCCTCGCGATCCATCTCGGAGAAGGCCTCCTTGACGTTGCTCGCGAGATCGCGCAGGTCGGGGCGGCTCGGCATGGCTAGACTGTAGCTCCATCGAGGTCGGCGCCGTGGGTCTGACAGCCGACGAACCGCACCCCGGTCAGGTCTGCGCTGCACAGGTTCACGCCACGCAGATCGCAGCGCACGAACGCCGCTCCGCGCAGCACGGCGCCGTACATGTTCGCGCGCTTGAAATCGACGTCGAACACCGCGGCGCCCGTCCAATCGGTACGCGACAGCGACACCGTCGCGCCGTCGTACCCTTCGAACACGCACTTGATCAGCACGGCGCCTGTGAAGTCCGCCGAGTACAGCTCGCTCTCCACGAACTTGGTGTCCTGGATCCGCGCGCCGTGAAAGCGCACGCGCGCCATCCGCACCGGACCGAGCTCGCAGCGCAGCAGCTGCGCGCCGCTGAAGTCGAGCTCCGTGAAGTCGCAATCCTTCGCGGTGACGCGGTGCCACAGCGCGCCTCTCCATTGCGAGGTGCGCAGGTCCGAGAGCGTGACGCTCGCACGCTCGAGCCGGCTGTCGTCGGCATCGGCGCCCTGGAGATCGAGCTTCTCGATCGTCACGTTGTCGAGGTCGACCGAGCGCAGCCCGACCGCCGGCGCGGCGAAGCTCGAGATCGTGCGACCCGCGAGCTCGTCGTCGGCGATCAGCCGCTCGAGCTGGACGCGCGACTGGATCACTCCTGCGTCGGCGCTAGCGTCGCTCATCGTCACGAGGGTAGCACTCCACCTCGACCCGAGGTTCAGGCGCGGCGGGCCGAGCCGTTACGCATCGCCTGGTTGCGACCCGCATCGCCGAGGAGCTCGATCACGCGCTCCTTGACCTGCTCCATCGCCGCTGCCATGTCCTGCTGGGCCTGCCTGCGGGCCTGCGCGGCCTGCGCGGCGTCGTCCTCGTGCTGCGCGCCCCCGAGCTGCTCGTGCAACACCGCGTGTTCGACGCGGTCGGCCTCGGCTTCGTGCTCGGCCGCGAACGGCATCGCGTCCTCGAACGTCGCCTTGCGGTGCAGGCCCTTGGCCTGCTGCGCGACGTGGGTGAGCTCGTGGGCGAGCAGCGCCTGGCCGCTCGCACTGCCCATCGATTTGTCGGGCGAGTTGCCCATCATGATCATACCGGTCGCGCCGACCGTGACCGCGTACGCGTTGCGCTGGCGGTTGAACTCCTCGGCGAACTCGCCGGTGTAGACCCGGACGTGACCGAGGTCGACGCCGAACCGGCGCTCGTACTTCGCACGCACGCTGTGCTCGAGCGGATCGCCGCGGCCGGCCCGCTTCGACACCATCCTCAGCATCCGATCGGGGTCGTACTTGCGCGCGAGCTCGTCGGTCAGATCCTCCGGACGATCGCCGCGCTGCTTCGCCTCTTGGTCGAGGCGCTCGCGCTCTTCGCGTTCTTCGTCCGGGCTCGCCATGCTCTCGTACTACGATCTTACTCGTCTTTAGCTTCCCCGGAGCCAGCCCAGGTCGACACGTAACCCTCTGATCCTTCATAGTATTCAGAGGTCTTCTGGTGGTCGATGATCGCCGCGTCGCCGCCGAGCGCATGGTCGAGGAACTGGGTCTCGGCGAGACAGCCGCCTCCCTTGATGCCCTTGACCTGATAGGTGACCTCGCCCTTGGGGTTGATCACGATCTCGATGTCTTGTTTGTGCATGGCGTCTCCTCGTTGGGCTCCGTTGGGCTCCGTTGGGCTCCGCTGGGCTCCTACTCGCCCGAGACCCACTTGCGAACCACGAGCCGGATCGAGCCGTCCTCTTCGTTGACTTCCTCTTCGACGGCGTAGCCCTTGTCTTCGCAGGCCTGTTTGACGTTGTGGTACTGATACTTCTGCGCGAGCGTGTTCTGGAACTCTTCCTGGGAGATGCCCTTGGTGGTCTCCACGCCCCACCAGTCCGCGGTGACGCCATACGTGCCGTCCTGGTTGTCGACGACGCCGATATCGTAGCGCCCCATATCGATCGACATCACGCCCGCGAGCTTGTCGCCGCGGTAACCGCGCACGTTCACCGACTGGCCCTGCTCGGCCTCGGTGAACTTCAGCTGCATCGCCTCGAGCGCCTTCTTGATCGCGGCGAGGTTCGTCATCTTGAGCGCGCACTTGGTGAAATGCGACATGAGCCTTCCTTTATACGCCGACCTAGAGCTCGAGCTTCCGTCCATCGTCGTCGGGCACCTCGGGACCCTTGTCTCCGAGATTTGCCGTCGGCGCCCCGTAGCGCGCCATCCACCCGGCCGGCTTGGCCGAGGCGCGGCCGCGGGTCGACGCCATGCGGGCGCGGGTCCGCGCCCACTCGCGCATGTTCTCGATCATCTCGCGCATCGTGATCGCGAGCGGCACGATCTCGCCGACGGTCTTCGCGAGCCCGTCGCTCGTCAGATCGCCGCCGGAGTCGAACGCGTCGTACAGCCCGGCGATCACGGCCTGCTCGAGCTCCGCGCCCGAGTAGTCGATCGTCGCGTCGACCAGGCGATCCATGTCGAACTGCGCGGGGTCGCGGTTCTTCTTGCGCAGGTGGATATCGAGGATCTGCCGGCGGTCCTCGCGATCCGGAAGATCGCAGAAGAAGATCTCGTCGAACCGACCCTTGCGGAGCAACTCGGGCGGCAACGCCGAGACGTTGTTCGCCGTCGCGATCACGAACACCGGCGAGGTCTTCTCCTGGAGCCACGTGATGAAGGTGCCGAACACGCGCGACGTGGTCCCGCCGTCCGTCGAGCCCGACGACTGCGTGCCGGAGAACCCCTTCTCGAGCTCGTCGATCCACAGGATCGCCGGCGCGATCGCCTCGGCGGTCTTGATCACCGAGCGGACATTTTCCTCGGAGCTGCCGACGAGGCCGGCGAAGATCTTGCCGACATCGAGGCGCAACAGCGGCATCTGCCACAGCGCACCGACCGCCTTCGCGGTCAGCGACTTGCCCGTGCCGGGCACGCCGATCAACAGGATGCCCTTGGGCAGCGGCAGGCCGAAATCCTTCGCGCGCGAGCCGAACGCGGCGCGGCGCTTGACCAGCCAGTCCTTCAGGATGTCCATGCCGCCGACGTCGGAGAACTCCTCGCGGTGCTCGTAGTACTCGAGCAGGCCGCTCTTGCGGATGATCTGCTTCTTCTCCTCGAGGATGGTCTCGAGGTCGAACGTGTGCGTGCGCACCGCGCTCTTCGCGAACACGTTCTCGGCCTCGACGAGCGTGAGGCCGAGCGCCGACTCGACGACGCGCTCCATCATGTTCGGGTCGCTCTCGATCACCTGCTGGGTCGCCGCGGGCAGGTTCGGCAGCACCTTGCGCGCGGCCTGCTCGATCTCGATGCGGTTCGGGAGGTCCCAGTCGAGCACCGCCGAGATCGACTTCTCGAGCTCCGGCGGGATCTTCGTGGTCGGCGATAGCACGCACAGGCTCTTCTTGGTCTTGCGCAGCTCGGTCGCGGCATCGCGCAGGCGGCGCACGACCGCCGGCTCCTTCAAGTACGGATGAAAATCGCGCAGCACGAACAGCGCGCGGCCCTCGGCGCGCAGCACGTGATCGATCGCCTTCATCGGATCCTTGACGTCGCGCGTGCCCTGGCCGTTCGCGACCACCCTGAAGCCCTCGGTGATCGACCACACCTCGAGCCGCATCTCGCGCTCGATACACAGCTTGCGCAGCGACTCCTCGACGCGGCCCTCCTCGGGAGAGGTGATCCAGATCAGCGAATACCGCGCCTTGATCAGGTCCTCGATCTCGGCCTTGCTGCTGCGCTTGTGCTCGATGGTCATCGGTTCCTCTGGCTAGCGGTTCTCGGCCAGATCGCGCAGCCCGCGCAGCGCGCCCTTCGCGGTCTCGGCGCTATCGACGAGCGCTTCGACGGCGTCGTTGACCGCCTGCATCGTCTCGCTGTCCGCCTTGAGGTTCGGCAGCTCGCCCTGAACGAGCACCATGTGGTTCCGCATCTCCGACAGGATGTCGTTGATCGCCTCGTAGATCTCCTTCGCGCGCGCGGCGAGCTCCGGCGAGCCGGCCGGCGTCCCGACCGCCTCGATGATCGACTCCGCTTGCGCATCTGCCGACGCCTTCGCGCGCGCGGCCTCGGTGCGCGCCTTCTGGGCGTCCATCTTCGCGGCATCGATCTCGAGCTGCAGCCCCTTCTGGGCGCGCTCCGCTTGATCCGCGCGCGCGGTGAGCTCGGCGATCTTCCGATCGGCGGCCTCCTTCTGGCGACCGACCTCCGCGCTATCCACGGCCGGGGCCACCGACGCTTGCGCCTTGTCGAGCTCTGCGACCTTGCGGCGGAGCTTGTCGAGCTCGCGGCGCGCATCGTCGCTCCCGGTCGAGGCGGCATCGCGCGCCTTGGCCGACGCCAGCGCCTCCTCGGCCGACTTCGCTCGAGCGACCTCGGCCTTGGCGAGTGCGTCCTGGGCGACGTTGCGGGCGCTCTCCGCGGCGAGCTTCGCGTGCGTGGCCTCTTGTAGCTCGACCTCGGTCTGCGCGAGCCGACCCTCGAGCTTCTCGCGATCGCGCTCGGTGCGCTGGTACTGCTCGTCGAGCCGCTCGCGATCCGCCTCGGCTCGCTTGAGCTCGACGCGGACCTCGCGGATGTCGTTGGTCATCTTGGTCAGGTGATCGCCCTGACCGCCGCTCCCGCTATCGCTCTGGGTCTCGACGAGCAACCTACCCAACCGCTTGTTCTCTTCTTCGAGCGCCGCGATCGAGGCGAGCTGCCGCGACGACGACATCGTCGCTTCGTCGCGCTCTGCCTTGAGCTTCGCGACCAGCTTCAGCGACTTCTCTTTGTCGGCGCGCAGCTCCTTGATGACCTCTTCCTGCGAGATCAACCCGACGCGGCGCTCCTCGAGCATGCGCTCTTGCTCGTTGATCACCTCGCGCAGGTGATCGATCTCGGTGAGCTGGTCGTTGAGCTTCTTCCAGCCCTCGTCCTTGGTCCGCGACAGCTCCATGAGCTGGCGGTTGAGATCCTGCATGTCCTCGCGGATCTTGACCGCGTCTTCTTGTGCGCGCGTCGTCTGGCGCTCGCGGGCGGCCATGTTCTCCGCCAACTCGCCCATCTCGAGCCGGAGCTTGTTGTACTCGTCGCGGGTCTGCTGGAGCTCCTCGCGCAGCTGATCGGCGACGCGATCGTGCGCGGTGGCTTGCTCCTCGCGATCCTTCACGGCCGCGCGCAACTCCTCGATCCGTTCGCGCAGCGTCGCGGCCTCGGCGCGGATCCGCTTGCCATCGGCGACCTCGCGCTCGTAGTTCGCGTTCGCCTTCTCGATGTCGGCCTTGAGCTGCTTGACCTCGGCACCGGCCTTGGCCGGATCCGCCGCGAGGCCGAGATCGACGAGCACCTTTTGCTCGGGATCGGCCGTGTATGGCGGCGGGGCCGAGGCCGGCGCGTTGATCGGTCCGCCGCGGCCGAACATGCTCGGATTCGCTCCGCCGGGCGGACCGGGTGGTCCGCCATACGGCATCGCGCCACCACCGGTCGGCATCACGGGCGGTCCGCCATACGGCATGTTCGCGGGCGCCGCGTTCGCCGGGGGCGCCGTGGATCCCGCGGGCATCGGCGGCGGCGCGCCGAACGACGAGGCGGCGCCGGCGGCCGATCCGCCGAATCCACCGCGGCTCCCACCAAACGTGCCGCCGCCCGGCATCTGCGGTGGTCCCCCGTAAGGCAAGGCTGGACCACCCGCGGCAGGCACCGGCGAGATCGCCGGCGGCGCACCGTACGGTGAGGCCCCGAACTGGGAAGCCGGGCCGGCATTGCCAGCCGGCTGCGGAAAGCCGCTCGGCGAGTTCGGCCGCGACGGCATCGCCGCGCCCGGCGGTCCATCGCCGCGATCTAGCACCATCGTGCCGCCTTTTTTCGGCGGAGGATTGGCGCCCTGCTGGAGCTGTTGCGGCACGACACTGGCGCCGCCTTCATCGACGAACCGGATCACCAGCGTGCCGCACTGGATGATGTCGGTGTGACCGATCGCCTGCTTCTGGATCCGCGTGTTGTTGAGGTGCGTGCCGTTCGCGCTGCCCAGATCTTCGACGATGTACCGGCCGTTCTCCATCCGGAACTGCGCGTGCTTGCGCGAGACCATGCCGTCGTCGGTGCGGATCGCGCATTCGAGACCGCGGCCGACATAAACGGTTTCGGTGGGGCTCAGCTCGACCGTTCCTTCGCGGCCCTGGCTGTCCCTAAAGAGCAGGCGCGCCATTACGTGGCGGAAATATACCAGGAAAACCCGGAGGTAGCCCACCCCACGACCACGACCGGGCTCACGACCGGGCCCCCGACCGGGCCCACGACCGGGCTATGGTCCGTTGGGCGGATTCTGCGGCTGCTGACTGGCGTCGCGCTCGGGCGCGCACGTCGACACCCCGGCGCCGCTGATCCGGTAACCGATGTGCGTCATGATCGTGCGGTACTTGCCGGTCGTGCGATCGACCGTGCGGACGGTCGAGTTCTGCTCGAACGTATCGGGATCCGAGATCGTCGCGAAGATATAGAACACCCCGCCCCACTGGGCGAACGCGTACGCGTCGATCGCGCCGAGCGACGTGCTGCCGAGCGGCCACTTCTTGCCGGCCGGACCGGCGGTCGAGCGGTTGATCTCCTGCACGAACGACGGCTCGGTCAACGACGGATAGAACCCGAACAGCCGGCCCTCGCTGGTCCCGGTGAGCTCGGGGTTCTGATCCTGATCCGAGATCGCGGTCAGCGTGCCGATCCGATGCGGGTGCAGGTCGTGCGCAGTGTCGATGCTCGATAGCTGGTTGGTGAAGTTGTTATCGGCGACGTACAGCTTCTCGCTGTCACCGCCGGCCTTGTCGGTCGAGAACCCCATGCCGAAGGTCCTCGAGCCGGTCGCCCCGGGGTTGAACGCGGTCGGCTGGCACCTCGCGTCGTTGATGTTGACCTTGAACAGCTCGCCGTCGCCGTACAGCACCCACGCGGTGCCGTTGCGATCGACCGACATCGAGAACGGGCTGCCCTCGGCGCGGCACCGGAGCTTGCCGATCCGATGGAACGGATCGCCGGGCAGCTTGCGCGGATCGAAGCTGAGGAAGTCGTTGTTGGTCGACACGAGGTAGATCAACTTCGTGTTGTCGTCCTCGCACGTCTGCTCGCACCTGCCGTCGCTACAGCCCTTGTGACACGCGCGCAGCCTGCGCCCGAGGTGGCCATCGGTGCCGCACTCGACGACGTCCTCCCCCATGCAGATCCTCGGCACCGCCGGATCGCAGCGATCGTCGTCGCCGGTCATCGCGGTGATGTGCGGCTTGTGGGCGGCCGGGGCCTCGCGCGAGTCCTTCTTGCCACCGCAGCCGGCCCAGGCGCCGCAGACAACCAACCAGACCAGGCTCAGGATCGCGGCGCGCATGGCTCGTACGTGATGGCTTAACCCGCGCCGCCGGACCAGGAATTTCCTGGCTACTCGCGCTTGAACACGGCCTCGGTGTTGCCGACCCGGATGATATCTCCCGGCTCCAGCGTTTTCTTCGGCACTTTCTGCCCATTGACATAGACCCCGTTGGTCGAACCGAGGTCCGCGAGCTCGTAATCGCTCTCGATCTTGCGGATCCCGGCGTGCTTGCGCGAGACCGCCGGGTCCGCGAGCACGACCGTGTTGCCCGCGACCGAGCCGAGCGTCGTGATCGCCTCGGTCAGCGGCAGCGTCTGGTTGGCCATCGGTCCGAGGATGAACTCCAGCCGAGCGACCGGCGCCCAGCCGCAGAACAGGCACTTCGACCACTGCGGCAACATCACCCGCTTGCAGCCGCCGCAGGTCCGCTGGCTGACCGGCGACGACGACGACTTCTTCGCCGCGGCGACGATGACGACCAGCACGACGACCGCACCGGCGATGATGATGCCTGCGAGGGCTCCGTTCGACACGCCAGGTCCGTGCTAGTTGATCGACTTGAACTTGAGGCTCGTCTTGCCGAGCATGATGACGTCGTTATCGACCAGGTCTTGCTTGGAGACCTTGCGATCGTTGACGTAGCAGCCATTGGTCGAGCCACCGTCGTTGAGCGTGAAGCCCGCCGGCGAGCTCGTGATCGAGCAATGCTCGGTGCTCATGAAGCCATCGTTGACGACGATGTCGCTCGGAGGTGCGGTGCCGATCTTGGTGAGGCCCGGCTTGAGCCGCCAGGTCTGATACGCGTTGACGCCGTTGAGCGGCACGAGCCAGCCGATGATCGGGAAGCCTTCTTGATCGCCGCCGGCGCCGACCATCATGGTCTTCATCGGCCCCATCGCCTTGGGCGCCTCGGGCAACGGTGCCATCGGCATCGCCATCGGCATCGCCATCGGCATCGGCTCCGCCTTCTTCTTGGTCGCGACCTTGATGATGATGAACAACAGGATCAGGCCGAGCAGCGACAGGATCACCGCGAGCCAGGGGAACCCGGAGTGGACCGCCGGCGCCCACTTCGGTGCGAGCGTGAGCGTCACCGGCTCGAGATCGGTCTGATCGATGCGCACGACCAGCTCGTGGTCCTTGCCATCCCAGGGCAGCCCGATGCCCAGCTTCTCGTCGTAGCCCGGAAACGTCAGGTAGTAGTGATCGGCCATGCGTTGGACGATCGCGCCGAGCTCGCTGTTGATGCCCTCGACCGAGTTCACGGGCTTCGCGGTGGGGATCATGGAAGTGATCACCGCACCCTCCGGCGACACCGGGGACTTGTAGATGATCGCGAACAGCTGGATGTGCTGCGCACTCGCCTGCTTCTTGAGGTCTGCGAGCGCGGCCTTGGCCGTGTCGTTATTGGTGTCGTTGCCATCGCCGACGACGATCAGCGCCTTGCGCGAGGTCGACACCTTCGAGAGCTCCGAGAGGCCCGTCGTGATGCCCTGCACCAGGTCGCTGCCGATCTTTTTGCGGTAGTCCTTCTGGCTGCCGAGCGCACCACCGGTGATCAGCTTGAGGTCGCCCATCGGCACCTTGATGTCGACGCCTTGCGAGTACGACACCACGACGCCCTTGGAGCCGGGCGGTCCGACGGCGCCGAGGTTGAGCTTGTCGATCGCGGCCTCGAGGTTCTTGAGCACCCCCGCGTACTTCGCGTTCTCGTCGGTCTCGATGTCGTCGTTCCCGATCCAGATCTCCTGACCTTGGATCACGAGCGCGATCGCGAGCGTCTCCTTGCCCTCGGCGTATTCGCGAAGGTGCTCCGCCTTCATCACCACCTTCTGGTTCTGGTTGGTCGTCGACAGCGAGTACTTGTCGACCGTGGTCTTCTGACCGCCGACGATCGTCGCTTCGATGGACGGGGCCTTGCCCGCCTGCTTCGGATCTTTCGGATCCGGAGCCTGGACGGTCAGGTACACCTCGACGCTGTTGTCCGCACGCGCGGGCTTCGCGACGTACAGGCCGGCGAGCATCGCGATCGCGATCGCCCACGAGAAGGAAGGGCGGGTCGTCATAGGCTCTTGAACTTCAGCATCGCGCTGCCGAACTTGATGAAGTCGTTGTCGACGAGCTCGTGGCGATCGACGCGACGGTTGTTGACGTACGTGCCGTTCGTCGAGCCGATGTCGCGCAAGATCCACAGGCCGTTCTCGGCCACGATCTCGGCGTGCTTGGACGACATGAACTTGTCGTTCAACACGAGCGTCACGGTCGCATCCGAGCCATTCCCGATCACGGTCTTGGGCTGCAGCGTGAACAACTCGCCGCGATGCGCGCCCTGCAACGGGACCAGCCAGCCGAGCAGCTGCACGCTACCGGGGCCGCCGCTCGAATCGAGCACGAACGCCTGGGTCTTGAGCTTCTGCAGCTTCGCCGGCGCCATCGCGGCCTGCTGGGCGATCTGCGCGCAGTACGGGCAGCTATCCCAGGTCTTATCGAGGCGCTGCTCGCACTGCGAACAGAACTTCTTCTTGAAGATCCAGAACCCGCTGGTCCGGACCGGCGGGTTTGGATTCGGAGCTCCGCCTGGCATCTGCGGCGCCCCCATCGGCATGCCTGGCATTCCCGGCGGCGCTCCCATCGGCGGCATTCCCGGCATTCCTGGCTGCATGTTCTGAGCTCCTTGGTGGTGACCGTAGTTCTGTGGACCGGCCTGCTGCTGCTGATAGCCCATCTGCGGCTGGGGACCCTGCTGCGGCGCCGGCTGACCGTTGGCTCCGGCGGCTTGCGGCTGACCACCCGCATACTGGCCGACCTTCGCGTTCGCGTCGCCGACGAACGCCTGGCCGCGCTTGCCCATCGCCTTCGCGCGATTGACGTCGACCTGGAAGTTCCCCTTGATGTTCTTGGCGCTGAGCCACTTGTTGTAGATGGCTCGAAACGGCTGGAAGATGAAGTCGATGTATTTGAGGAACATGGACTCGCCGCTCGGTCCGGTATCCTAGCATGTCGTCACGTCCCGGAGCCCGGCACATGTGCCTCGGAGGACCTGGGGTGGGCTGCTACGTGGGCTGCTACTTGGGCTGATAGACCCAGATGTGGAACATGTTGATGTCGCGGCCGGCGGTGATCGACTGCTGGCGGATCAACACCGTGCCTTCCTTGACGTGCTCGGCGGCGATCAGCGCGGGCCAGTTGCGCCAGCGATGGACGCGATCGGTGCCGACGCACGAGACCACCGAAACCTTCTTACCGTTGAGCGACATCTCGATCTCGTAGTCGCCGTAGACGTAGTCCATGCGGCGCAGCACCACGATCGGCTTGTTCGCGCTGATGTTGAGCAACTTGAACTCCGAGTAGCCGTCGACGTGGGCCCGCCCGGTGTCCTCGACCGTGGTGCCGTCGGGGTACTTGAGCTTCTGGCGCGACCGGTAGGAGTCCTTCGCCTCCTTGACCGTGAAGATGTGCTTGTCTTCGGATTCCTTGTTGAGGATCTCGATCTCGTCGACGAGCACCCACGTGATGCCCTCGAGGTCCATCTGGGGCTTGGGCTGAGGCATGACCTTGACGCCCTCCCAGTCCTTGATGTCCGCGACCTTCTCTTCCTTCTTCTCCTCGGGCGCGACGATCACCGGCTTGAGATCGCTGATCGCGGACATCGCGATCTCGGCCGTCTTGGCCTGATACGCGAGCAGATTCTGGAACGCTTCGTTGTTGTTCTTGTTCTCGCCGAGCAGGCCGCGCAGGATCTCGACCTGGCGCCGGTACTCGGAGAACTCCTTCTTCTGCGCGATCATCGGGTGGTGGACGTCGACGTCGAGCGCGAGCTCGCCCTCGCAGTCGACCAGCAGCTTGAACATATCGAAGACGTTGCGCAGGTCGACGAGGTTCGCGTAGAGCAGCATCAGCGCCGAGTTGCACGCCTGGACCACGTCGTGCCCTGCGATCACGCCACGCCGGGTGTACTCGATGCCGGCGCGCCGGACCTGGTTCAACAGCGTCTCGAGCTTGAGCCGCAGGAAGCCCGGCAGCATCGACCCGGAGAGCCCGCCCCGCTGGACGTAACGCATGTCGATCTCGTTCGCCACCGGGTTCTGCGGATCGCGCGCGTCGCGGACCCGATTGGCGCCCTTCTCGAGGTACACGCGCGCGAGCTCGACCTCGCGGCCGATGTCGGGCTCGGTCTGCGACAGCTCGATCTTGCAGCTCTCGAGCACGCGGCGGTGGCCCTTGTACTCGAGGTTCTCCTTGTACGCGATGAAGTCGGTGAGCTCCTCGTAGTAGCGCAGCACGATGTAGATCGTCTGCGGGAGCTTGAACTCCTCGAGGTTGATGTTGCGGATCGTCGCGTCGACGATCATGAGGTCGTTCCCCATGCCGTCGATCGCGTAGCCGGGCTGGACCTCGACCGCGAGATCGCCGCGCGCGCGGGCGTTGACGCGCAGGTCGCCTTGATAGCCGTAGACGACCCCAGGACTGTGCAGCATCCGGTTGTGCAGGCGGCGCTTGTCGATGTGATAGCGCTCCGCTTCGTTCCAATCCTTCTCGGTGGTGAGAAAGCCCTTGAAGAAGTTGATGCGCTTGAATCCCTGAACGGCGTCGCTCATTGCTTTTCTCCAACAGGCGGTTCTTCGGGGAAGGTTTGGACGACCTCGGCATTGATGCCGATACCGGAGCGCAGGCCGATCGCGAAGAACTCGCGAAGCTCGACGTCGCCCTCCTCTTCCGTGAACTTCAAGTAGTAATGCGTGTGCGCGGGCTTCTCGAGCTGGATGATCTGGTGGATCCGGATCACCAGCTCGGGCGTGACGTCCTCGAACTTGATCGGCATCGTGACGACGAAGCAGTGGGCGAGATCGACCGGCGGCAGCACCACCGAGTCGAGCGCGATCCGGGCGCCCTGCTCCGCACCCTCGCCCTCGACGCGAAAGCCCTTGAACGGCCAGGTGTTCTCCTGGATGTCGGGCTCGTGGCCGGTGAACAACTTCAAGAACAGCGTCAGGCCGCGCTTGGTGCCGCGGATCCGGTAGAGATCGACGGAGCGCTTCACGAGCGCGCGTTTCTGCGCCTCGGGCCAGTCGAGGTCGACCGTGAACGCGGTCCAGTGCGAGAGCCACTGCAAGAACTCCGGCGGCGCGACGTGCGGATCGTAGAACCGCCAGCCGTCCGACAGGTTGGTATCGACCGAGTCGAACATGTGCTCGAACACGAAGCACAGCTCGCGCACGAGGTTGTTGCCGACCGCATCACTGCGGCGGTAGATCGCCGGCAGGTGCTCGAGGTAGCCGCGACGGGCGATCCAGATCGTGACCTCGGTGGTCTCGTACACCATCTGTCCGCGCGCCGGGCGCTGGTCGAGCACGGTGTCGCGATCCTCGTAGGACTCGCGATACAGGACCACGATCTTGGCGAGCCCCGCATCCTCGAGCAGGATCCGCGCCTTCTCCAACGTCTTGTTCGAGACATCGGGGACGCGGACGACGCGGCGACTGAGAGCCTCTGTGACCATTACCAGACCATCTACTTGATGTCGTCGCGGACCTTCTCCGCGAGCGAGATGTGGACGAGGAACGGCAGCTCGTCGTCCTCGATGCGCAGGTGTTCGACGCTGACGTTGCGGAGCTCGTCGCGGAGCTCGATGGTGTCGACACCTTCGACCCCGGGCACTTCTTCGACCAGGTGGACGATCTCGGCCTTGAGCACCGGCCGGCCGAACTCCCAGCCCTTGCCGTCGCGGCCGCCGACGAGCGCGTGGAGGAACTTGCGCAGCTTGCCCTCGATATCGCGGCGCAGCCGATCGGAGGTCCCGACGGTGCGGCGGATCAAGACGACGCGCACCGACACGTCCTTGTACTTGGGGCGGACGACGTTGAGCACGGTGCCGACCAGCTTGCGCTCGTCGAGGTAGCGCTTGACGTAGCGCATCACCTCGTTCGACGGCACGAGCCGGCGGGTCAACTCGTCACCGCGCGTATCGGCCTTCGGCAACAACGCGAGCGTGACGTGTCCGCGATTGTTACGATCGGGTACACAGCGCGCGCGGGCGAGCTGCGTCGAGGCCCGCAGCGCCAGCATCTCGTAGTCCTCGACGGTGACCGCGCGATCACGGCTCTTGATCGTGTAGGGCGCGCGGTTCTTGGCATCCTCGATGGTCTCGCGATCGCTGCCGCCGGTCGCCGCGATCGGGTTCGTCACCGATTCGATGTACGCGAGCGCGCGCCCGAGCGAGGTCAGCGTGTGCGCGTTGACATTGCCCGCGGCGCCGCCACCGATCCGGTACGAGGTCGCGACGATCGAGTTCTTGGCCTCCGGCGGGACGAGGCCGCGGCGGCCATCGCCAAACTGGATCGAGCCGGTGATGTAGTCGAGCGTGTAGTGACGGCTGCGCGGGGTCGAAGCGAAGAAGCTATCGACGCGACGCCACTTGACCCAGACCTCGTTGTTCTGGGGGTTCTCGGGCTCGACCTTGCGGACCGCGTCGGCGCCGAGGTCCGCGATCTCGTCCGCGTTGGGTTGCTGGCGCTCCCTGATCTCCACGACCTCGTCGTCGAGCAGCGGCTGGCGCAAGAACCGGAACGACTGCAGCGGCATACCGTCGGAGCTGCCGAGCGTCTCGCCCCGGACCGTCTCCTGGTTGAACGCGTCGATCGCGTTGGTCACGACCATGCGGACCCGCGGCTGCTTGACGTAGCCACCCTGCTCGAGCCGCGCGCGTACCCACCAGCGCTCCTCGGTGAACTTGGACGAGCGCTGCCAGTCATCGGGCGCGACGAACAACGCGAACCCCGAGCTCGTGAAGCCCTGAGTCTCGTCGTCGACGGTGAGCGGCTCCCAGTCCCGGCCGTCGAAGTACTCCCACACCACGCGCTGGCCGCCTTCCCACGACAGCCTCCGCTGGGTCTCGTACTTGTCGAGCTCGGAGGTCGCGACCTCGGCCTCGTCGGCCGGCAGCGAGCTGAGCCCGAGCTCCTCCTCCAGCGAAAAATGGATGGCGAGGGGATCGTTCGGAGGCTTGCTCGAGAACCCGAGGTACAGCGCCGGCGACTCCTCCGGCTTGGCCTGGAACGGCTGGAAGATCGTGAACTCGGTGCGCGCGACCTCGGTGCAGTCGGTAAACTGGAAGTCGTTGAACGCGAGGACGTGGCGGACATCGCGATAATCTTCGCGATAGCGAAACGTCAGGTTGCGCAGCGCCGGCGGCTTGAGCGGCCGGTCGTCCTTGAACAGCCACTTCTCGTTCTCGAGCGTGTACTGGCCCTGCTCGCCGTAGTCGCCTTTCTCGATGCGGACGCGGATCCACTTCTTGGCGACTCCGTTGACGTCTACCGCGTCCATGTCCTTCGGACGGCGAAAGCTGACCACGCCCGACTGCGACATCGCCTTGGTCTCGTCGTGAAAGCCGAGCTCGTCCCCGGCGCCCGGCAACGAGCCCCGCTGCGCGCTGCGGCCGAGGTGACGCCAGCGCTTGCCGTCCCAGTACTCCCACGCGAGCACGAGCTGATCGCTCGGGTTCGGCCGCGGGATGATCGTGGAGTCCGCGAGCAGCATCTCGATCGAGATGTACGCGTCGGGGGTCTGCATCAGCTCGTCGCACGCGAGGTAGAGGATGCAGTCGACCTTCGGCTCCTTGCCGAACGGGTACAGATTCTTCGACAGGTCGAGCTGGAGGAACGCCGCGTTGTCGAGGTTGGCGAACGCCTGGGTCGGCAACAGGCCCTCGCCGACGACCTCGACCTTGGTCCGGATCGTATCGATCTCGGTGTCCTCGGGAGCGTGCGGCACCTCGGCGAGCCGGCCGCGTAGCCACAGGCCCTCGACGTGATTGACCGTCGTGGCCTCGAAGCGGATCGGGCCCAGGAACGCGACCTCGCCGCGATCGACGTCGATCAGCGCGGGCTGGAGATCCTTCCAGCGCGTACCGTCCCAGTGCTCCCACTCGAGCAGGCGCGCCATGTCGCGGCCACCGCGCTCGGGGGTGCCGAGGAAGACCTTCAGCAGCGCGGATTCACCGGTGTTCGCGAACCGCGGATCGCCGAGGTAGATGTAGCGCTCGATGCGCTGCGCGCCGTTGAAGATCTCGAACGACTCGACGACCGCGCCGGGCTCGGGGTCGAGATAGCGACTGTTCTCCGAGTACGCCTCGTCGTAGTACGAGAAGCAGCGGTCTGGCCGGGCGAGCGAGATCATCACATCGCGCGCGGTCTCGAACGTCACGGTGTGCTCTTCGGTCGCCTGCGGCGTCGACACCTGGGTGCCGCGCGGCACGCGTTGCTTCGCCGCGCCCTCGACCAGCGCGAACCGTACCAGGGCCTTGGCCGCGCGCGGCGCGCGCAGCTTGATGCCGAGCAGGTTCAGGAACGCGACGTAGTTCTTGTCCGGGACCTGGTTGAGCCGATAGATCAACAGATCCGTCATCCATGCCGCGAGCTCGATCAGCGTGATGCCCGGATCAGACGGGTTGTGGTTCGTCCATTCCGGCGCGTAGCGCGGAATCATCGAGATAGCTTCTTCGACGATGTCGTTGAAGCTGCGGTCGTCGAGCTTCGGCGGTGGGATCATCGTTTGTCTGCGCTTCCCGAACTCATGGATGGTGGCCGTTCGTCGCGTTGGTATCTGGCGGAGGCGCGGCCGGCTCGTCCTCGTTCTTCAAGTAGAACGGGAACACCAGGTTGCGCTTTTCGTTCTTGCCCGCGATCACGTATTCGATGCGGATGTCGAGGCGATTGGGCTCGTCGTGGTTGGGCCGCGCGCGGCACATGACCTTCTCGATGCGAGGCTCGAACTTGTAGATCGCCTCCTCGCAGTAGATCTCGGCGCGTGCAGCGGTCAGGTCGTTATTGGGGGCGAACATGAGGTCGTGGATCTGGCAGCCGAAGTACGGGCGGTTGATGCGCTCGCCCGGCGCCGTGCCGAGGATGATGAACAGCGATTGACGCACGTTCTCCTCGAGCTGCGAGCTCGACACGCCGCCATTGAGGTTGATGGAGACGGGAAACCGTAGACCTCTGCCGAGGAATTCTCGATCGTTCGCCATCTAGTTCAGAACGCCGAAAACCGGCCCTGGATGAACTTCTTGCACTTGGAGCACGAGATCCGTGTCGAGTTGTCGATGTCTTCGACGGTGAGTGGACGATGGTGGCAGTACGGACACGCCAGATCGTTCGGCCGCCCTGCGACCACCAAGTCGAGTACGTCCTGCCATGCGATCAGCGCTTCCTCGTCATCCACCATCAGCGCGTGACATCCTTTCGTTCCGACCCCTTCGAACGCGGAGCAAATCATAGAAAATACTGGCCGATCCGATCAACGCATCGGCCGACCAAAACACGTCCAGCGCTGGATCCGTTGCAGCGGAATGGCTGACCGTGTCGACTTGACTACAAGGCGTGATCGCGCTCGTTACTTCGTCCCGTCCGGCTTCGGCGACGTCACCGTGACGTTCGCCGAGACATTGCCATCGGCCGTCGGCACCGGCGCGCCCGGCACCTTGGCCTGGATGTCCTCGTCGACCATCCCGGTGACCTGCGAGCGCGCCGCCCCCTGCGGGTCCTGATACGCGCCGACGCCACCTTCGACGTCACCGGTTGCGGTCGTCACCGCGACCGGGGTGCGATCGGCGACCTGCTCGTCGAGCTGCCCCTGCGCCTGACCTTTCGCGGCGGTCGTCGGATCGTCATAGGCGACCTGGACCTGACCTTTGACGTCGGCGGCCTGATCGGTCGTCGCGACCCCCGACTGCAACGTCTCGTTGCCGCTGACCGCCGCGGCGGTGTCCATGTTGACCTCGGGTACCGCGGGCGCGCTCGGCTGGCCTGGGACCCCGCCGATCTGCGATTCGATCTGCCCGGACGCGGAGACATCGGTGCCGGGGACCGCCGGCGCGCTCGGCTGGCCCGGCAGGTCGGCGTCGAGGCTCGGCGCAGCGCCGGTGATGCCGCCGCCACTCGCGTCGAAGCTCGAGCTGTTCGCGACGCCGCCGGCGCCCGCCGTGCCGCCGAACGTCACCGCGCCGGTCGGCGCTTCGACGCCAGGTGCGCTGCCACCGAATCCGCTGGACCCGCCCGCACCACTGTCGACGTTGCCGGTCGCACCCGCGCCGCTCTCCAGGCCGCCGCCGCCGAGGCCCGTGTTGCTCGCGGCCGACGCGCCGCCCGCTTGCTGCGTGCCGATGCCCGTGTTGCTCGCGGCCGACGCGCCGCCCGCTTGCTGTCCGGCAGCGCTCGCGTCCGAGGATCCACTCGCATCGGCACCCGCGGAGCCACTCGCGCCCGCACCCACGGAACCGCGAGCGCCTGCGGAGTCGCCCGCACCCGGAGCGGCAGAGCCACTCGCGCCTGCCCCTGCCGATCCGCTCGCGCTCGCGCCGGCCGATCCGCTCGCGCCTGCGCCGGCTGATCCGCTCGCGCCCGCGCCGGCCGATCCGCTCGCGCCCGCGCCCGCCGATCCGCTCGCGCTCGCGCCGGCCGATCCGCTCGCGCCCGCGCCGGCTGATCCGCTCGCGCCCGCGCCCGCCGATCCG
>JBDTEH010000219.1:0-22299 GCA_039922635.1 Kofleriaceae bacterium | reverse complement strand
GTCGTTGGTGACCTTGATGTTGTCACCGCACGCCGCCACGAGTATCGCCGCGGAGAACAGAATTAGAGAAAGCTTGATCATGGTGTTCTTCTCCTTCTCGGCTTAGTTCTGCGGCGCGTGGGTGCTGCCCCACACGGCCAAGAGGTGGTCCGAGCCCTGGGCGAGGCTTGCCTTGTCGACCTGAACGACGATCGCCATGACGTTGGCCGTATCGAAGCAATCCGCGTGGCCCATTTGGCACGGCCCCACCATCGTGGCCGGCGGCGTGACGAGCTGCGTGCGCAGCAGCGCTGCCTGTCCCGCGCTGACTTTGGGGCACTTGGCGTTGTCAAACATCAACGATCCGGCCACGCTCTCGACCGTGGCACGCGCGGTCAGAAAGCCCGCCTCGTTGAAGAAGAATGGATCGGAGCGACGACCGGCGAACACCTTCATGTGGCCATCCGCGCTCGTCATCGCGGTGCTCGGATCGCCCTTGACGTAGTCGACGACGGTCGAGCCCTTGGTGAGCCAGCACTGCGCGCTCGTGTTGCTCGCGAACGTGCACATCACGTTCAGCTCGGTGCCCGGCGCGAAGAACGCCACCGCGTTGGTCGCACCGGGATGACTCGTCACGTGCCACACGTACTGGACCGAGGGCCCGAACGTGTTCGTGCCGGCGTCGTCGGGTGACACGTCCATCACCAGGTTGACCTTCGCCCCATCCGGCGTCATCCAGGCGTAGACGTCGGTGATGTCGGCCATCTGGTTGCCCGCCATCCG
Organism: Kofleriaceae bacterium; assembly: GCA_039922635.1. Classification (GTDB taxonomy): domain Bacteria; phylum Myxococcota_A; class Polyangia; order Haliangiales; family Haliangiaceae; genus JABFXX01. The sequence goes on along the minus strand of JBDTEH010000219.1, from coordinate 21,537 downwards.
TACGGCGGGGGCATCGAGGTGGTCGGACGCGTGGCTGGTTTGCGAGATCAGGAGAGTGCCAGCAGCCATTCCGGCGGCGGCGCCAAGCAAGACGAGATTCTTCAAGTGGTCCCCCTTTTGAGACGTGCAGCTACTATCGCGCAAAACCCGGTGCCGTGCAATTAACCTAGCGTTTTCCGTAGACTGTGGGCGGATCGCACACCGGTCAAGCGCGGCCTCGGCTTGTGATATCCTCGACGACGCGTGGGATGGAACCACTCCATCTGTCGCGATGCCACCAACCCGAAGTTTGTTTGATTTGCAGGAGACCTGTCCGTGGGAACGAAGCTCTACGTGGGCAATCTGAACTACAACACCAACGAGGCCTCCCTCAGAGAAGCTTTCGGAGCTAACGGTCGCGAAGTCGCAAGCGTCTCGGTCATCATCGATCGAGAGACCGGACGTTCCAGAGGCTTCGCGTTCGTCGAGATGTCGACGGCGGAAGGCGCCGCGCAAGCGTTGCAAGAGCTCGACGGTCAGGAGCTCGACGGGCGCATGCTGCGGATCAACGAGGCACGCGAGCGCGATGCTCGAGGGCCCGGCGGTCCGCCGCCCGGACGCTCGTTCGGTCCGCGTCCCACCGGCGGCGGCTACGCCGGCGGTGGTGGCTATGGAGGTGGACCCGGCGGCGGTGCGCCCGGCGGCGGTGCGCCCGGCGGGGGTGCGCCTCCAGGCGGCGGCGGCTATGCACCGCGGCCCGGTGGCTTCGGCGGCGGTGCACCGGGCGGGTTCCGCAGCGGCCCTCCGGGCGGCGGCGGGTTCTCTCGTCCGGCGGGCGGCCCTCCCGGACCCGGCGGCGACAATCGTCGCGGGCGCGGCCGTAACGATCGCGACAAGGATCGCGATCGCGGCGGCGAGGCTCCCAAGAAGAAGCGCCGCAACACCGACGACGGCTGGTAATCGGCGCGCGGCACGCACCGTACCCGTGGGTGCCCGTTAGTGCCCGTTGATGCTAAGACCGGCGCGTGAAACCGCTACCGGAGTGGATCGCACGCGAGTTGCCGAACGGCGCGCAGGATCACGACGTCGAGACCCGCGGCGAGCGCGTCCACGCGATGACGTTCGGTCCCGAAGGTGGCCACACGATCGTGATGCTGCACGGCAACCCGACCTGGGGGTTCCTGTGGCGCAAGGTGATCGCGGCGCTGCCCGCGGGGTTTCGGATCGTCGTGCCGGATCTCGTCGGGCTCGGTCGGTCGTCGAGGCCGCCGGCCGCGGCGCACACGCTCGAGCATCACGCGGCGTGGATCGGCGACGCGCTCGATCAGCTCGCGCCCGGCCCGCTGGTGCTGGTCGCGCAGGATTGGGGTGGGGCGATCGGCGTGCTCGCGATGGCGGATCGGTTGCCGCGGCTGCGCGGGATCGTGTTCGGCAACACCGCGGTCTCGCCGCCGCGCGCCGGGTTCAAGCCGACGCTGTTCCATCGGCTCGCGAAGCTGCCGATCGCGAGCACGCTGCTGTTCGAGTGGCTCGGGTTTCCGCTCGGCGCGCTCCACCTCTCGCAAGGCGATCGCTCGAGCATCCGCGGCGAGGTCGCGCGCGCGTATCGCTGGCCGCTGCAGCACCGCGCGGATCGGGCGGCTCCGCTCGCGCTCGCGCGCATGGTGCCGAATTCGGTCGACGATCATCCGTCACTCGCGGCGCTCGCGCGCACCGATCAGGTGTTCCGCGAGGTCGATGTCCCGATCGCGCTGGTCTGGGGCATGAAGGATCCGGTGCTCGGCCGGATGCTCCACCACCTGGAGCGGCTGCGCCCCGACGCGCACGTGACCCGAACACAGGCAGGTCACTTCTTGCAGGAAGAGGTCCCCGGCGAGCTCGCCGCGGCGATCGTCGAGGTCGCGGGCCGCGCGGACTGGTCGTGAGCGGCACGACCAAGACGACGTTCGCGGTCACGGCCGAGGACGCGGGCCTGCGGCTCGATCAGATCCTGCCCCGCCACGTCGAGGGGTTGTCGCGGCGCAAGGCGCGCGCGGTGATCGATCTCGGGGGCGTGTTCGTCGATCGCTCGCGCGTCAAGGTCGCGGGGCGCACGCTGCGCGTGGGCCAGATCATCGAGGTCGTGATGGGCGCCGTGCTCGAGCGCGCCAAGGAGCCGCGTACCGTGCCGGAGCTCGAGGTCGTGCACGAGGACGCGGCGATCCTCGTCGTCGACAAGCCGGCCGGCCTGGTCACCGCGCCGACGCCGGAGAGCGATCGCGGCGACCTGCTCGATCTGCTCGGCCGCCGGTTCGGCGAGGTCTACCTGGTCCATCGCATCGACATGCCGACGAGTGGGCTGCTGGTGTTCGCGCGCACGCGGGACGCGAACAAGCAGCTCGGTGACGCGTTCAAGGTGCACGACGTCGAGCGCGAATACCGCGCGGTCGCGGTCGGCGAGGTCGCGGCGCAGACCATCGATCGCGCGATCGACGGTCGCCGCGCGGTCACCCATATCGCGCCGCTCGAGGCGCTCGCCGGGGCCACGCTGTGCGCCGCGCGGCTCGAGACCGGGCGTACGCACCAGATCCGCATCCACCTCGCGGGGCTCGGGCATCCGGTCGCGGGCGATCGTAGCCATGGCGGCGAGACCAGCCGGACGTTCTTGCCGCGCGCACCGCGGCTCGCGCTGCACGCGGCGGTGCTCGGCTTCGCGCATCCAGTCACCGGCGAGCGCATGCGGTGGGAGCGACCGATCCCCGGCGAGCTCGCGCGCTGGATCGATCGTCTGCGGGAGAAACCATGATCCAACACTTCTTGTTCGTGAAGCTCGAGGACCCACACGTCGAGAGCCGCGAGGACTTCGCGGAGCAGCTGCGCGCGCAGCTCGCGGAAGCGGGCGTCGCCGCGAAGGTCGGCGTGCCGGCGGATGCGTCGGCCGCGAAGTGGGACCTGTCGATCGTGATCGACGCGGCCTCGCTCGAGGCCTGGCACGCGCAGGCGGCTACGCCGGGCGTGGTCGCGATCTTCGACGCGCTCGAGGCGAGGGCGCACGTGACGAAGCGGTGGAGCTTCGACGTCGGCACCGCCGCCGATGCCGACTGATCCAAGCCGAGCCGAGCCGAGCCGAGCCGAGCCGAGCCGAGCCGAGCCGAGCCGAGCCGAGCCGAGCCGAGCCGATCCGAGCCGATCCGAGCCGAGCCGAGCCGATCCGAGCCGAGCCGAGCCGATCTGAGCCGAGCCGATCTGAGCCGAGCCGAGCCGAGCCGAGCCGAGCCGAGCCGATCAAAGCCGATCGAGCAGGTAGTCGGGGATGACCTGCGCGGTGGCCCGGGCATGGTGCCAGCTCGACACGCCTGCGAGCAGCGCGCACGCGCAGCCGGCGGCGCGCGCGCCGGCGATATCGGTCTCGAGCTGATCGCCGATCATCACGAGCTCCTCCGCAGCGACGCCGAGCTGGCGCGCGGCGGCCGCGAACAGGTGCGGCTCGGGTTTGCCGAGGTGGACGAAGCGCAGCGCGTGGCCCGGGAACCGGCGGGCGAGCGCGGCCTCGAGCAACAGCGCGATCGCGCCGGCGGTGAAGCCGAGCTCGCCGCCGCCCTTGGGATAGATCAGATCGGGGTTCGGCAGGATCAGCGCGGGTGGATAGCCGGCCTCGACGGCGCGCACGATCGAGGACAGCGCGAGCTCGAGGCCCTGCAGGAAGTCGAAGCCGTCGTCATCGCACACCGCGACAGCCTCGATCAGCTCGTTCACGAGGCACGCGGGCTCGCCCGAACGAACGGAGCGATCGGCGCGATCGGAGCGCGACCCCGGAGCGGTCTCGCGCGAGAACGAGATCGGTACGCCGCCCCCCGCGCGCACGAAGTCGAGCGAGTCCGCGGTGCCGAGCACGAGCGTGCGCGCGCCGGCGAGCCGGTGCTCGCGAAAGTAGTCGGGCAACAGCGACCCCGAGGTGACGAACCGATCGGGCGCGACCGCGATATCGTGACGTGCGAACCGCGCGGCGTAGGTCGCCTGCGAGCGCGACGCGTCGTTGGTGACGATGCGATACGGCGTGCCACGGCGCTCGAGCTCGCCGATCAACCGGGCCGCGCCGGGGAGCGGCCCGCGCGCGTCGAACAACACGCCATAGACGTCGAGCAGGACGCCGCGGTGTCGATCCAGAAGCTCCGAGATCTCGATCGTGCGCGGCTCGGTCACGGCGGCACCATAGCGCGTCAGGGCCAGGTGCTATACGAGGCGGATGAGGGCTTACCTCGATCTGCTGCGCCAGGTGCTGGAGACCGGTGAGCCGCGCACCGATCGCACCGGCACCGGCACGATCTCCGTGTTCGGCACGCAGACCCGGTACGACCTGCGCGAGGGCTTCCCGCTGGTCACGACCAAGAAGACCTTGTTCCCGGCGGTCGTGCGCGAGCTGCTGTGGTTCTTGCGCGGCTCGACCAACATCCACGACGGCCTGCACGAGTACACGCCGATCTGGGACGCGTGGGCCGACGAGCACGGCGAGCTCGGGCCGATCTACGGCGCTCAGTGGCGCAACTGGGGCGGTACGGGCATCGATCAGATCCAGCAGGCGATCGAGATGATCCAGCACGACCCGACCTCGCGGCGGATCATCGTCAGCGCGTGGAACGTGGCGGATCTGCCGAAGATGAAGCTGCCGCCGTGCCACGCGCTGTTCCAGTTCTACGTCAACGATCGCTGGCTCGATTGCCAGCTCTACCAGCGCTCGGCGGATCTCGCGCTCGGGGTGCCGTTCAACATCGCGAGCTACGCGCTGTTGCAGTCGATGATCGCGCAGGAGTGCCGGCTCGTCCCGCGCCACTTCATCCACGTGCTCGGCGATGCCCACATCTACCTCAACCACGTCGACGGCGTGCGGACCCAGCTCGCGCGCGACCCGCTGCCGCTGCCCACCCTCGTGCTGGCGCCAAAGCGCACGCTCGAGCTCACGTTCGAGGACATCCGGCTCGACAACTACCAGCACCACCCGTTCATCAAATTCCCGATCGCGATCTAGAACGGGGACGTACTACAGTTTCACAAGTTCGATCCGCCAACTCCGCGACTTCACTCGCACCGAAAAAGGGGACGTACTACAGTTTCACAAGTTCGCCGGCAACGCGCCGGCCCTGACGCTACCGCCCGCGGTTCCGGAACGGGTTCCGGAACGAGTCTGCTGAAACGTGGTCGTGCAGTGCGGCACGAGCCTGCCGAGGTGCGTCAGGCGAGCAACCGGAGCACGTCGCGCAGCCGCTCGCAGGTCGCGTCGTAAGCCGGGATACGTCAGGCGAGCAGCCGGCGCACGTCGCGCAGCCGCTCGCAGGTCGCGTCGTATTCGGCAGCCTCACCCGAGGTCGTTGAATGGGCCAAGTCACCGCGTGCGCGATCGAGGTGATGTTGCACGTACACCAGAGCGGCGGCGCGGTGCTGAGGCAAGACGGTGTCGAGTCGTGCGAGCTCGTGATCGAGCGCATCGCTCGCGGCATCGCAGATCACCACCAGCTCCGCCTCGTACAGCGCGAGCACCTGCATCAACGTGTGGGTCGGCGCGACCGAGGGCTGATCGCGCTCCGCGATCGTGAGCGCGCGATCGAGCGTGCCGAACACGACGAACGGCAACCTCGACTTCGCAACAGCGAGGTGCGTCGCGAGCACGCCGGCGATCAACAGACAAAACACTGCCAGGCGCACGCCGAAGCGCCGCAACCACGAGGCCATGCGGCTCCGGTAGTCACGCTCGATCGGGATGTCAACGGGAGCCGCGACACCGGCGACCGGCGCGGCAGCTGCTGCGGTCTGCGGGGCGAACTTGTGAAACTGTAGTACGTCCCCGTTTCGGAGCGAGTGAAGTCGCGGGGTTGGCGGATCGAACTTGTGAAACTGTAGTACGTCCCCGTCAGCGCGTCAGCGGCGGACGAGGCGCTCGATGCGGTAGCGCACACCATTGTCCTCGATGGTGTCTTGTTCGCCGTCCCACGTGGGGTCGACGGTGAAGTCGCGATCGAGCTCCGGGATGTACGTGTCGCCGCCGCAGTGCAGCTGCACGCGCGTGAGAAAGATGAAGCGCAGCTCGGGGTGCACGAACGCCTCGCGGAACAGCGCGGCGCCGCCGACGACGAACGTGGCCTCGACATCGGAGGCGTCGGCCGCGAGCGCGAGCGCGGCGTCGAGCGAGCCCGCGATGCGCGCGCCCTCGGCGACGGCGTAGGCCGCGCGGTGGGTGACGACAATGTTGAGCCGGCGCGGCAGCGGCTTGCCCGCGACCTCCGCCGACTCCCAGGTCTTGCGGCCCATGATCACGGCGGCGCGCTTGCCTTCGCTCGCCGCCGAGGTCACCCGCTTGAAGTGTGCGAGGTCACCGCGCAGTTTCGGCCACGGCAGCGCGTTCGCGTTGCCGATCGCCCAGTCCAGGTCCGCCGCCACGACGATGTCGAACACGGGCGCGGTTCTAGCACTAATTGAGCAGGGCTTCGTCGCTCGCGGTCGCCGCGTCCGCGGTCGGCTCCGGCGGTTGCGCAGCGGCTTCGGCGAGGCGTTGCTTGTTGCGCTCCATCATGAACTGCATCACGTACGGAAACCCGACCTGGATGCCGTTGAGCTTCGGCGCCAGCTGCGCCTGGAGTCCGAACATGATCACCGAGGCGCGCTCGACGTAGAACCAACCTTCGGGGTACGAGATCGAGCGCATCAGCTCGCGCAGCTCCTCGCGCTTCATGTCGGGATCCGCGAGCCGATCGGCGACCGCCGGATCGATCTTCGAGAAGTCCTGGATGTTGAGGTCGAGCAGCTTCTCGAAGTACTTGCGCGTCGTGCGCTCGAGCAACGCGCGGTCGCCGTCGGCCGCCATGAAGCCCATCTCGTCGATGCCGCGCACGACGAGATCATCCTTGCGGGTCATCAGGCCCTGCAGGATGTCGAACATGCCGTCGGCGAGGTTCTTGCGCAGCTCGGTCGCCGAGCCGAGATCGAGCACGACGATCCGGACCTGACCCTCGGGACCGCGCTGCACGAAGAAGTTTCCGGGGTGTGGATCGGCGTGGAAGAACCGGTCGATGAACAGCTGCTTGTAGAACACCTTGATCAGCTTGGTCGCGACCGCGTACGGATCGAGGCCGAGCGTGCCGAGTGCGTCCTTCTTGGAGATCTTGACGCCGTCCATGAACGACATCGTCATCACGGTGCGCGTCGACCACTCCGGGTAGACCTGCGGGAACAACACGTCCGGATCGTTTTCGAAGTTCTTGCTCATCCGCGCGATCATCGCGGCCTCGTTGACGAGGTCGGTCTCGCGTTCGAGCATGTCGCCGAGTTGCTCGTGGACGCGCTCGATCTGCCTGATCGGGACGAAGCTCTTGTAGACCTTGATCGCCCAGCCGAGCACCTTGAGGTCGACCTTGATGATCGTCGCGACGCGCGGGTAGAGGATCTTCACGGCGAGCTTGTCGCCGGCGGCGTTGCGCGCCTCGTGGACCTGGCCGAGCGATGCGGCGGCGATCGGTTCGCGCGAGAACGTCTTGAACATCTGGTCGGGCGTCTTGCCGAACGCGGCGATGAACGTCTTGCAGATCTTGTGGTACGGCGCGGCCGGGACGTCATCCTGCAGCGTCTCGAGCTCCGCGACGATCTCGCGCGGCAGGAACGTGCCCATCACGGACAGGATCTGGCCGAGCTTGATATACACGCCGCGCAGCCGCACGAAGCCCTTGTACATGCGGCGCGCGTTCCTGCGATGCGTGCGCTTCCACTTCGCGGAGGTATTACAGCGCTTCGGCCACAGCTGGCTCCACGCCACCGCCCACATATAGCTGAGGAAGATGACCGCGAACACGCGCATCGCACGGACTAGGCGAATCGCGGCCCACATCGTCGGTTATCGACGATGGTAGCATGCACGCGTGTCGGACCTCTTCGATCGCGCGGCGAAGTTCTTCCATGATCTGCAGACAGAAATTTGTAACGCGCTCGCCGATGCCGATGGCACGCACGCATTCGGTGCCGATGCGTGGCAGCGGCCGGGTGGTGGCGGTGGGGTAGCGCGTGTCCTCGAGCACGGTGCCGTGTTCGAGAAGGCAGGCGTCAACTGGTCGAGCGTCGATGGCGAGCTCCCGGCCGAGCTCGCCGCGCACATGCCGGGTGAGGGCAACGCGTTCCGCGCAGCCGGCGTCTCGCTCGTACTCCATCCGCAGTCGCCGATGGTGCCGACGGCGCATGCCAACTTTCGGTGCATCGCGAAGGGCGACAAGTTGTGGTTCGGCGGCGGAGCCGACCTCACCCCGTACTACTTTTACCGGGACGACGCCGAGCACTTCCACCGCACGCTGGCGACCGTGTGTGATCGGCATCGCCCGGTCGGTGACTACGACCGGTTCAAGAAGTGGTGCGACGAGTACTTCCTGCTCCCGCACCGCAACGAGACCCGCGGCGTCGGCGGCATCTTCTTCGATTACCTCGGCGCCGCGCGGCCCGAGGATCGAGGGCCGGGCGCGAACGGCGCGCCAGACCCGTTCGCGGTCGAGGACGTGTTCGCGATGGTCCAGGACCTCGGTCGCGCGTTCGTGGCGGCGTACCTGCCGATCGTCGAGCGCCGGCGCACACTGCCGTTCGGCGAGACCGAACGGACGTGGCAGCTCCGGCGGCGCGGTCGCTATGTCGAGTTCAACTTGATCTACGATCGCGGCACGTTGTTCGGGTTGAAGACCAACGGCCGGATCGAATCGATCTTGATGTCGCTGCCACCGCTGGTGCGGTGGGACTACGACGTCGACCCACAACCGGGCTCGCCGGAAGCGGAGCTCGTCGCGCAGCTACGGCCGACGAACTGGCTAGCGCGCTGAGATCGTTAATCGATCTGATTCGTTAGCGAATTCTATCGCTTGGCCGGCTGCGGTCCCACGGCTGAATGTCAGGGGGCTGGAGTAGGTTCTTCGCGTCGAACGGGAGTCCAAGGCTAGTAGGTACGCCTTGACGCTCCGCTACCCGTAGCGTAAGGATTTTATCATGGCCAAGAAGCAGACTCGTCGCAGCATCAGTGTGAGCCGCACGACGTACGAGCGGCTCAAGGCGTTCTGCGAAGCAAACAACGTCTCGATGAGTCAATTCGTCGAGACCCGTGTCGGTGACTTCCTCGGCGAAGGCTCGGTCATGGTGACCCCGATCGTGCCTGCCGCGCCTCGTCCGGCGCCCACGCCGAGCGCGCCGCGCCTGCCGCTTCCGGCCCCGATCAAGTCCGAGTCGCGGCCTGTCCAGGCCGCGCCGGTCGCGCCGCAACAGGTCCCGATGACCTCGGCTGCAGCCCGGTTCGCCGTCGAGCCGCCGCCGCCGGTGATCAAGCAGAAGCAGGAGCAACCCGCGCCCAAGCCGGCGGAGAAGCGTCCCGATCAGATCTTCACGTTCTGAGCGACCGCGACGGCGTGCGGCCGTCGGGGTGCACGAGCTAGCTTCTTCGCCATTTCGATCGTCTCAGTCTCAGCGCCCGAGAGCCTCCGCGCTGGTCGTTCTCCATCGAGAATGCGCCGCGTGCCTCGGCTCGTGACCGCCCGAGGCGGGCGTGGTGCGTACTCCCGGCCGGCGTGGTGATGTGTGCCGCGGTCATGAGGTGTGGCCGCGTCCGTGCGCGACGTCATTAGATTCACCCGGTGGGGAGGTCTAAGGTTAATTGTCGCTCAGTAGGCCCGCGCATCGCGACTGGCCGCGGGCGTCGCGCGTGCTCCCAGCAGCGTGGTGATACACCGCCGCGCAACAGCGCGAGCTCACCGCCGCGATCGCACGCGGCACCACGATCGCCGAAGCGGTCAACCACGCACGCGATCCATCGCGACGAGCACGAGCCTCCTCACCCCGGCCCGTGGTGCAGGGATCACGCTGATCAACGAGCCACGGTGATCGGGTGTGGGCGTGGTCGTCGGATCGCGACCGACCGGCAACCGGCTCGGTCGCGGAGGCTCTCTCGTCGGCTTCGCCGAAAATAGAACGGGCCCTGTTCGCAGGGCCCGTTTGCTCGATCTTACCCGCAGGCTAGGTGCCGGCGGGATCCGGGAGGGTTATGACTCGGCCTCCGGTGAGCTGGTACAGTGACGTTTCATGTCGTTCTTCCTCCCCTGGCATATAGCCAGAGCCCGATGCTTTCGGCCCGCCAGCACGATTGCAGCGGATCCCGGCATCGGGCCTTCGTAATGGGCACTTCGGCCCGATTCGAGGCCAACAAACTCGCGATGTCCAAATGGTCACCAGCGCATGTGCTCGGCGGCCAGCACCGGCCGCAAGTTGATTGTAGAGCAGGGTTCGATCGAGCGCCAGTGTTCACTCGAACTTCTGTGCTAAGCACCGCGCCCGCAGGCATTTCATGACCACGCGCCCCACCAAACACCTCGACACGTTCCCGAACCCGAAGCGCGAACGCGCCTACCACATCGAGTTCGACTGCCCCGAGTTCACCTGCCTGTGTCCGATCACGGGGCAGCCAGATTTCGCCACGATCCTCATTGATTACGTGCCGAACGCGCTGTGTGTCGAGCTCAAGAGCTTGAAGCTGTACCTGTGGAGCTACCGCGATGAAGGTGCGTTCCACGAGGCCGTGACGAACCAGATCTGCGATGACCTCGTCGCCGCGATCTCCCCGCGCTCGATCACCGTGACCGGTAAGTTCTGGATGCGTGGCGGGATCACGACCCACGTCACAGTGACGCACACCGCCTCAACCGGCACATAGCTGGCGCCTGGCTAGCCCAGCCGTTGCAGCACGAGTTGATGATCGCCGAGCGTCCGCTCGGCAAACGCGGCCTCGCTGAACGCGAGATAGAGCAACCACGTGCGGATGAACGGCTCGTCGAAGCCGAGCGCGCGCACGGCGGTGAGCTCGGCGACGAAGCGCTCGCGCCACGTGCGTAACGTCGGCGTGTAATCGGGACCGATGTCATCGGCGTGCGTGATCGCGAGCCCGGACGGCACGAGCGCGCCACGGATCGCGGCGAGCGACGGGATACACGAGCCCGGAAAGATATAGGTCTGCATCCAGTCGACCCGCGTTCGATACGCCTCGAACCGGTCATCGGGCATCGTGATGGTCTGGAGCGCGATCCGGCCGCCGGGCGCGAGGGCACGCGCGAGCGTCGTGAAGAAGCCGGGCAGAAACGCGTAGCCGACCGCTTCGAGCATCTCGATCGACACGATCTTCGAGAACATCCCGAGCGGCTCGCGGTAGTCGCGATATTCGATCGCGATCCGATCGGCGAGGCCCGCCTCGGCGACCCGCGCCGTGGCGAGCGCGTGTTGCTCGCGCGATACGGTGATGGCCGTGACCCGGCACCCGCGGGTGCGCGCCGCGTGGATCGCCATGCCCCCCCAGCCGCACCCGATCTCGAGGAGGTGGTCGCGCGCGTCGAGCTGGAGCAACTCGCACAGACGTTCGTGCTTCGCGTGCTGCGCGGCCGCGAGCGAGGTCGCGGTCGCGAACACGCCGCAGGAATACGACAGCGTCTCGGGATCGAGGAACAGCCGGTAGAACGCATTGCCCAGATCGTAGTGTGCGTGGATGTTGCGCTTGCTGCCGGTGCGCGAGTTCGCGCCGCGGCGATAGCACACGAGCGCGGGCAGCTGCGCGAGGCGGGTCAGCGGGGATTCGAAGCCGCGCGCGCGGGTGCCGGCGAGGAACGCGCGCAGCGTCGCGACGAGGTCGTCGCTCGACCATTCGCCGGCGACGAACGATTCGCCGGCGCCCATCTCGCCGCGCCACAGCATGCGCAGGAACAGGCGATCGTCGTGGATCGTGGCGCGGGACACCGCCGCCGGGCCGTCGCCGAGCTGGACTCGCTCTCCCGATGGCAAGACGAGGTCGAGGCGCGGGCCGCGCCAGACCGCTCGCAGCCGCTCGAGCGCGGTCCATCGCAACAACCGGCCCGCCGGTGAGATCAGCCGCGGTAGCGGAGCGATCAAAGGATGTGCGAGCTCGGCCATCCGCGGGCACGTTATCCCGGAACCGGGATGGTTAGGGAGTACGAGCGCGCGATGCGATCGGACGGTGGTCGGCGCGCGGACGGAGATAGGGCACGCCGGCGAGACGGAGCTTCAGGGCCTGCCAGTGGATCAGGCCGATCACCTGCGCGGTCATGAACGGGTAGCGGAGCGCCGCGAGCACGAGCGAGCGATCGGACATGGCGGTGCGCGTGCCGGCGAACCGGGCGAACAAGACGCGATGTCCCCGCGCGTCTCGCACGTGCATCGAGATCGCGAGCGCCTCGCCGTCGAGCGGGACGTCGAGGTCGAAGTCGTACGTGACCTCGCCGTGCAAGAATGGTGAGACGAACAGCTCGCGGACGTGGCGGAAGCGGACGCGCGGCCCGGCCACGCGCTGGGCCGGTCCGAGCACGTAGCGGAGATGGCCGCCGTAGGTGTTGTTGACCTCGGCGATCGCGGCGGTGATCTCGCCGCGCGCGTCGTAGTCGATGAAGAAGCTGACCGGATTGAACAGGTAGCCGAACGCGCGCAGGTTCGTGACGGCGCGCGTGGCGTGCGGGGAGGGCAGGCCGTTTGCCGCGCGCAGCGCCGCGAGCTCGTCGCGCACGGCACGCGATGCGGCACCGACGCTCGGCGCGGTCGCCGAGGCGTAGTCGCGATCGCGGAACGCGAACAGGTTGGCGCGGTCGTGGGAGAACAGACGGAGCTCGCGATCGAGCGCGGCGAGCTCGTCGAGATCGAGCACGGCCATCATCACGTTGTAGCGAAACGCGCGACGAGCGTGCTCGTCGTCCCGCGCGTGCACGATCTCGCCGCGATACAGGGCGGAGTGAAAGCTCACGCCGCACTCCGCGCGTCGGCGAGCAGGCGCTCCGCGGCGCCGGCACCGGAGCGCAGGCCGTCCTCGTGAAAGCCGAACCCGAAGTGCGCGCCGGCGAAGTAGGTGCCGAGCGTGCCGGCCATGCGCTCGAGGTGCTCGCGTGCGGTGATCGCGGCGCGGTCGAACTGCGGGTGCGCGAACTCGACCTCGTGCAGGATGCCGCGTGGCTCGCGGCGTGGGTTGAGCGTCACGAGGTACGGGCGATCGGGCAGGCCTTGCAGCCGAGTCATGGAGTACGTCACCGCGACGCGCGCGGTATCGGGATCGGCGACGTAGTTCCACGCCGCGTGCGCCGCCGGGTGGCGCGGCAGGAACGTGCGGTCGGTGTGCAGCACGGTGCGATTGAGACTGTACCGGATCGCGCCGAGTGCGGCTCGTTCGGCCGGCGTTGGCTCGGCGAGCAGCGCGAGCGCGGTATCGGCGTGGGTCGCGACGATCACGCGATCGAACCGGTGGGAGCCGCGCTCGGCGACGATCGTGATCCCGGCGGCATCGCGCACGATCGCGCGCACCGGTGTCGCGAGCTCGACGCCGAACGGCTGACCCTGGCGGCGACGCAAGTGTTCGAGCAACGCCTCGACATAGCGCCGGCTGCCACCGGCGATCGTGTGCCAGGCGAGCGGGCGACTCGGCGACAACATCCCGTGCTGCTCGAGGAACGCGAGGTAGGTCAGCGCGGGGAACTCGCCGCAGCGCGCCGGTGCGAGCGACCACAACGCGGCCGCGAGGGGGATCACGAAGTGATCGCGGACGTCGCGCGGGACCCGGCGCAGCGCCAGGTACTCGTCGAGTGTGCTCGCGGCCACGACCGAGCTCGGCAGCGCGGCACGCTCCGCGGCGTCGTCGAGCGATCCGTCGAGCGATTCGTCGCGGGCCGCGCGGCCTGCATGACCGGCGCGCAGGCGACCGAACCAGGTACCGTCGGGGGCGCCGATCGCGTGGCGCTCGGCGAGCGAGGTCGTATCGCGGTACGGCGGATAGAGGTCGCGCCGCGCCTGCGCGAGGAACCGGACCACGCGGATCAAGAACCGCCAGTGGCGCGGGCTCGCGAGGTTGCGGCGGTCCGCGAACATCGCCGATCCCGAGGCGCTGCCCCACTCGCGCGATCCATCGGCGACCGAGAACGACATCACCGTCGGGCGGGACTCGATGCCGAGCCGGCGCAACAGGCCGCAGAACTGGGGATAGTGCTCGCGGTTGTGAACGATGAAGCCCATGTCGACGGGCCCCGCGTCGGTGTCGACGGTATAGACGTGACCGCCGGGGCGCGCGGCGGCCTCGAACAACGTGACCTCGTGCGCGCTCGCGAGCACGTCGGCGGCGCCGAGCCCGGCGATGCCGCTGCCGATGATCGCGATCTTCATAGCTCCGCGAGCGCGGCGCGCGCCGGCTGGAGTGTGAGTACGACCATGCGATCGAGCTCGGGATCGAACGCGCGGTACACGACGCCCATGCCGGCTTCGCCGAGGCGATCGAGCACCACGTAGCGACCGATCGTCGTGTCGCGCTCGAGGTCCTTCCGCGCTTGTGAGTCGCTCATGGCGTCGGTCTCGACGAGGTTCGCATATCCGCGTAGGCTGCCCAAGCACCGTGACCACCGAGCTCGAGCTCGCCGATCAACCGTGTCTGCTCGTGCGGCCGCGCGGTGCGCGCGCGTTGTACGTGCTCGGCCACGGTGCAGGCGCGGGCATGCGCCACGAGTTCATGACCGAGCTCTGCGACGAGCTCGGCGCTCGCGGCATCGCGACGCTGCGCTACGAGTTCGCGTACATGAGGCTCGGGCGCGTGCGCACCGACAAGCCCGAGGTCGCGGAGGCGAACGTGCGCGCGGTGTGGGCGGCCGCGGCGAGGAGGTTTCCGAAGCTGCCGCGGTTCGCAGGCGGCAAGTCGTATGGCGGCCGGATGACGGTGCGCGCCCATGCGGCCGAGCCGCTCGCCGGCGCGCGGGGCCTGATCTTCGCGGGCTTCCCGTTGCACCCACCCGGCAGGCCGGGTATCGAGCGCGCGGAGCACCTCTCGATCGCGGGAGGGCCGATGTTGTTCCTCCAGGGCTCGCGCGACGAGCTTGCCGAGCTCGCGTTGCTCCGGCCGGTGGTGGCGAAGCTCGGGACGCGCGCGACACTCGAGATCTTCGAAGGTTCGGACCACGGCTTCACGCGGCCCAAGGGTGCGATCGCGAGGCTCGCGGCCGCGGCGACCACCTGGATCGATCGAATGCTTGACAGCTGAATCGTCGCGGCGATCATGGCCGCGTGTGGACGAGTTACACGGCACGCCACGCGGCCCAGTTGATCGGGTTGCCGGAGTCGGTGGTGCGCGGCTGCATTCGCGACGGCCTGGTCGGGACCCCGGGCGCGGTACCAGCACAGCTGACGTTTCGTGATCTCGCGGCGCTGCGCACGGTGAAGGCGCTGGTCGCGGCGGGGCTGCCGCTGCCGCGTGTGCGCAAGGAGCTCGTCGCGGTCGCGGCGGCGTTGCCCGCCGGCACGACGCTCGCCGAGATCACGGTCGAAGCGCACGATGGGCACGTCCACGTCCGCGGCGTGCCGGCGAACCACGCGGGTCAGCTGTCGCTCGCACTCGAGCCGCTGGCGCGGAGCTCGGGCACGCCGGCGGGGGTGCTCCGCGAGTTGCCACGAGCGCCCGATGCGCCGGTTCCGATCGCGGTCGCGCCGGCGACGGCCGATCAATGGCTATCGCGCGCGCAGGCGCTGGAAGAACGCGATCCGGTCGCGGCGATCGATGCGTATCGGCGCTCGTTGCGGCTGCGCCCGGATTGCACCGAGGCATGGATCAACCTCGGCCGGTTGTTCGCCGAGTCGAGTGATGCCGAGGCGGCGCGTGATTGCTTCAAGAGCGCGCTCGACCTCGACCCCGCGGACGCGACGGCGTTCTACAACCTCGGGGTCCTCGCGCAGGACGCCGGCCGCGAGAGCGAGGCGATCGAGCTCTATCGCAAGGCGCTCGAGCTCGATCCGCAGCTCGCGGAGGCGCACTACAACCTCGCCACGCTGTTCGATCAATCGGGAGATTCGCGCTCTGCGATCCGTCATATCAATGAATATCGAAAGCTGACCCGTTAGAGGCTGCGGCGTCCGGTGTAGCCATCGATGCAATCGAGGTACGCGTCGCACGTGCGCTTGGACTCGCACTGCTCGTACATCTTCACGGTCTCGCCATCGCTCGCGCACGACGCGACGTCGCGGCGATCGCGCGCCATCTGGCGGGTCTCGGGGCCAAACATCTCGCCGAGGCAGCGCTCGAAGTGCTCGGAGGCTTGCTCGCAGACCTCGCGGGCCGGCTTGTTGCCGCAACCGGCGAGCCCCACGCCGAGAACGGCGAGGGCCGCGAGGATCGAGAGCTTCATGGACGGTCGAGCGAGCGGGCGGTGTCCGGTCGCGCAGAATTTGTCCGAACTTGTGAAACTGTAGTACGTCCCCTCAGCCGAAGCCGAGCAAGCGGCCGCCCTGATAGACCAGGAAGCTGACGATCCACGCGAGCACGGTCATGTACGCGAACAAGAACACGGGCCAGCCGAGCCCACCGCTCTCGCGACGCACCACGGCGAGCGTACTCATGCACTGCATCGCGAGCGCGAAGAACACCATCAGCGACAAGCCGACCAGGGGTGGATACGCGCTCCTGCCGTCGGAGGTCTTCGCGGTATGCAGCGCCTGGCGCAGCGGCTGCGAGTGCTCGTCGGCGTCGTTGCCGACCGCGTAGACGATCCCGAGCGTGGAGATGAACACCTCGCGGGCGGCGAACGCGCCGACCAGGCCGACGCCGATCTTCCAATCGAAGCCGAGCGGCTTGATCGCGGGCTCGATCGCGTGGCCGAGGCGGCCGCCGTAGCTGTTCTCGAGGTGCGCCGACTGCTCGCGCGCGACCAGCTCGGACTTCGTGCCGGCGTCGGGGGCGCGCGCGATCAGCGCCGCGTAGTTCGGCGCGCTCGGCGGCAGCTCGCGCGGGAAGTAGAGCAGGGCCCAGAGCGCGATCGAGCATGCGAGGATCACGGTGCCGGCCTCGCGCAAGAACATCGACGACTTGCCCCACATCATGCGGAGCACGTCGCGTACGCGCGGGAAGCGATACGGCGGCAGCTCGATGATGAACGGCAACCGCTTGGCCTTGAGCGGCTTGACCGTCTTCGACATCACCCACGCAGCGGCGAGCGAGGTCGCGACGCTGAACGCGTACATGACGACCATCAGCAGGCCCTGGGTCGTGCGCGAGGCCGGGATCAACGCCGCGATGATCAGCGTGTACACCGGCAACCGCGCCGAGCAGGTCATCAGCGGCACGACGAGCATCGTCAGCAGGCGATCACGGCGGCGTTCCATCGTGCGCGTCGCGGTGATCGCGGGGACGGCGCACGCGAACCCGAACAGCATCGGCACGAAGGCGCGACCGTGCAGGTTCATCGTGCGCATCACGCGATCCATGAGGTACGCGACGCGGGCGAGGTAGCCGCAGTCCTCGAGGAAGCCGAGGAACAAGAACAGCATCAAGATCTGCGGCAGGAACATCAGCACCGCGCCGACACCGGCGATCACGCCGTCGACGAGGAAGTCGCTGAACATGCCGGTCCCGAGCAAGTCCCGGAGCTCCGCCCCGAACGCCTTCAACAGGTGATCGATGCCGTCGATCATCGGTGCTGCCCATGCGAACAGCGACATGAACAACAAGCTCATGATCGCGGCGAACACGGCGAAGCCGGCCGCGCGGTGCAGGAGCACGCGATCGATGCGTTCGGTCAGCGAGCGATCGGGATGGACCTTCGTGAGCTTCGGGATCTCGCGATCGAGCCAGGCCCAGCGCGCGAGCACCGGTTCGTCGTCGAGCGCGAACTGCTGCGCGAGCACGGTCGCGCGAAAATCCGGCGGTACGCCGACGAGCTCGTCGGCCTCGTGCTCGCTGCGATCGAAGCAGGTCAGCGCCCACACCGCGATCGCTTCGTCGCCCAGCACGAGCTCGCGTCCATACCTCGCGGTCGAACGCCAGCTCGCGGGTAGCGCATCTCGCACGACGTCGAGTTGCACCCGCAGCGCAGGCGTCGGCTTCCACACCCGGTGCGCGCGGCGCTCGGTGCGGGCGGCGCGATCGATCGCCGCGATCAGCTGGGTCAAGCCGCGCTTGGTGCGCGCGGTGACCGCGACGACCTCGCAGCCGACCACCTCGGAGAGCGCACGCGCGTCGGGCGCGGCCGCGCCGGCCTCGTCGACCATCGTCAACGCACCGACACACCGCGCACCGAGCTCGCGGCACTGCAGCAGCAGGTACACCGAGCGTGCGAGCTGGGTCGCGTCGAGGCAGACGACCACGACATCCGGCGGATGTTGACCGGCGAGGCCGGCGAGCGCGTCGAACGCGATCTGCTCCTCGGCGCTGCGCGCGTTGAGACTGTACGTGCCGGGCAGATCGTGGAGCTCGGCGAGCCCGGCCGGGAGCGCCAACGCACCGGTGCGGCGTTCGACCGTGATCCCGGGATAGTTCGAGACCTTCGCGGACAGCCCGGTGAGCGCGTTGAACAGCGTCGTCTTGCCGACGTTCGGATTGCCGGCGAGCGCGATCGAGAGGCGGGTGCCGGGGACGCGCGGTGCCGGACCTTCGGGGCCGCAGCACTCGTCGGTCACGAACGGCTCGCGAGCGGCACGGCCTGCGCGACCACGACCTTGGCTCCCGCGTGAAGTGGCTCGACCGTGATCTGCGCGGCCTCCGCCTTGCGGATCGACCACTGACCGTGGCGAACCTCGATCCGCAACGGATCGCCGAGCGGCGCGATCGTCACCACGCGCACGGTGACCCCGGGTACCAGGCCCATCTCGAGTAGACGCCGGCGGAACGCGCGGGGACCGCCGATCGCCCGGACCTGGACCGAGCGCCCCAGCGGGATCTCGGCGAGCGACGACGGCATCCTCCACCGATACCACTTTTGAAAATCGTTTTCAAACTCGAATTTGCGCGCGATCAAGCTATGTGCGCGAGATCGCGATGTCCCTACGAATGTCGCGTTCGCTCGGCGCGATGCTACATTCGAGAACAAGGGATGGAGTCGTCGCAGACGCTACTGCTCAACCAGGGGTTTGAACCTATCAAGGTCATCTCCTGGCAGCGCGCGATCACGTTGCTGTTCCTCGGCAAGGTGGAAGTCCTCGAGGAGTACGCGCACAACATCCGGTCGGTCACGATGGTGATCAAGGTCCCTGCGGTCGTGCGATTGTTGCGTGCCTTCCGCCGGCACTCGAGGCCCGTGAAGTTCTCGCGCGTCAACATCTACGCGCGCGACAACTACCGCTGCCAGTACTGCGGCAAGAAGGCGCCGATCAGCGACCTGACCTACGACCACGTCCGGCCGCGCTCGCAGGGCGGGCTCACCGAGTGGACGAACATCGTGTCGTGCTGTTACCTGTGCAACCGCAAGAAGGGCGGGCGCACGCCACACGAAGCGGGCATGCGGTTGCTCGCCGCGCCGACGCAACCTAACTGGGTGCCCGCCGTGGCGATCCGGATCTCGTTGCGCTCGGTGCCGGACGCCTGGCAGGACTATCTGTACTGGACCGGCGAGCTCGACGGCGCCGGCACGTAGGTGCGGATCGTCTTCGTCTGTCTCGGCAACATCTGCCGCTCGCCGACGGCCGAAGGCGTGATGCGGCACGCGATCGAGGCGGCCGGGCTCGGCGCACACACCGTGCTCGACAGCGCGGGCACCGGCGCGTGGCACGTCGGCGAGCCGCCCGATCCGCGGTCGCGTCGCGCGGCCGGCAAGCGCGGCTACGATCTCGAGTTGCTGCGCGCGCGCCAGTTCGTCGTGCAGGACTTCGCCGCCTTCGATCTCGTGGTGGCGATGGATCGCCAGAACCTCGCCGACCTCGAGCGGCTCGCCGCGACCTGCTCGGGACCGTTGCCGCCGATCCGGCTGCTGCGCTCGTTCGATCCGAGCGCGCCGCCGGGAGCCGAGGTCCCGGACCCGTACTCCGGTGGCGCGACCGGGTTCGAGGAGGTCCTCGATATCTGCGAGCGCGCGTGCGCCGGCCTCGTCGAGCACGTCCAGGCTAGTCGCGCTTCGAGGTGATCCGGATCCCCGCGAGGACCGCGACCTCGTACGTCGCGAACGCCGGCGCCATGTCGCCGCTCAGCTTGTGACCGATCAGCTGGCTGTCCCGCGCGGTGCTGATCGGGATCGCGATCTCGCCCCCTAGCTGGACGCCGATGCCGGCGTCCCACCACACGCCGGCGGCAGGCTCGAGCGCGAGGGCGCGGGTCTGTTCGGTGCGATACGACGGGTTGCCGCCCGCGGGCTGGTCCCAGTCGAGGAACATCTCGTCGAGGCCGATGCCGAACCGCGTCGCGAGGGTCACGTGGCGCACGACCTCGTGCTCGTAGAACGCGTGCGCGAGGAAGCGCAGGCGCAGCAGCGAGGGCTTGTAGGTGCCGGGTGGCCCGGAGAGCCCGAGCTGGTCGATGACCTCACCCGATCCGAGCACGCCGAAATGCTCGTCGAAGTGCCAGGCCACCGCGCCGAACGCGGCGGGACTGGCGCTCGTCGCGCTCGTCCACGTCGCATCTCCAACCGGGAGCTGCCCGCCAGCGGCGAGCTCGAACGAGGCGAAGTTGTCCGCATGCGCGAGCGACCCGATCCCCAACAACCCCACCACGATGATTCGCACTTCGAGCACACGATACTGGAGCAGGCCGCTCGATGCTAGCGACGGAGCGTGAGCTGCGCGTCGCCCCGGGAACGGGGACGTACTACAGTTTCACAAGTTCGATTCGCCAAGTACGCAAAACCAAACGCGTCGGAATGGGGACGTACTACAGTTTCACAAGTTCGCCGCGTCAAAGTCCCCAAGATCCAACGCACAGCCGTGGCAGCTATGCGACGACGGAGTCACGACGTCGTCGTGATCCGGCACTCGCGGCCCGTACCCCAGCCGTGGCAGCCGTGCGCGGTACGACCGAATCACAACGTCGTCGTGAGCCGGCACTCGCGGCCCGTACCGGTGTCGATCGGTAGCGGGGATCGTCAGATCGAACTTGTGAAACTGTAGTACGTCCCCATTTTCACGCGGGGGATTTCGGGCGCTTACGAGAACGAACTTGTGACTCTGTAGTACGTCCCCGTCCGGGGACGCAGTAAGGATCGCAAGTGCATGGATGTCCGCGCAGTGACGGCTGCACTCGGCGCTCCGGTGACACGCGCGACGCCGGTCGCGGGCGGCGACATCAACGACGCGTATCGGGTCGAGCTCGGGGACGGCCGTACGGTGTTCGTCAAGGCGCAGGCGCGCGAGCTGGCGGGGTTGTTCGAAGCGGAGGCGGCAGGGCTGGAGTGGTTGCGCGCGGGCGCGAACGGCTTGCGGGTGCCGCGCGTGCTCGCGTACGGCGCGCACTGGCTCGCGCTCGAGTGGCTCGAGCTTGCCGGGCGGCCGGATCCGGCGCGATTCGGACGCGGGCTCGCGGAGCTGCATCGCGCGGGGGCACCGAGCTTCGGGCTGGATCGCGCGAACTACCTCGCGACGCTGCCCCAGGACAACACCGCGGAGCCGGACTGGCCAACGTTCTATGTGGAGCGCCGGCTGCGCCCGCTGTGTAAACGCGCGGGCCTCGGCCTCGATCGCGAGCTCGACGAGCTGCGCGAGCGCGACGTGTTCGGGCCGCCCGAGCCGCCGGCGCGGCTGCATGGCGATCTGTGGTGGGGCAACGTCGCGGCGTCGGGCGGCGCGGGCGGCGCGGGCGGC
>JBDTEH010000218.1:0-6661 GCA_039922635.1 Kofleriaceae bacterium | reverse complement strand
GCGAGCTCACGGACGCGCTTGGCCCACGCCCAGAGCGCGCAGCAACGCGCCGAACGAGAGCCCTTGGACCAGGATCGAGAACGCGACGACCGCGTAGGTCATCACGAGGATCGTGTCGTGGGCCTTGCCCGGTTGCAGCGCGAGCGCCATCGCGATCGACAGGCCGCCGCGCAGCCCACCCCAGGTCAGGATCGTGATCGAGTGCGGGATCGCCTTGCGGATGCGAGGGACGAGGCTCAGCGTCGACGCGACCGAGATCCAGCGCGCCGCGAGCACGAGCGGGATCGCGAGCGCGGCCGCGCCGGCAACGCTGAACGAGACCGGCACGATCATGATCGCGAGCCCGATCATCAGGAACAAGATCGCATTGAGGACCTCGTCGATCAGCTTCCAGAACAAGTCGACGTGCGAGCGCGACGCCTCTGACATCGCGCTGCGGCCCTTGTTGCCGATCACGAGCCCGGCGACCACCGCGCCGATCGGCGCCGAGAGCCCGAGCTGCTCGGCGGCGACGTAGCCGCCCAGCACGAGCGCGAGCGTGAGCAGGACCTCGACCGAGTAGTCGTCGATCGTCCGGAGCAGGCGGAGCATCCCGTACCCGCAGGCGAGGCCGAACGCGGCCCCACCCAGGGCCTCGCGGACGAACAGCCAGCCGGCGCCGCCGAGCGACGTGCTCGCACCATCGGCGAGCTCGAGCAGGACGGTGAAGATCACGACCCCGACGCCGTCGTTGAACAGCGATTCGCCGGCGATCCGGGCCTCGAGGCGCCGCGGCGCGCCCGCCGACTTGAGCATGCCGAGCACCGCGATCGGATCGGTCGGAGCGATCAACGCGCCGAACAGCAACGCGTCGATCAGCCGGAGGTCGTGGCCGACCGCGTGCAGCATCGCGAACGCAGCGAGGCCGACGATCGCCGCCGACAGCGCGGTCCCGCCGAGCGCCAGCAGCCCGACCGCGAACTTCTCCATCCCGAGCTCGGTGACGTCGATGTGCAGCGCGCCCGCGAACAACAGCAGGCCCAGCATGCCGTGCAGGAGCGTGTTGCCGAAATCGAGCTGACTGACGAGTGAGGTCACGCGGACCGACAGATCGACGACGTGCGTCGCGTCGAGCGCCAGCAGCACGATCGAGCCGACCAGCGCGATCGCCATCAAGCCGACCGACGACGGCAGCTTGAGCACGCGGGCGTTGAAGTACGCGAGCGCGGCGGCGAGCGTGATCACGAGGGCGGCGAGCTGGAACGTCGTCATGCGAGCTCGTCCCGTTCACGCGAGCGAGCGCTGCACGATACCAGAATCGCCGATCGACACGGCCCGGCGGTGCCGCGCGGTCACGGCGTCAAGCAACGGAGCGCTCGCTGGACAGCAGCCGGTCGAGGAACGCCGCCGCCCAGCGCTGGGGCGATTGGCCTGCGAGCGACGCGGCGAGCAGGCCCTGGCGCCGCACGCGCTCGGGCAGCTCCATGCGCAGCGCGCGGTCGAGGTCCGCGGCGAGGCCTTCGATATGGAACGGGTTGGTCAGCACGGCATCGGGGAGCTCGGCGGCCGCGCCGGCGAAGCGCGAGAGCACCAGCACGCCCGGGCGCGCGGGATCCTGTGCGACGACGAACTCCTTCGCGACCAGGTTGAGCCCGTCACGCAGCGGGGTCACGAGCGCGACGTCGCACGCGCGATAGAGCTGCGCGAGGACGCGGTGATCGTACGAGCGGTACAGGTACCGCACCGGGACCCAATCGGCCTCGCCGAACCGCCCGTTGATCCGGCCGACCAGGGTCTCGACCCGGTGCTTGAGCTCCGCATACTCGGGGACATCGGCGCGCGAGGGCACCGAGATCTGGACGAAGTTGATGCGGCTGCGCCATTCCGCGTGGGTCTCGAGCAGGTGCTCGAATGCGAGCAGGCGTTCCGGAATCCCCTTCGCGTAATCCAGGCGGTCGACGCCCAGGATCAGCCGGCGCGATCCGAGCACGGTCTGCAGGCCGGCGACTTCGCGATCGATCGGGTCCGAGGTCGCCGTGAACGCCGCCGGGTCGACGCCGATCGGGATCACGGCGATCGCGGGTAACGTCCGCCGCGCGGTCCGCGCGCACTCGCGAAAGTTCTGCGCCCACTGCTCGGTGTGAAAGCCGAGCAGGTCGAACTGGCACAGCGCAGCGACGAGCTCGTCCGCCCACGGCAACGTGTCGAACAGATCGCGTTGCGGAAACGGGATATGGAGGAACAGCCCGATCGGCCCGGCGAAGCCGCGGCCACGGAGCTCGCGGGCGAGCAGCAGGAGGTGATAGTCGTGCGCCCAGACCGTTCCGTCCGGCGCGATCAGCTCGAACGTGTGACGGGCGAACTCGGCGTTGGCCTCGCGATACGCGACCCAGTCGGCGTCGCTGAACCGGGCCTTGCCGGAGAACCCGTGGAACAATGGCCACAGCGCGCGATTGCAGAAGCCGCCGTAGAACCGATCTCGCCAGCCCGGTGCGAAGTCGAACGAGGCAAGCACGGGGCGCGAGGTCGGATCGATCACGACGGGCCGGGCGCCGGCGGATTCCTTGCCGCTCCAGCCCAGCCAGATCCCCTCGTGCATGCGCAGCGCGGGCTCGAGCGCGGACACCAGGCCGCCCACGGGGCGGTGCTTGGTCGTCGATGCCGGCGGCGTCCGGTTCGACACCACGACGAGCCGTGCCCGCGGTGCCACCGCGGCCTCCAGCCCTTCGGTGCTGAGCGCGCCGAACGGACGCGTGATCCCTGTGGTGCGGACCTCGACCAGCCACCCCAAGAACGCGCGGACCTCGCCGGGAGCGCGCAGCGAGTAGTGACCGCGGATGTGAACTTCCCCGACCCCGATCGCGAGCTCGCCGGCGACCAGCGCCGAGAACATGTCCTCGTCGGTCCGATCGTCGCCGATCGCGATGATCTTGGCGCCGGGCCGATGGTCGCGGACGTGCGCCACCGCGAGGCTCTTGTTCGCCGAGCAGCGGCGCACCTCCAGCATCTCGACGCCGTCGAGCCGTTCGTGGTCGGGGTGCGACTCGAGCCATTCGTCGCAGGCGAGCTCCGCGCCGGCGACCAGCGCCTCCTTGAGGGCAGGCGGCACGAGCCGCCAGTGCAGGCACACGCCGAGGGTCTTGGGCTCGAGCCGCGCGCCGGGCATGCGTGCGAACGCGTCGAGCAGGGCGGTGAGCTCGGCGAGCTCCGGCGCGGGAGCGGGACCGGTCCACGCGGACGAGGGATCGCAGCGCCACGCGCCATGCTCGGCGACCCACGCGATCTCGGGCACGTGCTCGCGCATCGCGGCGAGCTGGTCGCGGGGCCGTCCCGAGACGATCTCGACGTGGATCCGCGCGGCGGCGAGTGCGTGCAAGAGCTCGATCAGCGCGTCATCGAGCGTCGCCTGTTCGGGAGTCGGCGCGAACGGGATCAGCGTGCCATCGAGGTCGAGCAGTAAGGTGAGCTGGTCGTGCTGTGCGAGCTCGGCGCAACGCCGTTCAGCGTCGCGGTGGGACGAGGAGAACATCACGATCCTTCGTGAAGCTGGCGGCCCGACCAGCTCGTGATCCTGCGGCCATCGCGACCGCACCCTCGTAATTAGTTTGTACTCAAACAATATCCGGTGAGGCGGCCTCCGGCAAGGCTAAACGCGTCATGGATCGCGCGCGCGGTTCTTTAGCAGGATCGCGGCGAGGATCTGGAGAAAGCCGGCGAGCCGCACGCCGTAGATATAGGGGCTGTGCTCGGCGACGCCGTGGTCCTCGGCGAGCAGATACCAGTTGATCGCGAACGTCCAGAACGCGCACGCGAACCACACGAAGAACGAGTCCTTGCTGAGCCTCCAGTAGCGCAGGAAGAACACGCCGGCGAGGGCGCTCATCGCGGTCAACCCGCCGTAGATATACTGGTACCAGCTCATCGCGACTCCCAGATCAGGCCGACGAGGAGCATGAACATCGCGACCGCGGCCACCCCGGTCCGGAGCGCCGAGAGATCGATCTGGGGGACCACGATCAGGTCGATCACCAGCACCGCGTTGGTGATCGCGAGCCCGATGAAGCACGCGGAGCTCCACAGCAACAACCGGGAGCGTCGTGCCCGGTAGCTGCGGATCAGCAAGCCCGCGCAGAACAGGCTCGTCAGCGCACACAGCACGTAGACCGCCTCAGCCATCATCGTCGCCTCGCTTCTTGCGCAGGACGAAGGCGTTCGCGAACGCCTCCGAGGCCATCGACCGGATGCGATCCATCGCGAGCGCCGACAACTCGGCCACGACGATCATGCGATCGGCATCGTACAGCGCGAGTAACTCGGTGACGACCGGGTCGGTCGCGCGCGGCCCCGCCACGTAGACGCCGGTGCGCCGCTCGATCAGGTGAGCACGCAGCAGGTCGCGCACGGTCTCGCGCATCGGCTCGTTATCGAGCACCGCGTCATCCACCGCGAGCGCGGCATCGGGGCCGCGGACGCGGCTCATCACCTCGAGCTTCTCGAACGAGTCGAGCTCTGTCTCGAGGAGACGGCGAATCTCGCGGGAGAGCTTGCTGACGCTCACCGCTGCACGCCGCAAAGGTGGGGTAACGCGATCACGGAGAGTCTTCTCGCGGTTCTGCGAAGGCGGCCCGACCTTCACGAGTTCCTGCAGCGAGTGACGCTGCACCCAATCTGTACAGCTACCGTGCCAGATCGTGCCTGAAGCGCAAGATGGTTGGGGACCAAAGGCGACCGATCACCGGGGATGCGAGTCGAGCTCGCTGATCCGCTGGCGATCAACCAGCGTCGAGCGCGGGGAACCTTGCTTACTTGCAATGTTCCGGAAAGGTTCGAGCGACCTACACGGGCCACGGTGGGGGCATGGCTCGAACCACCGCTCATGCTCACGCTCCTGTTCCGTCCACCCCAGCCTCGATCTTTCGCGCCGCGGCGCGGCTCGCTCCGCCACCCGAGATCACCACGATCCAGGCCGCGGTTCGCGCGGCGGGCGGCTGGGTCGAGCCGCTGCGGACCGAGATCGGCCGCGTGCTGGTCGGGCAACACGCCCTCGTCGACCGCTTGATCGTCGCGCTGCTCGCGGGCGGTCACGTCCTGCTCGAGGGCATGCCGGGGCTCGCCAAGACGCTCGCGCTCAAGACGCTCGCCCGCGCGATCTCGACCAGCTTTCAGCGCATCCAGTTCACCCCCGACATGCTGCCGGCCGACATCGTCGGCACGCTGATCTACAACCCGCGCGATGGCCGGTTCGAGACCAAGCACGGCCCGTTGTTCGCGAACCTGATCCTGGCAGACGAGATCAACCGCGCGCCGGCCAAGGTCCAGAGCGCGCTGCTCGAGGCGATGCAGGAACACCAGGTCACGCTCGGCGATACCACCCATCGGTTGCCGTCGCCGTTCATGGTGATGGCGACCCAGAACCCGGTCGAACAGGAGGGTACGTACGCGTTGCCGGAGGCCCAGATCGATCGCTTCCTGCTCAAGGTCATCGTCACCTATCCCTCACCCGACGAGGAGCTCGCGATCCTCGCCGCGATGGCGACGAGCGCGCCGCAGCTCGAGGTCTCGCCGGTCGTCACGCCGGCGGAGTTGTTCGCCGCACGGCGCGCGGTCGACGACATCTACGTGGACGAGCGCGTGCGGCGCTACATCGTCAGCCTCGTGGTCGCGACCCGCGATCCGGCGGCGTTCGGGCTCGAGCTCGCGCCGCTGATCCGGTTCGGGGCCTCGCCACGTGCGACGATCGCGCTGGCGCTGTGCGCGAAGGCCTGGGCGTTCCTGCAGGGGCGCGGCTACGTGACGCCCCAGGACGTCAAGGCGATCGCGCCCGACGTGCTGCGCCACCGCATCGCGGTGACCTACGAGGCCGAGGCCGAGCGGATCGATGGCGAGCAGCTCGTCGCGCGGGTCCTCGAGCAGGTGGCGATCCCGTGATCGCTGCGCCGGTACTGCCCGCGACGGCGCACGGTCCCGCCGACGACGTCGATCCGGCGCGGGTGCGCGTGATCATGGAGCGGGTCCGCAAGATCGAGCTGTCCACGCGCGGGCTGGTCGCGACGATGCTGGCCGGGTCCTATCAAGCCGCGTTCCGCGGCCGCGGCATCGACTTCGATCGCGTTCGCGAGTACGTGCCCGGCGACGAGGTGCGCACGATCGACTGGAACGTCACCGCCCGCGCAGGCCGTCCGTTCGTCAAGGAGTTCCGCGAGGAGCGCGAGCTCGAGCTGATGCTGCTCGTCGACGTTTCGGCGTCCGGCGAGTTCGGCAGCGGCGAGGTCCAGAAGCGCGCGTTCGCGGCGGAGCTCGCGTGCGTGCTGGCGATGTCGGCGATCCGCAACAACGATCGCGTCGGCCTGATCCTGTTCAGCGATCAGATCGAGCGCTTCGTCCCGGCCGGCAAGGGCCGCGGCCACGCGCTGCGCGTGGTGCGCGAGATCCTCGCCTGCAAGCCGGCACACCGCGGCACCGATGTCGCCGCGGCGGTCCGGTTCGCCGGCTCGATCCTGCACCGGCGCGCGCTGGTGTTCGTGATCTCGGATCTCGAGCTCGGCGCCCCACGCGCCGCCACGGTCGCGGCGCTCGATCACGCGATCCGGCCGGTCGCGGCCGCGCACGACGTCGTCACCTTGCACGTCCGCGACCCCCACGAGCGAGAGCTCCCCGATGTCGGGCTGGTCGCACTCGAGGA
>JBDTEH010000217.1:0-8686 GCA_039922635.1 Kofleriaceae bacterium | reverse complement strand
GCTCGACGTCCGACGTCGTCGGGTCTGGCACCGAGCGGACCTTCGCGGCGAGGAACGGCTCCGCGCCATCGAACTCCGAGACTTCAAAGCGCGAGACGCCCTGAAGGATCACGGAGAAGTTGTCCTTCGCGAGCTTGATGACCTTCAGGATCCGGGCGGCGCAGCCCACCATGTAGAGGTCGCCGGAGCCCGGGTCCTCGGTACGCGCATCCTTCTGGGTCAGGATTCCGATGACAGGACGCTCCTTTGCGATCGCGTCTTCGACGAGTCGCACGGACTTGCGACGGCCGACGTCGATCGGAATGATGGCGCCCGGGAACAACACGGAGTTGCGCAGCGGCAGGATCGGGAGCGTGTCCGGAATTTCAACCGGTTGCTCTCCCCCTGCCTTGGCCTTGGTCATAGCTGCAACCTAGCGAGCGCGGCTCGGAATCTCAAGCGGACCTGCCCGCAATGACGGGAGGTTTTGTCGTCGAGACGGTAGGTGTTTCGGCGCTTGCACACCCGCGATCCGGAGCGGGGTTTCGGGTTGTGAGCGCGCTGCACTTTGCTATTGACTCCGAGTACCAAGTGGTCTTACCAATTGGTCAGACCATATGGCGCTGCCCAATCCCGACCCGAACACGACGACGGCGATCGACGCTGTCTTCGAGAAGTTGCTCGCCGCGATCGTCTCCGGCCACTACACCGCGGGGTCGCGGCTGCCGGCGGAGCGCGAGCTGTCGCGCCAGCTCGGGGCGTCGCGTCCGACCTTGCGCGAGGCGCTGCGCCGGCTCGGCGAGTGGAACCTGGTCGAGCCCCGGCGCGGCTCCGGGATCGTCGTGCGACCGTACCGCGATTGGTCGATCGAGGTGATCGCGGCGTACCTCCGCTACGGCAAGCCCGAGGCTGATCAACCGAGCATCGGCCGGATCTTGGTCGACCTGCTCGGCATCCGCCGCGCGGTCGTGCTCGAGGTGATCCGGTTGACCGCCGATCGCATCCCGAAGGGCGGTACCGCGGGCGCGCGCGCGGCGATGGCGCGCGCGTGGTCGCTGCGCGACACCACGAAGTACATCACCGAGGACTTCGAGATCATGCGCCAGATCAGCGAGGTGGCGAAGTTCACGCCCGGCCTGTGGCTGCTCAACCGGATCTCGACGCTGTGGCGCGATGCGGCCGACGAGATCAAGTTCGCGCTGCGCCCACCCGACGAGTACGTCCCGGCCCACACCAGGTTCTTCGACCTCATCGAGGGTGGCGACGCTCCGGGGGCGCTCGCCCACATGACCGCGTACCTCGAACGCCACGATGCGGCGCTCGGCAAGGCGCTGGCGGTGCTCGGATGAGCTACGCGCATACGAAGACCACGCGCGCGGTGTTGCGCTCGCTCGTCCCCGTGATCTGCCCCGCCGAGGCGGCCGGGCTCGCCGACGCGATCATCGATCACATGGAGCTCACGTTCGGCGTGGTGCCACCGCTGCTCGGCACCGCGATCCACGCCGGGTTCGCCGCGTACGACCTCGGCGCGCTACCGCGCTATCGCAAGCGCGCCCGCGCGCTCGCGGCCGAAGCCGCGGAGCGCTACTACCAGAGCTGGGAGCACGGCCTGACGCCGGTGCACGTGCAGTTCGCCCACATGATCAATCAGCTGATGTCCCTGGCCTGCTACGAGCAGCCGGCGATGACCGAGCGGATCGGCTATCGCCCGGGGCCGTGGATCGAGAAGGTCCGCCACAAGCGGTTGACCGTGTTCGCCGACGACGTCGCAAAGCAACAGGCCCAGATCCTCGCGCCCGATCCGCTGCGGCCGCTCGCGACGACCAAGCAGGAGGTGGCGTGATGGTGACGAACGCGCAGGGCGCGTTGCACGAGGGTGCGCGCCCGCACAACGTGTTCACCCGCCACGACCTCCACGGCGACACGGTGCTCGACTGCGATGTCGTGATCGTGGGCTCGGGGGCCGGTGGTTCGCCGGTCGCAGCCGAGCTCGCCGAGGCCGGGTTCGACGTCGTCGTGCTCGAAGAGGGTAGCTACTATCAGACCCGCGACTTCACCGCGAACACCTCGCAGATGGTGCGCCAGCTGTATCGCGACGGGGGCGCCTCGATGGCGCTCGGCAACCCGCCGATCATGTTCCAGGAGGGTCGCGCCGTCGGCGGTTCGACCGTGATCAACGGCGGCATGTCGTGGCGCACGCCCGAGGACATCCTCGCGCGCTGGCGCGACGAGGCCGGGCTCGACGATCTGACCAGCGCCGCGCTCGATCCGTACTACGCGCGGGTCGAGAAGCGCATCCACGTCGCCCCGATGGACGAGGACGCGATCGGCAAGGACAACTGGCTGCTCAAGAAGGGCGCCGACGCCAAGGGCTGGAACACGATCGGCAACCTGCGCAACCAGGCCCATTGCGTCGGCTCGAACCGGTGCGCGTTCGGCTGCCCGACCGGCGCCAAGCAGAGCGCGCTGGTCAGCTACATCCCGCGCGCGCTGCACTTCGGAGCGCGGGTCTACGCCGACGTGCGCGTCGATCGGATCACGTTCCACGGCAAGCGCGCGACCGGCGTGGTCGGCCGCGTCCAGGCGGCCCCCGGCACGGGGGCGAAGGGTCACAACGTGGTCGTCCGCGCGAAGCTGGTCGTCGCCGCGTGCGGCGCGATCCACACGCCCGCTCTGCTCGCGCGCTCCGGGCTACGCTCGCGCTCGGGCTTGCTCGGCGGCAACCTGTCGCTCCACCCGAACGTCAAGGTCGTCGCGTTGTTCGACGAGGACGTCAGCGGCTGGCAGGGCGCGCACCAGGCGTTCCAGGTCCGCGAGTTCGCCGACGAGGGGCTCGGCTGCTTCGCCGCGGTCAACCTGCCGCCGTCGATCGTCGCGATGTCGGTCCCGCATCGCGGCGCGCAGCTCGGCCAGCTGATGGACCAGTACAACCACATGGTCGTCGCGGGGCTGTTGTGCGAGGACACCACGACCGGCCACGTCAAGGTGATCAATGGCCGCCCGCAGGCGTTCTACCAGCTCTCCGAGCACGACGCGGCGAACATGCAGCGCGGGCTCCTGCTGCTCGCGGAGCTGTTGTTCGCCGCCGGCGCGAAGCGCTTGTTGTTGCCGTTCCAGCACGCGAAGGAGCTGACCAGCGCCGACGAGGCCCATCGCCTGCTCGACCGCCCGATCCCGCCCAAGGGCTGGGAGGTCGTGACCGTCCACATGATGGGCACGGCGAAGATGGGCGTGGATCGCACGACCTCGGTGACCGACGCGCACGGCTTCTTGCACGACGCCGATCGGCTGATGGTCGCGGACGCGTCGCTGTTTCCATCCCCGTGCCGCGTCAACCCGATGGAGACCATCATGGCGCTCGCGACGCGGGCGGCAGGTCACGTGATCGACAACTCTCGGAGGTATCTCGGATGAGCACCGCAACTGCATTCCCGCTCGCGACGTCCGCAACACTCGGCTCCGGGGCGCTGTCGCCGTTCCCCTCGCCTCGCGCGCTCGCGCTCGAGCAGACCGCGATGAGCGGGCTCGAGCACGTGTTCCAGCGTGGCGCGATGCCGGACCTCGACGCGCTCGTCGGCTGGGAGTTCCGCGGGATCAATCATCTCCCGCTCAACGCGCTGAACCTCGCGTACGCGATCGGGATCAAGAAGTTCATGAAGGGCTTCTACAAGGGCGAAGACGGCCGCGTGATGGGCTACAACATCCCGGTCGGACGCAACGCGCTCGACGGGCGCTGGCACCTCAAGCCGAGCGACACCGAGCCCAAGCGGTTCGGCTTCTTCGAGGTCGCGCCGGTCGATCCGACCGCACGCGACAACGAGTATCTCCACGCGTTGCTGTTCGACTATGGCAAGGGCGGCAACCCGAAGCGCGATCCGTCGAACGGGCTGCGCGACTACCTCGTGCAGGTCGATCCGGTCAACCCCGACCTGTTTCTCGGCAAGGCGTACTTCGCGATCGGGCCCGCGCGGCTCGCGATGAGCTTCTTCATCCTCGAGCGCCACCGGGTCGGGTTGACCGAGTACGTCCGGCGATAGCCGCGTAATGCTCCGCGCGTGCGGACCTACCTCGAGAGCGCGAGCGATCGCGTAGAGTTGCCGCTCGGCGAGACGCTCGTCGGGCGCGACGTCACGTGCGCGCTCCGTGTGAATGATGGTTTGCTGTCGCGTCGTCACGCGAGGTTCGTGCGCCGGGCTGACGACCTGTTCGTCGAGGACCTGGGAAGCGCGAACGGGACGCTGGTCAACGACATCAGGATCACGACCGGCCTGCGGCTGAGCGACAACGATCCGTGCCGAGTCGAACGAGCGAGTACGCGAGGAAGTTCTTGACCGCGGCCGGCGTCCGTCGAATCCACCGATGCTGCCGTCGGCGCCGCCATCCACGACGAAGGCAGCTCCGTTCCCCTTCCACAGCTCGAGCCCGGCGACCAACGCGCCGCGCCGTTTCACCGCCTGCTCGATGCCGCCTGCGCGAACCTCGATCGCTTGTCGCTCGAGGTCGCCGTCACCGAAGCGATCACGGCACTCGCCGCGATCTGCGGTGCGCACCCCGACCACTCGCGTCCCGTGCGCCGCGCCATGGAATATCTCCGCGAGCGTCTCGACGACTCGATCACGCTCGCCGATCTCGCCGGCGACGCCGACCTCGACAAGTTCCACCTATGTCGCGCATTCCGCGCTCAGGTCGGCATGCCACCGCATACCTACCTCACGCATCTCCGCGTCGCGCGCGCCAAGCAACTCCTGCGCGATGGCATGCGCGCGTCCGACGTGGCGCAGCTGGTCGGCTTCTATGACCAGGCGCAGCTCACCCGCCCCTTCCGTCGCCTCGTCGGCACCACGCCTGCGCGTTACGGCAAGTGCTAGTCGTCGCCATACAGCGCTAAGCTCGCGCACCATGCGTCGCGCCGACCTGTTTTCATCTCTCGAGATCGAGCCGATCGATTTCATCGGCGGTTGGTGGCATGCCAGCGACATCGAGACGGCGCTCGACATGTTGCGCGCCGCACTCGACGAGCACGATCAGCGCTCATGCCGAAACGCCACCCGCCGACGAGTGTTCAGGCGCCTGCCGGAAGAAGTGCCTCGAGGAGAGTCGCGGCACGCTCGGCGCCGCCTGCGTTTGCGAACGCTGCTGCGATGCGGCCCGCGCCTGCCGCGCGATTGCGCGCCTCGACGACAGCGCGGCGCAAGCCAGCGGGCGTCAGGCGCGCTCGGGACAAGCTGGCCCCGCAGTGCGACTCCACCACACGGCGTCCGACCTCGAGCTGGTCGCGTCCCCATGGCACGATGCACGGCGGGACTCCGGCTGCGAGCGCTCGCTGCGTGATGCCCATACCGCCATGACACACCACCGAACAAGCACGAGGGAGGAGCAGTGCATGCGGGAGGAACCTTTCGAGCACGACGCCCGGCGGCGCTCGGAACCGGGCTGGATCGACGCCAGCGGTCGTGCAGACGAGCTGGACGCTCGCGTCCGCACCAAAAGCTGAGAGCGCCGCGTCGATGAGCGCTCCGTCGTCCTGGAATTCGGTCGAGCAGGTGACGAGCACGATTGGCTGGGTGGTGTCCGACAACCACGCGGGTTCGGTCGCAGGCGGCGACCACAAGCCCGGGCCGACCAGGCGGACATTCGCTGGCCAATCGCTGCGCGGATATTCGAACGGCTCGGCAGTCATGTGGAGAAGCAGCGGCGGCCGCGTGAAGAGCTCCTTGATGTGGCTGAAGTCCAAGCCCCCCGCCTCCCTCCGGACCCGATTCAGCGCCGGCAAGAACTTCTGCAGCGGTCCGATCACGAGCGGTTGCAAGATCCGATCGCGCAGCCGCCCGAGGACGCCGCGCGCGGGCCGCAGACCGGGCCCGAAGGGCGGGGCGTCCTTCGAGGGGAACGGCAACGGATACGGGTGCCAGGTCGCCCACGGAATTCCCGAGCTTTCTGCGGCGGCCTGCGCTCCCCATGCATTCGTGTCCACGAGCAGAAGGTCCGGACGGACCAACTCGATCGCACCGCGAAGATCGTCGATCTCGAGCGGGCCACGGTCGATGAACGTTTGCAGCGAGCGCTCGAGTCTCGCCCGCGGCGAGCGAACTTGCCAATCGTCGGGCTCTCGTGACTCGATCGCGCGGTTGATGGCGGTGGCACGCAGGCCTGCGCTCTCGACTCGGCCGACCTCGGACGCAAGGGTCCGCACGTGGACGTGGTGACCGCGCTGCGCGAGGACGAGCGCGGTCTCCATGATTGGATAGAGATGGCCACGACCGGGCGTGGTGTAGACAAGGATGTTCGACATCACACACCTCCGGCGACGGCGTCGGCCATCGCGCACATCAATGCTTCGACCTCGGATGCGGTGCGGCCGAGGTCGATCCGTAACAGCTTCCACACGAAGAGGTCGGTCACTGCCACGAGCGCATCGACACGCGCCCGCCGCTTGCGCGCGTCGATGCGCGCGATGGATCGGGCAAACACCGCCTTGACCCACGCCCGATGCATCGCACGGCCGGCGGCGAGTGACGTTCGCAAAAGCGGAACGTCCGCCTCCTGACGTAAGAGATGCCACATCATGGCGCCTTCGCGTTCGTAGTGCGCGAGGTGCTCGCTCAGGCAGCCCTTGATGTTTCCAACGGGAGGCGCGCTACGCTGTTGCTCTATCCGCTCAGTTACGCGCGCCGCGCACGCGGCGAACAAACCTTCCTTGTTGCCGAAGCGACGCTGGAGAGTGGGGATCGTGACCTCGGCGGCGTGCGCAACAGCGTCGAGCGTCACGCGGTCGAAAGGCTCGGTAGCAAAGAGGCGCTCGGCCTTCACGAGGACTCGCTCCGCCCTCTCCGCGGCCTGCTGCGCGCGCGATCGTCCATCATAGGCTCGACTCGATTTCATATTCATAATATACATATGAAATATAAAGGTGCAGGACGCCATGATCCAGCCCAACGACTTGCGACGTATCGACCGACCGCGCGCGATGCCGTGCGCGAACATCAAGTGAAGAGGCCCCTCATGTTTCAACGCATCATCGCGATCGTCGTGCTCGCCACCTGCCTCGGAGCCTGCGGCAAGGACGCCGCCGCGCCCCCAACCGGCAAGGTGGATTTGCACGATCCGATGGCAACGACCGCGACCGGACGTAAGCCGTGCGACTACGTAAAGCGCGCGGACGCCGAGAGGGCTGTCGGGTTGCCGTTGCCCCAGACCAATGAAAACGTCACGCTCGGCGACTGCGGCTACACGACCAAGGAGTTCTACGGCTCCGATGTCCAGATCGGCGGCGTCTGGGAGAATTGCAAGGCGGCGGCGGCAGGTAGCCGTCCTGCGTTGCAGGTCGCGGGAATCGGCGATGAAGCGTTCTTCATCCGCGAGCATCTGTTCGTTCGCAAAGGAGAGCGCTGTCTGTCGGTGTCGATCAACGGCCCCCTGCCCGATGCTGACAAAGATGATGGCCTCGCGCGCGTGAAGGAGCTCGCGCGCGCGATCCTCGTCACGTTCTGAGCCGACGTGGAAAGTGCCCGTCCGGGGATAGGTTGACGAGGCCACCGAGTCGATCGACAAGCGGACGGGCGCCCACGTGCCCAAGCGTCAGGTCGAGGAACTGACGGTCCGCGCGGCGCCCGCCTTTCGCGTGGGGCATCGCGATGCAGCACGAGGATCTGTGCGAGGCTTGTCGTCGAAGCTGAGCACTATCAACTGGTCGCCGGTCTCGGGCTCGCGCAGTCGATCGGCGTAGAACGCGTCGAAGTCCTCCGAGCAGACCCCGCGCGTGCTGCACTCGCGGCGGGGCTCACCAAGGGCGAGAAGCCGAACCGTAAACGGATGGCGAAAGTCGCCGCGGTATTCTCTCTCGACAAGTGGTCGCGCACGATCGCCGACGTGTTGCACGGCCTTCACGATCCGAAGGAGCGACGCGAAGCGGCCTCGTCCGATCAAGAACGTCGTGTTCATGGGCATGGGCGAGCCGATGGACAACCTCGACGAGGTCCTCACCGCCGTCGAGATCCTCACGCAGACCCCTGCCCCGCAGCTCGGCCATGCGCAGGTCACGGTCTCGACCTCGGGGGTCGTCCCCGGCATGCGGCGCTTCCTCGCCGAATCGAAGGCGAGCCTCGCGCTCTCGCTCAACGCCAGCACCGACGAGCAGCGCACGCGCGTGATGACGCACAACAAGACGTGGCCGATCGCCGAGCTCCTGGCGGTGTTGCGCGAGCATCCCAAGCGCACGCACTTCATCGAATACGTCATGTTCGATGGAGTCAACGACTCCGATGCCGATGCCGGGCGAGTGGCCGAGCTGCTCACCGGGATCAACGCGCGCCTCAACCTGATCCCGAACAATCCGATCGACTCGCCGATCGCGCTGAGATCCTCCGCGGCGAGCGGATCGAAGGATTCCATCGCGTCGTGCACGCCGCAGGGCTCCGCACCATGATCCGCTGGCCCAGAGGCCAGGACGTGGCGGCCGCGTGTGGTCAGCTCGCGCGTATCCGCCCGAAGACGTAAGGAGCACGTCAAGCCGCTATCGAAGCGTCGGGCGAGCCAGATGCCCGGCTCGTGATAACAGGGGCCGTGGACTCGGTCACGCTGCCCGCTTCGCGGACCTGGGGCGAGTACAGCCAAACCTGGACCGAGGACATCGGGGGATGGACCCAGCTCGCGAACGTGCACGACGCGGTTCTGAAGCTCCTGGACTATCCGATGACCGAGGCCGAGG
>JBDTEH010000216.1:0-7348 GCA_039922635.1 Kofleriaceae bacterium | reverse complement strand
CCAGTAGCCGACGCCGACCGGGCCAAGTGGAGGGTTCACGATCCACCGCCGGTGGCCCAGCGTCGCCTCGTTGCCGTGATCCTCGATGAATTGATCGATCGAATCGGCGGGGCCATTACCCCACGCGATGTTGCTCATCCCGGCGCCCGACGCGCCGGTGGTCGTGTAGCACTTCGCCGACGCCGGCGGCGCATGAGGGCTCGACATCGAGCTGAAGTCCCACCACGACTCGAGGTTCGCGCATGCTTGATCGGTCGCGTCGAACGACGCGCTCTCGGTGGTGGGACCGAGCCCGACCAGCCAGCGAAACCCGTTGATCCGCTTCAGCGTATCGGCCTTGCCGGCGCTGCTCAGCGCGCCTGGATCGCAATCACCGCCGCTACCCGCCGTGAACGGATGTACATCGGTCACCACGTGATCGGCCTTCCAGCGCGCGCACACGTCAGCGGCGGAGCGCTGCGCCGGATCGTTCGGATCGATCGGCACGCACGTGACGCCGTTGTCGACCTGCCCCGACGGACATCCAGCCGAGCCCGAGCCCGAGCCCGAGCCGCTGTCGTCGTCGCCCCCGCCGTCTCCGGTCGCGGCGTTCCCACCCCCGCACGCGGCGAATGCGCAGACGAGGACGACCGGAACGACGAGGAGACCCTTCACGCGATCGAGCTTACTGCCTGCGCGACCGCGGCCGTGGGAGAACGACGCGGCCAACCACGCACGAAGCTGTACGATTTGACGATGAACAGACTGGTCGGTACAGTCAACGCATGGCGATCGTGAAACGGGAGGGCTCGGCGCGCGCGCGACTCCTGGCCGCCGCGAACGAGCTGTTCTATGAAGAGGGCGTTCACACCGTGGGCATCGATCGGGTGATCGAGCGCGCCGGCGTCGCGAAGGCATCGCTGTACAGCACGTTCGGCAGCAAGGAAGAGCTCGTGTGCGCGTACCTGCAAGCCCGCGCCGAGGAACGCCAGCGCCGGATCTCGGCGGTGATCGCGAACCACCAGGATGCCCGCGCGCGCATCCTCGCGCTCTACGACTATCTCGGCGAGCGCACCGCCGATCCTGCGTATCGCGGCTGCGCGTTCATCA
The DNA here is from genome assembly GCA_039922635.1 of Kofleriaceae bacterium. Classification (GTDB taxonomy): domain Bacteria; phylum Myxococcota_A; class Polyangia; order Haliangiales; family Haliangiaceae; genus JABFXX01. Next base: position 6,259 of record JBDTEH010000216.1, on the reverse strand, counting down.
ACGCGACCGCGGAGGGCCCGCGTGGCGCGAGCAAGGTCGTGGAGGTGTGCAATCGCTCCCGCGGTTGGCTGCGCGGGCTGTTCGTCGAGCTCGCGCGCGATGCCGGCGCACGCGATCCGGATCGGCTCGGCCGCCAGCTCGTGATGCTGTACGACGGCGCCGCGGTCGCCGCCTCGATGGAACGCGATCTCGACGCCGCGGGGCGCGCGAGAGCCATGGCGACCGACCTCCTCGATGCGCAAACCTCTGATGATGCTGGCAAACCATCCGCGAAGAAGGTGGCGGCGAAGCGGAGTGTCAGGGCGACGAAGTAGCTTCGCGGCATGGCATTCGACGTGGTCGGCAAGCTTCATGTCGTGTACGAGACCAAGCAGGTCTCCGAGCGCTTTACCAAGCGCGAGTTCGTCGTCGAGGTCGCGGACGGCAAGTACCCCCAGTTCGTCTCGTTCCAGCTCACCGGTGATCGGTGCAATCAGCTCGATGAACATCACGTCGGCGATCAAGTCCGCGTCACCTTCAACCTGCGCGGCCGCGAGTGGCGCAATCCGCAAGGCGAGGTCAAGTACTTCAACAGCCTCGATGTGTGGAAGCTCGAGCCGGCCCGCGCGAACGAGTCGCGCGGCAACAGCAACGGCAACGGCAACGGCGCGAACGGTGGCGGTGGTCGCCGGAGCTCGAACGATGACTTCGGCTACGCCGAGCCGCGCCCGACCGACCTGATGGGTGCCGGCGGCCGCGATGACGATCTGCCGTTCTGAGTGGAGCCCTCCCGCACGGTCCACCACGGTGATGGCGTCGCATTCCTCGCGCACGCGCTGCCGCCCGATCACGCGATCATCACGTCACTGCCGGACACCAGCGAGCTACCCGCGCTCGGCTTCGAAGGCTGGCGCGCCTGGTTCGTCGCGACCGTAGCCCTCGCCTGCAGGGCCGTCGCGGACGACGCGGTCGCGATCTTCTATCAGACCGACGTCAAGCACGACGGGCGCTGGGTCGACAAGGCCCACCTCGTGCTGACCGGCGCGGAGGCCGCCGGGAGTCACGCGCTCTGGCACAAGGTCGTCTGCCGCGTGGCGCCGGGCACCACGACGTTCGGCCGCCCGGCCTACGCGCACTGCCTGTGCGTCAGCCGTACGCGCCGGCTCGAGCCCGGTGCGTCGACGCCCGACGTGCTGCCCGCGCTCGGCGCGATGAGCTGGGCGCGTGCGATGGGCGCGGCCGCGTGCGAGATGGCGGTAAGGTTCGCCGCATCCGCCGGCGCGCGGACCGTCGTCGATCCGTTCTGCGGCGTTGGCAGCGCGCTCGCCGCGGCCAACGCGTTCGGACTCGATGCGATCGGCGTCGAGCTGTCGCGCCGGCGAGCCGCGCGCGCGCGCCGGCTGATCCACGGATCGTGAGCCGCCGGCCTCACGAGCGTGACGCAACCCGCGATCTCGCCAAACCGAGCGCCGATCTGGTTCACCTCCTCCGACGCAGGCGCGTTCCAGGTCACACCGTAGGCGCCCACGCGCGCACCAGCTGGATCGCCCGCGCGAGCCGAAGCCGTGCGCGCACGGGCTCGTCCGCCGCGGCAAGCGGACCGTAGGTCGCGACCAGCTCGTCGAGGTTTCCGAACTTCTTGTGCAGCAGGCGATGCGCCGCGGCGCGCAGATCGATCCGATCCGCACCGAGCGCGAGGCCGCTCGCGACCGCGCTGTTCATTCCGTGGGTCCCCCACGCGCAGACCAGATCGCCCGGTCGAGCGAACCGGCCGAACGCCGCGGCGAGCTCGACCGCCGGCACGCCGTTCGCGAACTCCTCGGCGGTCAGCCCGAGGTGATACGTCGTCGCCGGAGCGAGGCCGCCGGTCGGCCGCGCGATCACGTCGAACCGCTCTCCGGTCGCGACGCGCTCGGCGACGACGTGGACGACCTCGTCGGGATGGAGCTTGACGCCGTGCTCGTACGGCCACGCGTTGGCCTCGGCGACCACGCACACGAGGTCGGTATAGCGCCGCACGAAGGCCTCGGGCAGCCGGCGCTGCGACGAGCCCGGCGGCTTCGGTTTGCGAAACGACGTCCGCCTCGGCGCGTTCGCTTGCGCGGCGAGCTGCGCGTCGACCATCGCGTTGAGCGGATCGAGCAGCGCGCGGAACCGCGCCGGGTCGCGCTCGAGCACGCCGAGCACGTGCATCAGCGCCTCGATCGTCGAAACGTACTCGGCGCGTGGCTCCTTGCGGATCCGGTACTGCGACGGCTCCGGCGTCGCGAACGCGTAGCGCGGCAACGCCTGCAGGCACGGGTTGTCGCGCACCACGGTCTTGGCCTGCGACCACGTCCCGTCGACGACGACGAGCGTGACCGGGCCTTCGGGCGGATCACGAAAAATATCGCGCGCGGTCGGGCCCGGTGAGAGCAGCACCGCGGGTCGCGCCGGATCGGAGATCGCGCGCAGGAACGCGCTGCGCTCGCCCCAGCGAATCCCGACGTGGAGCTCGGCCCGAGGCAGGCACAGCTGGGCCATCCGCGCCGTGCCGATCGGCATGTCGCGCTCGCGCGGGTGCTGGAGGATCACGATCCGCGTTTGCGTCGCGAGCGTCGGCAGCGCCGCGCAGTAGCAGACGCGGACCGGCCGGCGACAGCGCGCGCACATCAGACGGCCAGCAGGTGGGGGGCCAGCTTCGGGAACTACCTCGTGCATCGACCGCCTACCCTACTCGGGATTCGCCATCTGCGCCTTGATGAAGGCGACCCCCGCCGCGAAGCGCTGCGCGAGATCGGGTTGCGCGAGCAGCGCCTGCTGGAACGCGCCCTCGAGGCGAAAGCTGGTCGCGCTGTTCGACTCTCCGGACGCCTGGACCAACACCTTCGCGAGCCCGAGCGCGGTCGGCGCGTGCGAGGCGAGCAGCTCGGCGCGGGCGAGTACGCGCGCCTCGAGCGCGGCCACATCGGCGACGACATCGTGGACCAGGCCGTAGCGCTCCGCGGTGCGCGCGCGGACGAGCCGGCCGGTCAACACGAGCTCGCGGGCGCGGGGCTCGCCGCACGCGCGCACCAGGCGCGTGGTCCCGCCGACATCGGGCACGATGCCGAACGCGATCTCCGGAAGGCCGAGCACGCAGTCCTCGGTCGCGATCCGCAGATCCGCGGCGAGCGCGAGCTCGAGCGCCATCCCGACGCACGCGCCATGCAGCGCCGCGATCACCGGTTGGTGCAGGCGCGCCATCCGGTGAAATGCGTCCTGGAGCTGGTGGTGGAGGTGCAGGAACGGCGTCGTTTGGGTCGCACCGAGCACCTCGCCGAGCAGGGCATGATCGATCCCGCTCGAGAACGCCGGCCCGCGCCCGCGCAAGATCACGACGCGGACGGTGCGGTCGGCTCCGACGTCATCGAGCGCGGCGGCGAGCTCCTTCATCATCTGTGCGTCGAGCGCGTTGCGCTTGTCGGCGCGGTCGAGCCACAAGGTCGCGATCGGACCGGAGCGATCTAGCTGGAGACGAGACATTCCGACAGTCTATCGCTAGGCTTGGCCTGATGCCGCGCTACGAGCTCGATGGCGAGCCCTGGCAGATCGAACAGATCGGCAAGCAGCTCGAGATCACGAGCGGCGGCAGGACCACCACGCGTACGTTCGTGACCGCCGAGCAGGCCGCGGCGCAGGCCGCGAAGCTGGTCGATGATCACACCCAGGTCGGCTACACGCCGATGCCGCGCGATCCGCGCCACGCCGAGCTCGAGCTCGCGATCGCGAACGACCCCGAAGCGCCGGCGAGCTACTCGGTGCTCGCGGACTGGCTCCAGGGCCAAGGCGACCCGCGCGGCCACGTGATGGCGATCGCGATCGCGGCCGAGGCGCGCGGCGACTCCGATGACAAGGCGTTCACCAAGGAGCTCAAGAACCACGTCCACGACCTGCTCGGGCCGCTCGCCGCGCTGGCCGCGCCCGAGCGCGGTGCGCGCGAAGGTGACCCCGAGGTGTTCGCATGGCGGTTCGGCGTGATCCACGGCGCGTACCTCCACGCCGATCGCCAGAAGCCGATCGATCGCGCCCTCGACCAGATCCTGCGTCACGCCTCGGGGCGCTTCCTCGTCGAGCTCACGCTCGTCCAGAACGACCGCATCCAGGACGCGATCGACGTGCTCGCGAGGCGCGCTCCGGCGAGCCTGCGCGGGCTGCGGCTGTGGGCGGTATCGAACGGCAAGCTCGCGGAGCTGTGGCCGGCGCTGCCGCGGCTGCGCCGGCTATCGCTCACCGGCCATGCGCTCGCGCTCGGCCGGCTCGAGCTGCCGGCGCTCGAGCGGCTCGAGCTCGTCGATAGCCAGATGCCGGCGGCGAGCGCGCGCGGGCTGGTCAAGGCACCGTTCCCGGTGCTCGAGCAGCTCCGGCTCGACTTCGGCAGCGGCTACACGACCGGCGACGCCTCGATCGACGACATCTTCGAGCTGCTCGCGCGCCGCGATCTCCCGGCGCTGCGCCAGGTCGCGCTCGTGCGCACGCGCTACATCCGCGAGCTCGTGATCGAGGTCTCGCGCAGCCCGCTCGCGGCCCAGCTCGAGCAACTCGATCTTTCGCACAACCAGATGACCGACGCGAATGCGGTCGAGCTGGCGCGCTGGCGGGCGAGCTTCCCGCGGCTCGCCAGCCTCGATGTCTCCGGCAATCGGTTGACGCCGCGTGGACTCGACGTGCTCGCGGCCGCGTTCCCGGCGGTGCGCTCGCTCCGCCAGGAGCCGTAGGCCGCGCGACAGGACCACGACTCGGCGGTTCGAGTGGATCGTCAGATCTCGAGGATCGCACGTGAGCTCGTTCACAGATCAGCACCGAGCCGTTCGTCGGTGTACTCGTCGACGGGAGAGTCATCTCGACTCCGAGTTTCCCGATCCTGTGAGTCGCTGTCCTTGGTCAGGTAAGCGAGTCCTCCCGTGCGTTGCCTGTTGATCTGACGACCCGCGCGAACCGCCGAGTCCGTCACGACGCAGAGCGGAGCAACCGGCGTGCCGTACGCGCGCTAGGCCCCACCCGCGGCCGCGGCGCGGTCCCGGGGCCCGCGGACCGCGCGTGATAGCAGCGACTCGCGATCGCGTGCGATCGCGTCGCGTCGCGGTGAGCGCGCGTGCGCTCGGATCTCGTGCGCGCCGCGTCTCGGCGGATCGCGTAGCGCGAGGCGCGGATCGATCTCGGCCCAGATCGAGCATATGCCTGAGGGAATGCGAGAGCGTCATGACCGCCTGATCGTGCTGATCGGCGTCCTGAAGCTCGTCAAGGCCTTGGTCCTGCTCGCGGCGGCGATCAGCGTGTTCGCCACCCTCCACGACGGCGTGCGTGCGGCCCTGCACGAATTTGCCGCCGGCAGTGGGCGCGAGGTGGTCATGCGATACGTCGGTCACTTGATCGACGGCGGCCCGCATCATACCGAGCTGATCGGTGGTGGCCTGCTCGCGTACGCCGCGCTGTTCGCGGTCGAGGGCGCCGGGCTGTTGAGTCACCGGGTGTGGGGGGAATGGCTGACGATCTGCATCACGACCTCGTTCATCCCGCTCGAGATCTACGAGCTGGTTCACAAGAGCTCGTTCGTGAAGGCCGCGGTGCTGGTCGCGAACATCCTGATCGCGATCTACCTGGTCGGCCGTCGCATCCATGCCTCGCACCGGCACGGCCTCCGCGGCTGGCTGCGCGAACGGTTCGGGCGCTAGGTTCCGCATGCGCATCGCGATGCCGGGGTCCGCTTGCTCGGCGGCGAGCTGGAGCTTCGCCAGGTCGTCCGCCTCTCGGACGACGGCACCCATCAGACCCAGGTGATCACGTCGCGTCGCGACCTGTCCACGATCGAGGTCGCCTACCGGATGTTCGAGCGCTGGCGCCAGGAAAACTTCTTCAAGTACCTGCGCGACGAGTACGCACTCGACGCGCTCGTGGACTACCAGCGCGACCCCGCCGATCCGCAACGCGACGTGCCCAATCCAGCGCGCCACGCTCGACGCCAAGCCGCGCGTGGCGTGTGCCGACGTCATCGCGCTGTCGGCACGCTACGGCATGAGGCGATGTCCAACCGCGAGACCAAGCGGCGCACGATGCGCGGCTTCAAGATCGCGAACGCCACGCTCGCTCGTCCGGTCAAGGACGCGCTGCGCCGCTACGCCGCGCTCGAAGCTCGTCGTGTGTACGGGCCTGGGGCGCGAGCCGATCCACGTCGCTAAACACCGCGACGGTCTCGAGCCCGCGCTCGTGACACGTCCGCATCACCCGGACCGCGATCTCTCCGCGGTTCGCGACAAGCACG
>JBDTEH010000215.1:0-19619 GCA_039922635.1 Kofleriaceae bacterium | reverse complement strand
CGCGCGCCAGCCGCTGCCGCCGCGCCCGAGCGGGTCGTGGCGATCCGGCGGGGTCGGATCGAAGGTGACCCAGCCCCTGGCCGGGAAGTAGACCTCGTCCCACGAGTGCGCGTCGCCGGCACGCACCGCGACGTAGCCCTGATACTCGTTCCACTCGCCGCCGTAGAAGCCGTTGACCTGGCGGGTCGGGATGCCGGAGAGCCGCGCGAGGATCGCGAACGCCGAGGCGTAGTACTCGCAATGGCCCGCCTTGCGATCGAACAGGAAGAAGTCGATCGGTTCGTCGCGCCCCGGGTCCTCGAGCACGAGCGAGTAGCGGGTGTTCGCGTCGAGCCAGGCGACGATCGCCTGCGCCTTGTCATAGTTGTTGGTCGAGGTCGCGGTGATCTGTTTCGCGAGCGCACGCGTACGCGCCGTGATCTCGGGCGGGATCTGGAGATAGACCTGATAGCTGCGCTGCAGCGGCGGCGGCAGCGTCGCGGGCGCGGCGCGTAGCTCGGCGACGGGCGGCGGATCGAGCTGCGACCACACGGTGTAGTGCACGGTCTGCGAGTGCGCGAGCCGGAGCTCCTCGTTGTGCATCGGCTTGTGCTGGGGCCGGCGCAGGGTCTGGCTGCCCTCGAACACGCGCGGGTTGGACGCGCCGAACATGACGTCGGAGTCGAGCGGCTCGAGCCAGACCTCCTGGCGCGTCGCGATCTCCTCGATCTGATCGGGCAGCGAGGGCTGCGCGTTCATCCACGCGAGCGTGTGGCGCTCGGTGCCGGTGCGCGGATAGTCGACGGTGTCGTTGGTGAGCGGGGCGTCGGCGGTCACGCTCCAGCCGCCGTGCGAGTAGCGGTCGAACGCGATGCCGCGCCAGTGCAGCGGCTGCGCGTCGCGGTTGCCGCGGCTCGGATCGAGCTCGACGCGCATCACGACGGTGGTGTCGCTCTTCAACACGCCGTGGCCGCCGAGCTTCACGCTCTCGGAGAACCCGGTCAGCATCAGGCCGCCGCGGTTCTTGAGGAAGAACCCGAAGCCGACGCGCGGGAGCGCGAGGAACGCGGCGGCCGACGCCAGGAACACGGCGAGCGAGAGCAGGCCGGTGCCGATGAAGAACCGGCCGCCGACGATCCGCTTGCTGTCGAGGATGCGGCGGACCTCGACGCGCTCCGACGCGCGATCCGCGGCGTGCTTGACGAGCAGGTTGTCCTCCATCTCGCGACGCAGGTGGAACAGCGTGAGCGCCCAGGTCGCCGCGATCACGAAGCCGAGGAAGCAAATGCCGTAGCTGAGGTCGGCATTGAGCACCGAGCCCGCGACGAGCATCAGGAACGCCAGCAGGTACATCTGCTGCCAGTCGCGGGGGGCACGCCGGTTATAGGCCTTCGCGATCGTGAGCCAGACCAGGAACTGCGCGCCGACCCCGAGGAAGTCGCCGGTCACGACCGCGGTGAAGATCGCGTACACGAGCGCGAAGATCGACATCGTGGTCCACAGCCATGACCACCGCTCGTAGCGGATCAGCGGCGGCTCCCAGAACCACGAGGCGGCGAGCGCGCCGAGGCCGGCGAGCGCGATCGGCCCGGCGACGCCACCGGAGCCGACCATCGCGAGGTAGGCACACGTGACCATCAGGTAGGTCGCGGCCTTGTGTGCGACGGCGAACCTCATGCGTCCATCACCGTGTGCGCCGAGGGTCGGCCGTTCGCGCGGACCCCTTTGGGGGTGACCAGCACGCTCTCCACGCGCTTCGGCAACGGCGCGAACGCGACGGCGTCGCTCACGTACGGCAGGACCGCGAGCGTCTTCGCGATCCGCGCCTCGTGGTGGCGGCCCGAACCGGCCTGGACATGCGCTCCACGCGCGATCAGCTCGACCGTCCAGCCGACCTCGAGGTACGCGGCCGCGAGCGCCGCCGCGATGCTGACCGCGCGCTCGACCGCGGAGACCTGCGCCTCGAGCGCCGGGGTCATCGCGCCGAACCCGTTCGACCACGGTCCGATCGGCGCGGCCTGGTCCTGTTCGGTCTCCGAGGCATTCGCCGCGACCGCGTCGCGGACCTCGGCGGGGAGCGCGTTGTCGACCGCGATCACGAGCCGGCGCGCGAGCTCGTCCTCGTACTCGCGGACCAACAGTCGTCCACTGCGCGCCGACGACTTCCAGTGGACATCGCGGCGGTCATCGCCGACGCGATGCTCGCGCAGGCCGAAGAACTCGCCGCGACGGCCGAGCCGATCCGCGGTCGCGTCGCCGCGCGTCGCGCTGCGCGGCGGTGGGCGCGGCACCGCGATCCGGGCCGGATAGACCAGCAGCTCGAGCGGCGCGTCGACATCGCGCGACTTGCGGAACAGCGCGAACGGAAACTTCGTGGCGAGCCGGTAGCCGGTGATCGTGTACAGCCCGCGCCGCACGAACGTATGGCGATACGACGTGCGCTGGGTCTTGCCCTCGGGGATCTTGAGGAAGTAGCAGCGCTTGTCGATCGGCGTCGTGCCCTGGAGGTCCTCGACCTCGATCGAGTACGACGCCCGCTTGGGCTTGGGGTTCTCGATCACGACCTCCATCAGAAATGGCTCGGCCGCGAAGATCTTCGGCGGTGGCCGCCGGGTGACGACGAGTTGCTTCAGCGTCTGCTCCGACAGCACCCCGGAGGCGATGATGAACGACAGCAACCAGCCGAGCAGCAGGTACAACAAATTGTTGCCCGTGTTGATCGCGGCGAAGCCGACGCCGACCGCCAGGAACACGAGGATCTTGCCCTCGCGCGTGAACGACAACCGGCGCGGTGGGCGCCAGCGCCGCCTGGGGCTACGCGTCACGTCGGGACCGGCACGCGGCCGACGATGTCGCCGATCAGGCGCTCGCCGTCGAGGCGGGCGCGGCCGATCGAATCGTGCGAGGCCGCGAGCACCAGGCGGTGGGCCAGACACGGCACCGCGAGGCCCTTGAGATCATCGGGCACGACGAAGTCGCGGCCTGCGGCGAGCGCCGCGGCCTGCGCCGCGCGATACCAGGCGAGCACACCACGGGTCGAGACGCCGACGCCGATGCCGGGGTGGCGGCGGGTCTCCTCGACGATCTGCATCGCGTAGTCGAGCAGCGCATCGTCGACGCGGATGTGCTCGACGCCGTCTTGCAGCGTCCGCACGGCCGCGAGATCGACGACCGGTGCGAGCGCGGCGACCGGATCGGCGCCGCTGCGCTCGCGGAGCAAGGCGCGCTCGACGGTCTTGTGCGGATAACCGAGCGAGATCCGCAACAGGAACCGATCCATCTGCGACTCGGGCAACGGGTAGGTGCCGTAGTGCTCGGCCGGGTTCTGGGTCGCCATCACCATGAACGGCCGCGGCAACTCGTGCGTGGTGTCGTCGATCGAGACCTGGCCCTCGCTCATCGCCTCGAGCAGCGCCGATTGGGTGCGGGGCGTGGTGCGGTTGATCTCGTCGGCGAGCACGACATTCGCGAAGATCGGCCCGCGCTTGAGCTCGAACACCTTGCCCGACTGGTCGTAGACCGAGACGCCGACGATGTCGGACGGCAGCAGGTCGCTGGTGAACTGGACGCGGCGGAACGTGCCCCCGAGCGCCGCCGCGAGCGCGCGCGCGAGCGTGGTCTTGCCGACCCCGGGGATGTCCTCGATCAACACGTGGCCGCGCGCGAGCAGCGTCACGACCGCCGCGCGGATCGCCTCGGGTTTGCCGCGGATCACGGTCGCGATCGCGTCTTCGAGACGGCGGACGGCGCCGATATCCGTCGACGAGAGCGGAGCGGGGACCACCAACGTAGGGCCAGTATACCCCCTGCGCGGTCCGAAACGAACGACGGGGACCCGGAGGTCCCCGATCGCGCGCTTTGCCAGGCAGACGCTAGCGGCGGTTCATCTCCATCAGGAACTGCAGCACGTACCAGAACAGCGTCGCGACCGTCGAGAACAACATCAGCGCCGCGGCGACGTACGCCGTCGGTGGGAACGCGCTCATCACGAGGCTCGTCTGGTAGAGGATGTAGCCGCCCATCAGCAGGATGCCGAAGCCGAGGAACACCACGCCGAGCTGGAAGCCAAACACCATCGACGCGAGGATGATCCCGATCAGCGCGAAGGTCCCCATCATCAGGGCGCTGCGCATGAACGAGAAGTCCTTCTTCGTGATGAACACGGTGAGCGTCAACCCGATGAAGATCGCGAGCGTGATCACGACGGCCTCGCCGAGGATCGTCGCCGCTTGGCCGGTCAGATCGGCCTGGAAGTTGCCGCCATGGGCGATGCCATGCGAACCGAACTTGACCATCAGCACCCAGATCAACGGCTGCAGCAGCACCGACTGGGCGATGACGCCGACGCCGAGTCCGAGATACTGGATCCCACGCGAGGTCTCGGACATCGCGAGCTTCTGCGCGACGTAGCCGACCACCATGAACATGACCAGCACGGCGATCCAGTTGAGGCTGCCGCGGAAGGCCCACGACGAGAACTTCAGGCTGGTATCGGGCGCATACTTGATGATGCCGGCGGTCAACGCCGCGAAGGCGATGAGCGCGATCGACAAGATCGAGTAGGTCTTGCGGAGAAAGTTGACGCGGTCGCTGACGCCTTGGGTGGCGACGGCGCCCGCGATTGGACGAGCGGTTGCTGAAAGTGCCATGGCTATCTCCCTGGGTCCTTTCTAGCACATGTAGGCACCCGTGCTCGCGATCAACTACCGGGTCGCCTTGAGCTTCTTGATCTCGCTGATCAGCTCGGGCACGGCCTTCTCCCACTCCGCCACGATGCCGTAATCGGCAACCTGGAAGATCGGCTCGTCCTTGTTCTTGTTGATCGCGACGATCGTCTTGGACCCCTTCATGCCGGCGAGGTGCTGGATCGCGCCCGAGATCGCGACGGCGAAGTACAGGTTGGGTGCGACGATCTTGCCGGTCTGGCCGACCTGCCAGTCGGCGGGGACCATGCCGGCGTCGGTCGCGGCGCGCGAGGCGCCCATCGCGGCCCCGAGCAGGTCGGCGAGCTCCTCGAGGACCTTGAAGTTCTCGCCGTTCTTCATGCCGCGGCCCCCCGAGACGACGACCTTCGCGTCGCCGAGATCGGGGCGATCCGACTTCTGCGCGTCGAGCCTCACGAACTCGGCGCCCTTGGCGTCGATGGTACCGGCGGGGGCGGTCGAGACCTTCCCGGCGCCGGCGAGCTCGGCGGCGGGCTCGAACTCGGACTGGCGCGCGGTGATACAGATGATCGGCGTCGTGATCTCGACGGTCGAGTACGCGTTACCGGCCAGGATCGGGCGCACGAACCGGTTCTTCGCGTCGCCGAGCTTCGCGATGTCCGAGGCCATGCCGGCGCCGAGCGCGGCGGCGACGCGGGGGATCAGGTCCTTGCCGATCGCGGTGGCGGTCGCGGTGACCACGGCTGCACCGTTCGCCTTGGCCTGGTCCGCGAGGATCGGCGCATAGGTCTCGGCGAGGTAATGCTCGAGCTTCGGATCGTCGACGACGACGACCTTGCCGGCGTACTTCGCGGCGGCGGCCGAGGCGGCCTGCGCGCCGGGGCCGACGAGCAAGATCACGACCTCTCCGCCGTGGGCCTGGGCGGCGGCCCGGGCGAACGCGAGGTTAGACAGCGCGCTGGTGCGCAGCGCGCCGGCCTGGAATTCACAAAATGCGAGGACGTTGCTCATCAGATCACCTTGGCTTCTTCGGCGAGCTTCTTCACGAGCGTGGGGATATCGGCGACGATCTGGCCGGCCGCGCGGGGCGGTGGCAGCGTCACGTTGACTTCTTTGATCACCGGCGTCGGGGTCGCGCCGTAGTCCGCGAGCTTCGCGGTCACCATCGGCTTCTTCTTCGCGGCCATGATGCCCTTCAACGACGGCAGCCGCGCGCCGTCACCGCCGTACGCGAACGTCGCGGGGGTGATGCCGTTGCGGACCGCGTGCGCCGCGACGATCCGGAGGTCGACCGTGACCACGGCCGGCACCGGCACCTTCTTGTACTCGACGCCACCGTCGACCTCGCGGCCGACGACGAACGCGTTGCCCTGAACCTCGATCGACGCGGCGAACGTCGCCTGTGGCCAGCCCAGCGTGCCGGCCAGCATCTGGCCGACCTGGTTCGCGTCGCCGTCGACGGCCTGCTTGCCGAGGATCACGACATCGGGCTTCTCCGCGGCGACGATGCCCGCGAGCACCTTCACCACGACGAGCGAGTCGAGCTCGTCGTCCTTCGCGACGACGTGAATCGCGCGATCCGCGCCCATCGCGAGCGTGGTGCGCAGCTCCTTCGCGGCGTCCTCCGGGCCGATCGTCACGACGACGATCTCGCTGCCCGGCGTGCGGGTGTTGGACTCGCCGTTCTCGAGCAAGCGTAACGCGGTCTCGACTGCGTACTCGTCGAACGTGTTGACGATCCAGGACGCACCGGTGAGATCGATGTGGCTGTCCTTGATCTTTGCTTTTTGCGTCGGGTCGGGGACGCGCTTTATGGGTACCAGGATCTTCATACGAGCTCCTTTTTCTTCAGCATTCCGGTCTCGACCAATGAAATGATCCACTCGGCGGCGCGGACGATATCGAACTTCTTCGGCCGCGTTCCAGGGGATGTAGCGCCGATCGACGGCGCGCGCGCGAGCACCCACGCGAGCGCGAGCTCGTCGAGCAAGCCGAAGATCATGCGCGCCGCGATGTGCGGCGGGATCGCCGGGTCGAGCTCGCCGTCGTCTTGCGCGCTCGCGATGATGCCGCCGAGCGTGCGCAGGAAGTCGACGAACTCGGGGTTGTCGTACTCCTTCATGAACTTCGTCGACGACCTCAGCTCGATCGTCAGGACCTCGGTCGCGGTGGGCTCGGCTTGCAGGATCTGCATGTAGGTCCGCACGAACGCGCGCAGCGCCTCGCGGGGCGGTTTTCCCGCGATCGCGGCCTTGAGCCCCGCGTTGAGCTGCTGCATGCGGCGCTCGAACACCGAGATCAGCAGGTCGTCCTTGTTCTTGAAGTAGAGGTAGATCGTCCCATCCGCGACGCCGGCCTCCTTCGCGACATCGGAGACCTTCGCCGCGAAGAACCCGTGGCGCGCGAAGATCAGCTCGGCAGCGTCGAGGATGAGCCTCCGCTTGCTGATCACCTTCGCATCGCCTTCGGCGGTGCTGCGCGCCGGGCCTTCGCCCGGCTTGCTGATCACCTTCGCACCGCCCGCGGCGGTGCCCCGACGCGCGGCTGCGCCCGGCTTGCTGAATGAACCGTCATTCAGTCGTGTGATACCGTCCGTGACGCGCCTCGTCAAGGGCAGCGGCCCGCGTCCGAAAGCCGCGTCGGTCTGGGGCTCGCATCCCCGTGCGCGTGACGGCTTCACAGGTGAGCGGCTCGTGTTGAAACGACCGGCGGGGTGCCGTACAACCCTCGGGTGTCAAAGGCGTATTGGCTGCTGATCTGGGTGCCGCTTCTCCTGGCCACGTCCTGCGAGAAGAAGTCCCCCAAGGATACCGCCGCGCTGCCGCCGCAAGGTTCGGGCAGTGCGCTGGCGGTCGACAACGGTCCGGTCGACAGGACTCCGCTCACCGGCGTCGCGACCGACAAGCTGGATGGGGACAAGCAGACCTTGTTCTACAAGCTGGTCGGCTCGCTGAGCTCGCCGTGTGGCAAGGCCGAGTCGCTGCGCAAGTCGTTCGCGTCCGATACGTCGTGCAAGCGGGCGCCGTTCGCGGTGCGCTACGTGATGGCGCTCATCGACGACGAAGCGACCGAGCCGCAGGTCCGCGAGGAGTACGAGAAGAAGTACAAGGCCCAGGGCGAGCCGGTGAAGTTCGATATCTCGAAGGCGCCGCACGAGGGGCCCGAGGATGCGCCGGTCAAGCTGATCGAGTTCTTCGATTATCAGTGCCCGCACTGCAAGGCGTTCAAGCCGTTGCTCGACCAGGTCATGAAGGACGAGGCCGGCAAGGTCGTCGAGTACTTCATGATGTTCCCGCTCGAGAAGCACGAGGGCAGCAAGAGCGCGTCGCAGGCCGCGCTTGCCGCCAACGCCCAGGGCAAGTTCAAGGAGATGAACGACCTGTTGTTCGAGAAGTCTCCGGACCACGATCGCGCGCACGTCACCGAGTACGCGAAGTCGCTCGGCCTCGACATGCAGAAGTTCGACACCGACTACACCAACGCCCAGGCCCAGGCCGAGAGCGATGTCGCGCAGGGCGAAAAGGCCGGGGTGGACTCCACGCCTACCTTGTTCTTCAACAACCACAAGTACGAGGGACCGATGCATCCCAAGTACATCGAGATGTGGATCGACGAAGAGCTCGCGGTGAATCGATGAGCCTACGGGCACGTCGAAGCCCCATGCGCGCTCTCGCTCTTGCGGCTGTCCTGGTCTCTGGCACCGCGTTGGTCTCCGGCACCGCCTTCGCCGACGAGCTCAAGATCGGCGATCGGCTCGCCGAGCTCGACACCGCGGTCGACGCGAGCGGTCACGCGTTTCGGGTCAAGGCGACCAAGGGCTGGAAGATGCTCACGTTCGGCGCGTCGTGGTGCAAGCCGTGCGCGAAGGAGCTGCCGGCGTGGGACGGCATCGCGCCCGACTACAAGGGCAAGGTCGAGTTCGTCGCGGTCGATCTCGATAGCGACAGGACCACCGGCAAGTCGTTCCACAAGAAGCTCAAGCTGCACAACATGAAGCTCGTGTACCTGTCGCCCGACTCGGCGGTCGCCGCGAAGTACGGCTCCGATCACATGCCGACGACGGTGCTCGCGGATCCCGACGGCGTGATCCGCTACATCCGCGGTGGCTTCGAGAAGGGCGACGTCGACGGCGAGGTCAAGAAGATGCGAGAGCAGATCGCGAAGCTGGTCAAGTAGTCACCACTTCACGCTGGTCACCACGATCGTCGCGCCGCGCGCGAGCCCGAGCCGCACGGTCGTGCCGATCCCGATCGAGCCCGACGACAGGTACTGCTGGACCTGCGCCCCGCCGAGGCCCTCGATCGGCCCGCCGGCGAGCGTCGTGATCACGTCGCCGGCGATGATGCCGGCGCTCGCGGCGGGGCCGCCCGGCTTGACCTGGGTGACCGTGAGCACGGTGGTCCACTCGGTGGTCATCCCGAACGTGCCGGCGTCGCCTTGCCGCGGTGGCACGATCGCGATCTGCCCGAGATCGACGCGCTGGCCGTTCACGAGCTCGTAGGGCCTGGTCGCGAGCGACTTGAAGCCGTCGTTCGCCATCACCATCACGACGCCCTTGGTGTTGCCGACCTTGTCGAGCTCGAACCGGCCGTTCGCGTCGGTCTTGGGCGCCGAGCCGGTCATCGCCGCGATCATCGCTTGCTCGCTACCAGCACCGTTCGCGACGACGGTGACGCCAACAACCCCGGTCTTGTCGAACATGCTGACGACCTGGCCGGTGAGCGAGCCCCACGGCGTGAGCGCGAAGTCGAGTGTCGTCGGCCCCGCGGGGACCTCGACCTTGCCGGTCGCGGTGCCGCCGTCGGCCTCGACCGTGCAGCTGTACGTGCCCGGCGCGAGGTGCTCGAGCGCGTAGGCTCCGTCGGCCGCGGCGCTCGAGCGATCGACATCACCGGCGGGTCCGTGACAGTCGATCGTGTAGCCGACCACGGGGGCACCGGCGGCGGTGACGTGACCGGCGAGCGTGCCGAGCGGCGCGAGCGCGATCGTGATGGTGTCGCCGGGCTTGGCCTTCTGCTCGGCGCGCGACGCACCGCGCGGGCCCTCCGCGACGACGAGGTAGTCGCCATCGCGCAGCCGGCCGATCGTGAACTTGCCGTCGGCGCCGGTCAGCACCGGCTCGCTCTCGGGCCACCAGCTCGAGTCCGTCATCATGGCGTCGGAGCCCATGCTCGCCACTTCCGGAGGCAGTTTCGGCATCGCCGGTGGCATCCGCTTCGCGGTCACCCACGTGTCGGCGACCGGCTGCTTGTCGCCGCCGATCACCTGGCCCTTGATCACGCCGTTGCGCGCCGGCACCGTGATCACGACGCCGGTCTTGGCGTCACCGACCGCGAGCGTCACCGCGGTCTTCTTGGCGTGCTTGTCCTTGATCACGAGTGGTTCGAACACATCGCCGCCGTCGGTATGGGCTTCGAGCTCGTAGGTGCCGGCTTCGAGCCCGACGATCCGGAACGCACCATCGGCGCTGGTCGTGACGCCCTGGTGATTGCCGTCGCTGAACGTGATCTGGGTGTCGCCCCTGGCATCATCGGTGCGCTGCGCGGTGACCTCCGCGCCCGCGACCGGCGTACCCGCCGTATCGATCACCTTGCCGGCGACCGCGGCGCGGCTCTCGAGTTGCACGACGAGATCGTGCTGATCGACCTCGGCGATGACGATCGGCTGCGTGCCGACCGGACCCGCGGTCGCGCGCGCGACCAGCTTGAACGCGCCGGCCGGCACGTCGTGCAGCGTGAACGCGCCGCTCTGCGGATCGGCATCGCCATGGACCATCATCGTCTTGACCGCCTCGAACAGGTTCGCGAGCCCGACCTGGCCAGCGAGCTCGATCGTCACGGCGGCGGCCTGCGGCGGCTGCACGCGCCCGCTGATCGTCACGCCTGCCTCGATCTCGATCGTCACGCCGCCGACGTCCTTGTCGACGACCTGGACCGGCTTGCCGATGTTGGGCACCGAGCTCTCACCGAACGCGAACACCATGTAGCTGCCGGGTTTGACGCCGACGATCTCCCAGCGCCCGTGGTCGTCGCTCGGGTTCTCCGCGACGACCTGACCGCCCTGCATCGAGAACACGCCGAGGTGCACGCCTGGCACCGGCGTCGCGCCACCCTTCTTCACGGTCGTGCCGCTGATCGTGTAGGCGCGGTCGACGACGACGCGGACGTGGTCGACCTGCTCGCCGATCCCGACCTCGACCGTCGTCGGCGACGTGCTCGCGTAGCCACGCGCGAACGCGCTGATCGCGACGACGCCCGGGCGCAGGCTCTTGACGGTGAAGTTGCCCTCGCCATCCGCGCTCGCGTTCGGCATGCCGCCGTTGTCGAACTTCGCGTGCTGCGAGCCGGCGTGGATCATCGCGTTCGGGACCGGCTTGCCGGTATCGCGCGCGATCACGACGCCGCGGACCTGTGCACCGGGCGTGAGCACGAAGTCCTGGGTGACCGGCTTGCCGTGGATCTCGAATTCCTCGCTACGCCTGGTGTAGTCGTCGTGCAGCGCGGTCGCGCTGAAGTTGCCGTCGGGCAGCGCCATCTCGTAGTGGCCGTCGTGGTCGGTGACCGCGACATAGTCGCTGCGGTCCCAATCGAAGCGATCTTCGGCGTGGACGCGGATCTTCGCGCCCTGGATCGGACCTCCGCCGATATCGCTCACCGTGCCGCGCAGCGGCGTGCCGCCGGCGACCAGCCCGATCGCGACGCCGGCCTTCTGCTCTCCGGACGCGACCCACAGCTTCGCGGTCTGGCCCGGCAGAAACCCGATCGCGGTCGCGGTCACCACATAGCCGCCCGGCGGCACCTTCGGCGCGGTCCACGCGCCGCTCGCGTCGGCGACGACGACGATCGGCGGGTGATCCGGGGTGATCTCGCCACCGAGCCCACCCTCGGTGATCGCGACGACCGCGCCCGCGATCCCCGCGCCGCCCGCCTGGTTCGTGACGCGGCCTGCGAGCGACGCCGGCACCGCCGCCTGCGCGTGTTCGAGGCTCGGGATCGCGACGCGCGCGCCGCTGCCCGACGTGGCCGTCGCGGTCGCGTGATGGCCGCGATGCCAGCACCACCACGCGACGACGACCACGACGACGACCACCCCACCGGCCAGCAGCTTCTTGATCACGGCGCCATCCTAATCCTACCCACGCTCGACACGACACGGCCGCAGGGGGTTGCCCGCGATCTGTGATCAGAGGCCGCGATCAGAGGCCGGCTTGGGCCTTCAACGCTTCGGCCTGATCGTGCGCGCGCAGCGCATCGACGATGTCGTCGATCTGGCCATCCATGATCGCGGGCAGGTTGTGCTTGGTCAGGCCGATCCGGTGATCGGTGACGCGATCCTGCGGGAAGTTGTACGTGCGGATCTTCTCGCTGCGATCGCCCGAGCCGACCTGCGATTTGCGCGACGCGGCCTCGACAGCCGCCTGCTTCTCGCGCTCGGCCTCGAGCACGCGCGAGCGCAGGACCTTCATCGCCTTCGCGCGGTTCTTGATCTGGCTGCGCTCGTCCTGGCACGCGACGATCGTGCCGGTCGGTAGGTGCGTGATCCGCACCGCGGAGTCGGTCGTGTTGACGTGCTGGCCGCCGGCGCCGCTCGAGCGATACGTGTCGATCTTGAGGTCTTTCTCGTTGATGTGGACGTCGACCTCCTCGGCCTCCGGCAACACCGCGACCGTCGCGGCGCTGGTGTGGATCCGGCCCTGCGCCTCGGTCGCCGGCACGCGCTGCACGCGGTGCACGCCCGATTCGAACTTGAGCTTCGAGAACACGTCCTTGCCCTCGATCAGCGCGATCACTTCCTTCATGCCGCCCGAGGCACCCTCGTTCATCGACAGGACCTCGACCTTCCAGCCCTGGCGCTCGGCGTAGCGCGTGAACATGCGATACAGGTCGCCGGCAAACAGCGCCGCTTCGTCGCCGCCGGTGCCGCCCCGGATCTCGAGGATCGCGTTCTTGCCGTCGTTCGGATCTTTCGGCAGCAGCAAGATCTTGATCTGCTGCTCGGCGGCGCCTTTGCGCTCGTCGAGCGCGGTCAGCTCTTCGCGCGCCATCGCGCGCAGCTCCGGATCGGCCTCGGCATCGGCCATCTGCTTGGCCTGCGCGAGATCCGAGACGAGCTTCTCGTACGCCCGCCACGCGGCGACCAGCGGATCGAGCTCGGCGTGCTCGCGCGAGTACTTCAAGAACTCGGCGCGGTTGCTCACGACACCGGCGGTGCCGAGCAGCGCTTCGAGCTCCTCGCGGCGCCGCTCGAGCGACGCCATCTTGTCTTTGAAGTTCTGAGACTCGAACAAGAGAGCTTACGACTTCGGCGCCTGCGCCTTCGCGTACTTCTTGTTGAAGCGGTCGATCCGGCCAGCGGTATCCAGCAGCTTCTGCTTGCCCGTGAAGAACGGGTGGCAGTTCGAGCAGATATCGATGCCGAAGTCGCCGCGCGTCGAGAACGTGTCGTGGATCGCGCCGCACGCACAGGTGATGTGGGCGGGGCGATAATGCGGGTGTCCAGCGGTGTCCTTCATAGCGGCGCAAAGATGTAAGGCTTTAATGGGCCTCGCGCAAGCCCGATGCTGTGGCTTGTAACACCCTGCAACAACTAAGCTTTGGCGCGGCCACCCAGACGGGGAGGGGCCTTATCGGGGTAGAGCGGCCGGATCTCGTGGCCGATCCGCAGATCTCGCACGCCGCGATACCTCGCCGAGAGATCGAGGTCGAGGAACACCTTGTTCTGGTCGAACAGGCCAAAGCTGGTCGAGACGATGATCTGTTCGTCGCCGATCTTCTCGAAACCCTCGGGGATCACGTCGTGGCCGTAGATGCTCATCGTCCCGGCGGTCGCCTTGAGAAACCGGCGCGCCTCGGCCTCGGTCGCGGACCGGGCCCAGAGCACCTTGCCGACGATCGGCGTGTCGAGCAGATCGAGGGGGCTCGCGAACCCGGCGCCCGACAGGTCTGCACCCTCGAGATCCGAGACCGATTCGATCACCGCGGCGGGCGCGCCATGGGTGAACACCGCGCCGCATTTGGAGACAGCCGCGAGCGCGAACGTGTGGATGATCCCGCGCATGCGCGCGGTCGCGGACGGCCCGAGGATGTGCTCGAGCAGCGCCACCTCGTCCGCGGCGAACTTCGCGGTATGGGGACCTCCGATGTGGCCGTGTTCGTGGTTGCCGAGCAGCGCGTGGATCTTGCCGGGATACTGCGCCGCGAGCTGGCTGTACGCGATCATCAGGTCGCCCGAGGCGTCGCGATAATACTCGCCGAGGAAGTCGGGCCAATCCTCGGGCTCGATGTGCGGACCGTGGATCAGGTCGCCGGTGAAGATCAGGTGGACATCGCCACCCTGATCGCTGAGCTCCTGCTCGAACACCTCGACCATGCGCAGGTAATCGCGCATGCAGCCCTGGAGGTCCGTGCAGACCAGCAGGCGACCTTTGTCGGGGAGCCTGATCACGCGCGCCATCGGGACCTCCAACGCTAGCAGGCCGAGCCGAGGCTCGATAGGTCCCGGTGTGGGACACTGCACGCATGCGGCGAGTTCGCGCGATCGTCAACGGCCGGGTCCAGGGTGTCTCGTTTCGCGCGACCACGGTCGAGCAGGCGACGCAGCTCGGCGTCGTCGGATGGGTCAAGAACCGCAGCGACGGCTGCATCGAGCTCGAGGCGGAAGGCACGCCCGAGCAAGTCGCCGCGCTCCTCGCGTGGTGCGAGCAGGGCCCACCCCACGCACGCGTCGCACGGTTCGGCGTCGAGGAGCTCGCGCCGGTCGCGCCGCACCTGCGCGAGCGTGCGTTCACGATCACGGGCTAGTTGTCGATGGTCTGCGCCGCGCCGACGAAGTCGGTCAGCGGGACGGCGGGCCCGACGTTGTACAGCACGCCCTCGTACGGGGTGTACACGCTGCACGAACCGGGCGAGCCGGTATAGACCGCCGTGGTGTGCGGCGTCGTGATCGCGTGGACCTCGGTGCCGTAGGTACACGTTCCCGGATCGGGCGCGACGTCCAGGAGGGCATACTTCGGCACCACCGGCGCGGCGCACGTGCTCGGGCCTTCGTAGATCTCGACGACCTCGACCGGCGTCGTGCACGCCGAGCTCGTGAAATACGTGTCGATGTAGCCGCCGGTCGCGACGCAGCGGATCGTGCCGTCGGGCAGCGTCTGCGGGTAACACGCGGTGCCCATCTGCTGGTCGTAGAGCTTGTAGGGATCGCGAAACCGGGTGCCCTCGGGCGTGGTGTAGTGGATGAGCTGGATGCGATGCGCGGTGCCGGTGTCCGCCGCGTACATCAGCGGTGCGGTCGCGATCTGGCCGCCGAGCGCGTAGTAGTTCGTGCTCGTGGCGGCGGTGGTCGAGTTGCAGCTACCGCCGCTCGGGAAGTACAGCGGCGAGCTCGCCTGCTGGCCGCCGACCGCGTAGTAGCTCTCGTCGTCGTTGGGGCACGAGGTCTCCGGGTAGGTATACGCGTAGGCGGGGGCGGTGCAGGTATTCGACAGCGAGAGCTCGAGCTGAGTGCACGAGGCATCGTGCGCGTAGTACGCGTACCGCGCGTCGTTCGGGACGCAGCGCGCCGTGGTCGAGACCTCGCTCGCGTACTCGGCGGAGCAGTCGGCGTCGAGCATGCTGTCGTGCATCATCCACGGGAACTTCATGCCGTCGCTGCTCTCGTAGAACCGGACCCCGACCCGGCCGCTGCCCTCGGGCGCGCCGAGCGTGAGCTCGACCAGATCGCTGTTCGGCAGCTGCGTACCGACGTTGTAAAACTGATCGTACGACTGCGCGGTGTAGCCGGTGCTGCACGTGCCGGTCGAGCTCTTGTAGTAGTAGGTCGAAGCCGCGAGCTGCATGCCGCGCAGGTAGAGGTGCGCGGGCCGCGCTTCGCAGCCGACGGTGCCGCGCTCGAGGTAGTACTTCGGGAGCGGCTGCGGGCACACGCTCGGTACGTAGTAGTGGAGCGCCTGCGCCGTGCACGTGCTGTTCGTATAGACGACCTCGCCGCCGGAGGCGGGGACGCAGTACGCGTGGCCATCGGTCCACGTGCCAAAGTACGGGCTGCACGCCTCCTTGTTCTGCGCGTCGTACATGCCGCTGAACTGCTTGGTGCCATCGGTGAACTGGTACCAGGTCAGCTTGAGCCGCGCGCCGGAGTGCGCGCCATCGTTGGGATCGACGCCGGCGTCGCTGCCGAGCGGTGTCGACGCGTCGGGATCGAGCGGCGCTCCGGGGCTGCACGCTGCGACGAGCGCGACGAGGCCGATCAGGGCGATGCCTCGCATCCCGTCCAGGATACGCCAGTCCCGCGCCGGGCGGGGCGCGATCTAGCGGTTCGGGGCTCAGCTATCGAGGCCGAGCAACTCGCGCGCTTCGGGGTCCGGCGGCCGGCACACGACGCGATCGACGGTCGCCATCTTCGCGTGGATCACGTCACAGACCGGCGTGAACGAGGCCTTCTGGAACGCGCGGATCGAGGCCTGGTTGTGGGCCTCGATCAGGGCCCACGAGCGATACGCGTCGGTCGCGCGCAGGTCCTTCGTGATGTGCTCGAGCATCGCGGGCGCCACCGCGCGGCCACGTGCCGCCGGCGCGACGAACACCGAGTGGATGTACGCGTCGTACTTCATCATCCGCAGCGTGCGCTGGAGCTCCGGGACCTCGACAGGGCCGCGCGCGGTCCACGCGACGCCGGCGGGGCGGATCCCGATCTTCGCGAGCACCGCGTGATCTCCGCGGCGCCAGAACTTCTTCGCGGTGAGCTCGTCGAGCGCGATCTGTTCGAGCAGGTCCGCCTTGACGTGATCGTCGAGCCGGTCGTAGTCGGCCTCGGTCAGATCGTGGAGCTCGAGCCCGGGCGTGAGCTCGATCCCGCGTGTCCACAGCTGGCCGCGGTACAGCCCGTAGCGATCGTATTGCGCGACGTGCGCCGCGGCGGTGCGGATCTTGGTCCAGGCCGCGCGGGCCTGCGCGGCGGCGACCGATGGAGTCTCGCGGGCACGCCGGGCCCGGCGCGCGACGCTGGTGTACGTGCGACCGACCTGCGCGGCCGCGGAGTGGCCCCACACGCGCACCATCAACGCGGGTTGCTTCGAGCTCGGCAGCGTCGACAGCGGATACTCGCCGGCACCGGTGACGACATCGAGCGCGACGCAGCCCCGCGCGCGGGCAGCCAGCGCCTCGGCGTGGAGCAAGCGCTGCGGCGAGCCCTTGGTCGCGACCTGCGGATCGACCGCCATCGCGAGGACCACGGCGCGATCGGCGTCGTCGACGACCAGCGCGGCGGCGACCGCTTCTCCGGTCGCGTCGTCGAGCCGCGCGAGCCGCACGCGGCCCTGCTTGCCGAGCTCGAGCGCGACATCCTCGAGCAGCGCGCCCGCTTCGGGATCGGCGAGCGGCGAGGGCTCGTCGCGCTCGGCCCACTCGAGGCGCGACAGCCGGCGCAGCACGCTCATCCCCTTGCGCAGCTCGGCGAGCTCGCCGCCGTAGGTGTGGATCAGGCCGCTGGCGTCGGTCGCTTCGGCGGGCGCCGCCGCGAGTGCGATCCGGCTCGCGCCGCCGGCCGAGGGTGCGCTCTCGATGGTGAAGCCCGCGGGCGCGAGCCGCTGCACGAGGTTCGCGCGCACGCGCGAGGGATCGGCGAGGGGCTCGAGATCGATCACGTCCCAGCTCGCGGCATCGTCGATCAGCGTGCGCGCGATCGCCTGACCGGCACGGTCTTCCCAGCCGGGGCGCGCGAGCAGATCGAGCGACGGCGGGCGCGGCCCGGCATCGCCCATCATGCGGAGCTCGCGGCTATCGAGCAGCGCGACCTTGACGGTGCGCGCGTACAGCGGCGCGAGGCACACGAGATCGCCGACCTGGGTGCCGCTCGCATCGGGCTCGGTCGCGCGCCCGATCAGGACGTGGAGCACGCCCTGCAGCGTGTTGTGATACGCGAGCCACCACGGGATCAGCCAATCGGGGCCGCGAAACAGGATGCTCGGCCCCGTGCCGGCGAGGGCTCGCCACTCGCTCTCTACTGCCCGGAGTGCGGCGAGCTCCCGCACCACCGTTACCTCGATCGCCATGCGCTTCGAGAGGATATCACGCCCCATGTCAGAGGCTGCCCCGTGGGGACCATCGTCGTTGCGGTTGGCAACGTCGGAATCGCGAGTTGTTGAGTGCTGCATCGTGGAGCCGCCGAACCGGCTGGATCCACCAGGTGTTGCATCACGAATGCCCGAATCAGGTTCTGCGCAGCACCTGTGCGAAGAAGCCATCGGTGCCGTGACGATCGGGGGTGACCGAAAGGGCACCACCCTCGCCGAGCGCCTCCGCTCGCGCGGCGCCGAACCGCTCGGCCAGCGGCACGGTTACGAGATCCTCGTGCGCCGCGTGGATCGCCGCGACGACGTCCCCGTTCTCCGCGGCGAGCACCGAGCACGTCGCGTAGACGAGCAGGCCGCCGGGCGCGAGCAGGCGCTTCGCTGAGGTCACGATCTCGAGCTGGCGCGCCGCGAACCCGGCGAGCTCGTCCTCGCGCAGCCGCCAGCGGGCCTCGGGGTTGCGGCGGAGTGCCCCGGTACCCGTGCACGGCGCGTCCACGAACACGAGGTCGGCCTTGCTGGCGAGCGCATCGAGCTCGTGGTCGCCGATGCGCAGCGTGCGCGCGTTCGAGACCTTGGCGCGGCGCGCGCGCCGGCGCAGCTCCTCGAGCTTGCTCTCATCGATGTCGGTCGCGACGATCCGGCCGCGGTTCGCGAGCCGTGCGGCGATCGCGAGCGTCTTGCCGCCCGCGCCCGCGCAGTAGTCGATCGCGAGCGGCTTGGCGCCTGCCGGCGTCGCGAGCTCGGCGAGCAGCTGGCTGCCTTCGTCCTGCGCCTCGAACGCGCCGGCCGCGAACGCCGCGGTGGCGAACAAGTTCGTGCGGGTCTCGACGACCAGCGCGGTTTCGCTCCACCGGCCCGCGCGCGTCTCGAGGTGCTCGCCGGCGAGCGCCTTCGCGAGCGCGTCGCGATCTCCGATCAACGTGTTCGCGCGCACCGTCATCGGCGCACGCTCGTTGAGCGCGTTCGCGAGCGCCTCGGCGCGATCGCCGTGATCGGCCACGAGGCGATCGGCGAGCCAATCCGGCAGCGACGCCGCGAGCGCGATCCGCTTGGCCGGCTTGCGCTCGGCCGCGATCACCTGATCGACGGTCGTGATCGCGGTCCAATCGAGCTCGGGGAGAGCGCGCGCGGCGCGCGCGGCGTCGAGCTGGCCATCGAGCACGAGCAGCGTGATCAAGCGCTCGAGATCGCGCGGCGACTGCTTGGTCCTGCGCCCGCGCTCGAGCGCGAGATCGATGCGCCGCAGGTTCCGGATCATCCCGTACAGCGTCTCGCTGACGAACCGGCGCTCGTGGGCGCCCAGCCAGTGCTCCTTGCGAAACGTCACCGCGAGGCGATCCGTCACGAAGCCCCAGTCCATGCGCGTGCGTTGCCACAGCTCGAGCAACAGCGCGCGTAGCTTGCCGCCCTCGGTGATGGTCAACGCGAACTTGCGATCGAGCTCTGCAGTCACGCGCCCTTATATCCCGGACTTAACACACTGCGTAATGAGGCGAAATGGCGGGTGAAATTGGTTGCTCCTCTGCCGGATGCGGCGGTACGCCTAGCCGCAATGAGCACCGCAACAACGCCTCCTGCCACGGCGGCGAAGCAGACGGAAGTCGCTTTGAAGGACCGCGGCAACCTCTTCGAGATCGCGACCAAGCAGATCGAAAAGGCGATGAAGCTGATCGACATCGATCAGGACGTCGCCCAGATCCTCGGTCAACCGAAAAACGAGTTGATCGTGAACTTCCCGGTGCGCCGCGACAGCGGCCGCTTCGAGATGTTCAAGGGTTATCGCGTCCAGCACAACAACATCCTCGGGCCCTACAAGGGCGGCATGCGCTATCACCACGAGGCGAACCTCGATGAGATGAAGGCGCTCGCGTCGTGGATGACGTACAAGAGCGCGCTCCACGAGA
>JBDTEH010000214.1:0-32163 GCA_039922635.1 Kofleriaceae bacterium | reverse complement strand
GCACGCTTGAAGGCCTTCTTGCTGAGCCCGAACAGCGCGCGGATGGTCTCGGGGTCCGAGCGATCGCCGATCCGCGGCGGGTTCGGACCCGACAGCACCACCAGGATCGCCTCGCCATCGGAGGCCCGCGCTTTGTAGGCTTGCTCGCGGAGCGACAGCACGAGCTTGCCGTCGGGTTGGACGTGCGCGACGCGGAACTTCGCGGGTTCGCCGCGCGCGAGCTGGTGGGGTTCGCTCGCGGGGACCAGCCCGATGAACGAGCGCTCGAGGATCGCGAACAAGCCGATGTCCGGATCGTTGCGCCACGCGACGCCTTCGATCCATTCGTTCAGCTGCGCGCGCCGCGGCCGTGCGGCGAGCATGTCGCTGACGAACATGGTGCCCGCGAGCCGGCCGCTCTTGTCGAGGTAGAGGCCGATCGGATGGCGCTCGCCGACGCTCAGCTCGCGCGCTTGCTCCGCGAACGGAATCAACAGCTCCTTGCCGAGGCCCCAGTCGGCGAAGGCGCCGATCGGCGTGACCGCGGTGATCGCGAGGAACGCGACCTCGTCGCGCGCGAGCAGCGGCGGGTGGGTGGTCGCGATCGGACGGTCGTCGGAGTCGAGGTAGATGAACACCGGGACCACGTCACCGGCGCGCGCCCCGGCGGGAAGCTCTCGGGTCGGCAGCAGGACCTCGAGGTCGCCGAGGAACGCGCCCGGCTCGGCGATCCGCAGGATCGCGAGGTCCATCCGGCGGCCGAGGGCGTCTTCGATCGGCATGCGGCGACCGTACGTGATGTCCGACTCGCCGTACACGGCAGGGTCCACCACATCGATCGTGCGGCCGGCGTGCGCGGCCGGCGTGTGCGGCCGGCGTGTGCGGCCGGCGCCCCGTCAGCCGATGCGGCGCAGCAGCCAGCGCCGAACGTGCTTCGACAGGCCGAGCTCGAGATAGCGATACGAGAAGTGCGCGAGCACGAGCGCCACGACGGTCGTGCCGATCACGAAGCCGAAGCCACCGTGCAACGACGGGTGCGCCTCGGGCAGCAGCCGCAGGATGCCGAGCTGCGCGACCCGGTGCCACAGGTAGAGCGAGAACGAGATATCGCCGAGCCAGAGCAGCCACGGGTGAACCCGGATGGGCGACCGCTTGTCGTAGAGCGCGAGCGCGAGGACCAGGATCATCATCATCGGCCCCCAGCCGGTCAGCCCCTGACGATTCCACTCCATCGAGAGTTGCTGCCAGATCGTCGCCGTGACCGCGAGCACGGCAAACGTGCCGAGGAATTCGCGACTCTGGATCCGGAACCCGGATTTGTAGATCGCACCGATCGCACAGCCGGCCAGGAACTCCCACACCATGGAGTTGCCGAGCAGGTTCAACAGCGACGGAACCATGTCGTAGCTGAAGTACGCATTGGCTGAAACGGTCCCGGTATACGCGTAGGGGATCACGATCAGGAACGCGACGAACAGCCCACACAACAGGTACCAACGGCGCCGTCCCGCGAGCATCGCGACCGCGAACAGCACGTAGAACCAGATCTCGTAGTTGAGCGTCCAGCCCACACCGTTCGGCGTCCAGCCGAAAAACGGCGGGCCGTGCTTGCCCGGATAGAACACGAGCGACTTGCCGTAGGTCGCGAGCCCATCGCTCGTCGCGAACCACTTGTGGGCCTCACCGGTCGCGAGCACGAACGCGAGCGCGGCGACGACGTAGACCGGCCAGATCCGGGCGAAGCGCTTCGCGAAGAACCGCGCCGCATTGCGGATCCCGCCCCTCGCCTCCCACGTCGTGTGAACCATGATGAAGCCGCTGATCACGAAGAACAGGTCGACGCCCGCGGCGCCGTTCTCGAACAGCCGCGGACCGATATCGAGAAACGCGGGGCCAGCGATCCAGATCCGCACGTGAAACATCACGACGGCCAGCGCGGCGATCCCGCGCAGCGCCTGAATGAACTCGATGCGCTCGTTGCTCGATGCCGGTGCTGCCACGACCTGCCCCATCGCTATGCTCCGAGTTAACTACAGGTCGAGCCTGGCGTTGCCAGCGCCGGCTGCGAAGATCTTCACGTCCTCACCTGACGCCTTGTTGAAGCCGCGAGCTCATTGACTACTCGCTATGCTTGTTCTCGATGACGTTCATGATCTTGGCGAACACGTCGTCGCCCAGGTCCGCCCACTGACGTTGCAGCGCAGCACCGGCCTCGCGGCCGAGGTCCGACGTTGGCAACCGGAGCGAGGTCGATCGTCTAGCGCTCTCGACGCGGTCACCGAAACCGAGATCAGGACAAGGTGCCCCATCGTCTTGCCCGAGCGCTTCCACTCTTGACGACGGGTCTCTCCGAATTTCTGGCCCAACCTACTGAGGTTAAAGGCGGCTGAGGACGTCGGGTCTACGTGCGATCGCCCGACATATTTCAATTGTCATTGCACGACCTGTTTTACGTGTAATTATACAACATCTTTTACGTGTCTTAGCACGTGTCTTCATCCATGCCGCCGCCGAACGAAAAGCTCGCCGCTGCCCTGGAGCAACTACGCGGCCTTCAGCAGGACGGCTCGCGCGTCTTCGCCTCGAAGCAGCTTTCCCGAACGTCACGAGAGCGACTGGTGAAGCATGGCTTCTTGCAGGCGGTGATGCGGGGCTGGCTGATGTCCACGAGCCCGACCGCGATGCCCGGCGACACGACGCCATGGTTCGCGTCGTTCTGGGAGTTCTGTCGGCGCTATTGCGAAGCGTTGTTCGGGACCGAATGGAATCTCTCACCCGATCAGTCGCTGCTCCTGCACGCCGAGAACACCACGATCCCCAAGCAAGTCATCATCCACAGTCCCCGCGCCGGCAACAACCGCATCGATCTTCTGTTCGGCACGTCTTTCTTTGCACTCAAGGCGAAGGGCATGCCGCCCGCTCCTGACCTCGAGATCAAGAACGGCCTGCGCGTATACGGCGTCGCCGCGGCGCTTACGCGGGTGCCAGAGGACTTCTTCGCGCGGAATCCGATCGAGACTCAGGTCGTCGCGACAACGGTACGACAACCGTCACAGCTGCTCGTACGACTCCTCGAGGGAGGACACGCGACGATCGCCGGTAGGCTGGCCGGCTTGTTCCGGAGGTTGGGACAACCCGCGATCGCCGACGAGATCGTCGCCACGATGAAGGCAGCCGACCACGACGTCCGCGAGGCCGATCCTCTCGACGCCGATTGCGTGACCTCGCCTCCAGCGCCAGCGACACCGCCGATCGTCGCGCGACTGCACCTGCTGTGGGCTGCAGCGCGCGAGACCGTACTTGCCGAGCTCCCCAAGGCGAAGGGGTTGCCCGAGGACCACGACGCGTACCTGCAGACGATCGACGATGCCTACAAGACCGACGCGTACCACTCGCTCTCGATCGAGGGCTATCAGGTGACGCCCGAGCTCATCGAGCGGGTCGCTGCGGCAGCCTGGGATCCGGAGCAGGTGCCCTCCGACCGTGATAACCACAACGCGCTCGCCGCCCGTGGTTATTGGCTCGCATTCCAGCGCGTCCGGGAAGCCGTGAGACGGATCCTCCTGTCGGAGACCGGTAGGCAGGTCGTACGCACGGCGCACCGAGATTGGTACCGCGCGATGTTTGGCGCCCATGTTGCGGCCGGGGTGCACAGCGCCTCGATGCTTGCCGGCTACCGGACTACCCCCGTGTACCTCCGTGGCTCGTGGCACGTACCTCCACGGTGGGAGCTGCTTGCGGACGCGATGCCCGCCCTCTTCGATCTCATCGAGAACGAGCCCGAGCCGGCCGTACGCGCCGTCCTTGGACACTGGCTTTTCGGCTACGTGCACCCGTTCCCCGACGGAAACGGCCGCATCGCACGCTTCCTCATGAACACCCTATTCGCGGAGGGCGGCTATCCGTGGACCGTCATCCGAGTGGACGACCGTGCCGCGTATCTCCGGACCCTCGAAACCGCGAGCGCCCAGGGCGATGTCCGGCCGTTCGCGAAGTTCGTGGCCAGCCAGATGCGACGAACGCATGACTGACAACGCTGGCGCCACCTCGGCGGCTCAGGTTATGGCCGGAACGGCTGTTCGTCTTTGCCGCGGACCGGGTTCGCGAGCCGGCGCGCGACCGCGTCTTGCTCTTCCTTGGTCAGCCGGCGGACGTAGACGCCGGCGGCGTCGATGCTGCGCGCGCCGAAGAAGCCCTCGGACACGGCGTACTCGACCTCGATGATCATGTACGGGTCGTCGCCGATCCACATCAGCTCGTGCTTGCGGGGGATGCCCACCCACGAGCTCAACGTGAATTTATCGCGCGATCCATCCTCGTTGAGGACGACCATCGTGATGCGCTCGGTCGCGGTCACGAGGGCAAACCTAGCACGTCGAGCATGGTGTAACGACCTGGCGGCTTGCCCACCACCCACGCGGCCGCCACGAGTGCCCCGGTCGCGAAGATCCCCCGCGAGGTGGCGCGATGAGCGATCTCGATGCGCTCGTGGTCGCCGAAGAAGTACGCGACGTGCTCGCCGACGACGTCGCCACCGCGCACGGTCGCCACGCCGATCTCGCCGCGCGGCCGCGGCCCGATGTCACCATCGCGGGCGTGGCGCTTGACCGCGTCGTAGTCGGCGCCGTGGCCCGCGGCGATCGCGCGCGCGATCGCGAGCGCGGTGCCCGAGGGTGCGTCGCGCTTGGCCTGGTGATGGGTCTCGACGACCTCGGCGTCCCACGCCGGGCCGAGCGCGCGCGCGGCCTGGCGGACGAGGCCGAGCATCAAGTTGACGCCGAGCGAGAAGTTGGCCGCGACGACGACCGGCGCGACCTGCGCGAGCTCGCCGAAAATCGTCTCGGCGTCGCCGGCCAGGCCGGTGGTACCGATGATCGCCGCGCGCTTCGCGGCGATCGCGGCGCGGGCCACCGCGAGGGTCGCGGTCGGCGTCGAGAAGTCGACGTAGACATCGCACTGCGCGAGCGCGGCGGCGACATCGTCGCCCTGATCGATGGTGCCGGCGATCCGCACGTCGGCTCGCCCGCCCGCCGCGTCCTGCACCGCCTTGCCCATCTTGCCGGCCGCGCCGACGACGAGCACCCGCGCGGCTGGGTTCACAGCATGCCCTGAGCGTGCATCTCGGCGCGGAGCTCGTCGTGCAGCTTCGCGGTCGCGGCGACCAGCGGCAGCCGCACGTCGGTCGAGCACTTGCCGAGCAGCGCGAGCGCCGCCTTGATCGGCGCCGGCGAGGGCTCCGTGAACAGCAGCGTGTTGAGGTGGCGCAGCTTGTAGTGGATCTTCCTCGCCTTGTCCCACTCGCCGGCCTTCACGTGATCCCACATGTCCGCCATGTCCTTGGGCGCGAGGTTCGACACCACCGAGATCACGCCGCGCGAGCCGAGCGCGTAGAGCGGGAACGCGGTGCCGTCGTCGCCCGAGAGCACCGCGAGGCGCTCGCCGACCTTGGCGATCAGCTCGCCGCCGCGCACGAGGTTACCGGTCGCGTCCTTGATCGCGACGATGTTCGCGAACTCGCACAGCCGCGCCGCGGTATCGGTCGCCAGGTCGCACGCGGTCCGCGACGGCACGTTGTAGAGCACGATCGGCAGCTTGGTCGCGCGCGCGACCGCCGCGAAGTGGTGATACAGGCCCTCCTGGTTGGGGCGGTTGTAGTAGGGCGTGACGTGGAGCAGGCCATCGGCGCCGGCGTCCTCGGAGGCCTTGGTGAGCGCGAGCGCCTCACTTGTCGCGTTACCGCCCGCGCCCGCGATCACCGGCACGCGGCCGCGCGCCGCCTTGACGGTCGCGGCGATTACCGCGACGTGCTCCTCGACGTCGACCGTGGCGGACTCGCCGGTGGTGCCGACCGAGACGATGCCATCGATGCCGTTCTCGATCTGCCAGTCGACGAGCTTGGCGAGGGTCTCGAAGTCGACGCGGCCCGCCTTGAACGGGGTCACGATTGCGGTCAGGCAGCCTTCGATCGCGTGCTTCGCCATGGTCGACCTCATACAACTTAACGCGCAAAGCTTCCAACACATTCCGACACTTGGAATTCCGCTTGTGTTTTACACGCGCTGCGTTATGACGCGCCTCCCATGACCCGGTTCGCATGTGTCTCGTTCGTCGTGCTGGCCGCCTGCGTGAGCCAGGGAGACCAGCTCGAGGACAGCGAGCAGGACTCGAGCGCGACCACGTACGTCCAGATCCAGGACTTCGGCAACGGCGCGGAGGAGGCCTGGTACGGCATCCGCGACAAGCTCGACGCCGAGTTCGATCAGGTCTGCGGCGACACGTTCTGCGAGGGCGACTTTGCGAACCTCACCCCGCTCAGCGTGTTCTGCTCGGTGACGTCGAAGAACGCGACCGTGCACGACTGCGCATGGACGTTCACCGCCTCGCAACATCAGATCGATCCGAAGCTCGGGACCGTCGGCGTCGACGTCGTCACGTATCAGTGCCACTTCAAGCCAAAAACCTCCGGGCCGAAGTTGATCGCGGCGCTGCAGAGCGCCGACGACGCGCTCCAGACGCCGCTGCCCGGCATGGGCTCGATCTACGACACGCTCGCGGACTGTTTCGAGCACCCGATCGGCGCGACGCCGATCACGGTCCAGGCCGGCACGACCTATGTCGACGCGAACGACTACTACGTGGCGCCGAAGAACGTGGCGGCCTGGGACACCACGCTCGGCAACCTCCACCGCGGGTTCGACGACGTCTGCGGCGATACGTTCTGCGGCAGCGACTTCGGCGACGTCCAGGCGCTCGACCTCGGCTGCGCGGTGACCAGGTCGACCGGCAACGTGAAGGCGTGCACGTGGAACTTCGGCGGCAGCTACGGCGAGATCGCGAAGACCGGCAACGTGGCACCCGTCACGAAGACCTGGTCATGCCCGGTCGCGGTCCACGGCACGATCTCCGGGATGATCTCCGTGCTGACGAGCACGACCGATCAGGAGTCCAACGCGATCCAGCGGCCGCTACCGGGTGGTACGCCCGCGTACGATTCGATCACCGGCTGTGTCACGCGCTGATCTACGGCGAAACACACATTCACGGTCCGAGTCCCTGTTGAGAGGGCGGGACACGCGGTACATCCAGGAACGTTTCTGGAGGGATTGATGCGCTCTATCGTAACTTGTGTCGTCGTCGCGTTGGTCGCGGGATGCAGCCACCCCGACAACCCGGAGCCCACGCTGATGATCAGCCCGTCGGATCCGTCGGGCACGGTCAGCATCACGGGGCCAACGAACTTCTCCGCGGTGATCCAGAACACGACCTCGGAAGAGACCGTGACCTGGACCCTCGCGGGCGGCGGCGCGTTGTCGGCGAGCACCGGCCTGCACGTCATCTTCACTCCGCCCACGGGGACGGTCACCGCGACGCTCACCGCCGCGACCGCCGACGGCCTGACCGCGACGGTGAAAGTCGCCGCGGGGCCGATGACCCTGACCAGCGAGACCATCCCGGGGCTGCTCGCACCGGTCAAGGTCGAGTACGACGCCCAGGACATCCCGCACATCAAGTGCCAGACCAAGATCGATTGCTTCGCGGTCCAGGGCTACGTCCACGCCCACGATCGGTTCTTCATGATGGACTTCCTGCGCCACGTCGCGCGCGCGCACCTCGCCGAGATGATCGGCGTCGATGGCCTCGCGCAGGACGTCCAGATCCGCACGTTGTTCACGACCCGCGCCGGCCACCGCCTCGAGGACGACCTGGTCGCCAACATGGACGCCGACTCGGGCGCGATCGTCAACGCGTATGTCGCGGGCGTCAACGCCTACCTCGGCGAGCTCCGCGCGAAGCCATCGCTGATGTCGGGCGAGTACAAGCAGCTGCCGTTCCCGATCGCGCCGGCCGAGATCGCCGAGTGGACGCCGCAGG
Source organism: Kofleriaceae bacterium (assembly GCA_039922635.1). Classification (GTDB taxonomy): domain Bacteria; phylum Myxococcota_A; class Polyangia; order Haliangiales; family Haliangiaceae; genus JABFXX01. The sequence continues at coordinate 24,312 of JBDTEH010000214.1, read as the reverse complement.
ACACGCTCGCGATGGCGCGCCTCCAGCAGTTCCAGCTGTCCGAGTCGATCGAAGAAGAGTCCGCGAACGGCCAGTTCTACGCGGTCTACGGCCAGGGCGGCACCCACCAGGACCTCGCGAAGGTGAACGCGTGGATCCGCGCGGCCGCGCCCGCCGGCGAGCAGGCGCACACGCTCTCCGACACCCCGCACACGGTCCTCGCGCAGCGCACCGGCGTCACGCCGACCTCGCCGCTCGCGCCCTACCTCACGGTCCTGTCGTCGACCCGCGCGCAGTTCGACGCACTTCGCGATCGACTGCGCCCGATGGAGGCCACGGTCGGCTCGAACAACTGGGCGATCGCCGCCGCGAAGTCGGCGACCCACGTCTCGATGGTCGCGAACGACCCGCACCTGTCGCTGCAGTACCCGCCGCTGTTCCACCTCTCGGCGATGACGTCGGCGACCGCGAGCGATAACCTCGACCTCACCGGCGGCGCGTTCCCCGGGATCCCGGGCGCGCTCGTCGGCCGCGGCGCGCACGTCGGTTGGGGCGTGACCGTCGTCGGCTACGACGTCACCGATGTCTACCTCGAGCAGTTCCTGCCGCAGGCCAGCTGTCCCGGTGGGGTGGCCGGCGCGCCGTGCGTGTTGTTCAAGAGCGCGCCGGTCTCGACGATCCCGGTCCCGCAGACGTTCCTCGTCCGCACCAAGGACGGCCTGGTCAACGCGAACACGCTGACCGGCATCACGCAGCCGCCCGCGGTGGTGCTGATCATCCCGCAGCACGGCCCGATCATCCAGGCGCCCGACGCCGGCGGCCACGCGGTCAGCGTGCGGTGGACCGGCCAGGAGGGCAACACGCAGGACCTCCGCGCGATCCTCGGCCTCGACACCGCGGTCGATGTCGACGCGGCGATCGCGGCGCTCGAGGACTTCTCGACCGGCGCGCAGAACTTCGTGCTCGCCGACGATCAGGGCCACATCGCGTACGACCCGCACGCGCTCGTGCCGGTGCGCAAGTTCACCGAGACCGCCACGCCGATGGCGCCGTGGTTCCCGCTGCCGGGCGATGGCACCGCGGAGTGGGGCGACGGCACCAGCGATTGCGCGAGCGCCGGTGCGACGCCGGTTCCGGCCACGTGCTGGATCGCCGACGACCTGCTGCCGCACGGCAAGGATCCCGCGAAGGGCTACTACTTCACCGCGAACGCCGATCCGACCGCGACCGGGGTCTCCGATGACAACAACCCGCTCGCCCACCCGCCGTACCTCAGCTTCGACTGGGATGACTCGACCGGGTTCCGCGCGACCCGGATCCAGGAGCGGATCGAGGCGGCGCTCGCGGCGAGCGGCAACGTCTCGCTCGACGACATGATGTCGATCCAGGCCGACCACGTGTCGCGCCCCGGCAAGTTCTTCGCGACCTACATCGGGTCGATGCCGACGACCGGCGACTCGGCCGATCTCACCGCCGCGAAGGCGGTGCTCGCGACCTGGCTCGCCGACGGCGCCGACTGCCCGACCGGGCTGACCGGCACCGATCCAAACCTGTCGGGCGTCGACACCAGCGGCACGGTGCCGGCGGACTCCGCGGGCTGCTTCCTGTTCCACGCGTTCCTGCGCGATGTCGTGACCAACGTGTTCACCGACGATCTCGCGGTCGCCGGTCAGGGCGTCAGCCAGCTCCAGGCGATCAAGGCGCTGATGTACATGCTCACGTTCGACGAGACCACGCCGCAACCGAGCAACTCGTTCTGCAACAACGTCGCGGCCTCCGGTGCGGTCGTCGCGACGCGCACGTGCGCGGCTCAGGTCGCCACCGCGCTGACCCAGGCGTACGACGCCATCACCGCGAAGTACTCGACCCAGAACAACTGGCTGTGGGGCCGCGTCCACACGATGCAGCCGTTGCCGCTGCTCGCGCTGATCACGACCAACTACGAGCCCGGTCCGTTCGCGCGACCCGGCGGCGCGTTCACCGTCGATGTCGGCACGCCGTCGACCTCGGCGAAGGGCCTCGCGTTCCCGTTCGGCTCGTGCGGCAACGTCCGTCACATCTCGGTGATGGATCCGGCCAAGCCGGTCGTGAAGATGCAGCTCCCCGGCCCCGAGCGTGACGTACCGGTGCTGTTCGGCGGCCCCGACCTGCTCGGTCAGTGGGTCAAGAACCAGTACTTCGACTACGCGTTCGGCAGCCAGATCGATTCGGTTGTCGTGTCCACCCAGACGTTCACGGCGCACTAGTGGAGACCCCCATGCTTCGCACCACCTTGCTCATCACGTTACTCGCGGCCTGCGCGCCCGACGTGGCTCACGACGCGCCGACGAACTTCGCGACCGCGGTGTTCGACCCGACGACGTCGCAGATCCCGCTGCCGAACGACCTCGCGTTCACCAACCCGCTCAACACCTTGTGCGGCGATCCGACCGACACGACGTCGGCGCCGGCCAAGTGCGCGCAAGCCGAGCTGCTCGGGTCGTTCGCGGGCAAGTTCCCGAGCGATCAGGCCGTCGCGATCACGATCGACTTCACGCAGACGACGTTCGACGACAAGGGCCAGACCACGAACACCGCGCCGGATCTCGATCTGACCTCGTTCACGCCCGACAAGTTCTTCGTCTACGGGATCTCGGGCGGCGCCCAGGGCGAGGCGGCGCTCGAGCCGCTCACCGCGGCGTCGTACGTCAAGGGCATGACGAAGGGCACGCTGACGATCCACCACAAGGGCTTCGCGCCCTGGGCCGGCGGCTCGTACGTCGCGGTCGTGCGCGGCGGACCCGATGGCGTCAAGACCAAGGACGGCTCGCCGATCTACGCGTCGCAGGTGTTCAGCCTGATCGAGCAGGGTCAGGACATGACCGACCCGGCCAACCTCGGCCTGCTCAAGGCGCAGTACGGCACGCAGCAGGCGCTCGCGCTCGGCGCGCAGCTCAACCAGGTCATCACGCTCTACAAGGGCACCGCGTTCCCGATCGCGGATCTCAAGTTCCCGCACCAGCAGCTCGCGATCGCGCTGACCTTCACGACCCAGCCCGAGGTCACGAACGTCTCGATCGATCCAGCGCGCGGCCTGGTGCCGCTGCCGATCGACCTGCTCCGCGACCCGGCGAGCGGCCACCTCACCGATCAGGCCGCGTGCGCGTTCCTCAGCACGCCGCTCGACGCGAGCGGCAAGTGCACCAGCGCCGCGGCGGCCGGCTTCCTCGCGCTCGACGGGTTCGCGACGACCGGCGCGATCCTCGCGCCGACCTCGGAGCTGATCGAGGCCAAGACGATCGACGCCAACTCGCTCCGGCTCTACGACCTCAGCGACAAGGACCATCCGGTCCAGGTCCCCGCGAGCGCGCTGATCCTCGAGCCCTGCGAGTTCACCTCGGGCTGCGGCGCGGCAAATCCGTTGTCGCCGGTGATCGCGATCCAGCCGGCCGGCGCCTCGGCCGGCGACCCGGCCTCGGTGTTCCTGTCCAAGCCGCTCAAGGACAACACCGACTACGCGGTCGTGATGACCACCGATATCAAGGACAAGGCCGGCAACCCGATCGGCGCCGGCACGGTCGCGAAGATCGTCCGGTTCAAGAACCCGATCGCGGTCGCGGGCAAGTCGCAGCTCGTCGGCATCGCGGACACCACGGCGCAGCAACTCGAGAACATGCGGCTGTTGCTCGCGCCGCTGCTCGGCGAGCTCGCGACGGCCGGGCTCGACTCGGCGCACCTCGGCATGGCGTACACGTTCCACACCCAGTCGATCTTCGACACCGCGGTCAAGCTCGGCGCGCTGCCGTACACCCAGCCGGCGACCACCGCGAACACCTCGACCGTCACCGCGCTGACCCCGACCGCGGCGTTCGCGAAGTACGGCGTCGATCCGACGCTGGTCCCCGGCACCGGCGTCGGCGATCACATCAACGAGATCCTCGAGGTCGACATCACGACGTTCAATCTCCTGAACGAGCTGACCGGCGCGTTCAACTCGGATCCGTCGATGGCGGCGCCCGAGACGATCCACGTGCTGATCGCGACGCCGAAGCCGGGCGCGGTCCCCGCGTGTACCGGCACGCTCGCTCCGTTCGGCAAGTGTGCCCCGCTGATGGTGTTCCGTCACGGCCTCGGCGGCGGTCGCGCCGACATGCTCACCGTCGCCGATGGCTTCACGGCCAAGGGCATGGTGGTGGTCGCGATCGACGCCGCGAAGCACGGCGACCGGTCGTTTTGCACGCCAGGCTCGGCGACCACGAACATCCCCGGGTTCGCGGCGCCGCAGTGCGCGCCCGCCAACACGTGCGTGACCGGCTTGCCGGCCGGCGCCCAGGGCGACGCCGAGCCGCCGGGTAAGTGCGTGCTGGCCTCCGACATGACGACGCCCGGCACGTTCCAGTACCGTGCGGTCTCGTCGACGTGCAACGCGCCCGGCGCGTGCGGTGGCTACGCGTTCGCCGCCGGCATCCCGTTCGATTCGTCGAACTACCTGGTGACCTCGAACTTCTTCCGCACCCGCGACACGTTCCGCCAGGACTTCATCGACGAGTCGCAGCTCGTCCGCGCGATCGCGTACGTGCCGACCGGGTTGCCGCCGACCGGCCACAACCTGTTCGACTACATGATCACGACGGCGGCAGAGGGTTTCATCATCAACCCGGCCACGATCTACTACTCCGGCCAGTCGCTCGGCTCGATCCAGGGCGTCGGTGATGTCGCGACCAACCCGCGGATCTCGAAGGCCGCGTTCAACGTCGGCGGTGGCACCGTCGTCGACATCTTCACGAACTCGCCCGCGTTCGTCGCCTCGACGCTCGCGCTGCTCGATTCGCTCGGCGTCCAGCCCGGCACCTCGGCGTACCTCCAGTTCCTGGTCGTCGCCAAGACCGTGCTCGATCCGGCGGACCCGGTGAACTACGCCGGCCACCTGACCGAGCACACGCTGCCGAACCTGCTCGCCGACCAGACCGGCGCGACGCCGCAGGCCGCGAAGAAGGTGCTCGCGCAGGTCGCGTTCTGCGATCAGACGGTGCCGAACCCGTTCGGCTTCATCCTCGCGAACAACTTCAACACGGTCGGCCCGCTGCCGATCGCGTCGGGGTTCGGGTCCGGCACCGGCACGTTCTCGCTGTTCTGGAACATCACGACGGGCGGTGCCCCGACCGGTCCCAAGCTCGCCGCGTGCACGACCGGGTCGACGCCCGGCGCGGTCGAGCACGGCTTCGTCACCGACTGGAAAGATCCGCTGATCACCAGCACCGCGCAGTCCGACATCGCGAGCTTCGTCACCTCCGACACCAACCCGCCCAGCATCCAAGCGCTCCCGTAGGTAGGCCATGCGTAAACTGATCCTCGCAACTTCGCTCCTGCTACCGGCGACGGCGCTCGCAGGCGGCTACATCATCCCCAACGAAAACGCACGCGACCTCGCGCTGTCGTCGGCGACCACCGCGTCGCAGACCGGGCCCGAGGCGCTGTTCATCAACGAGGCCGAGCTCGCCGGCCAGGACGGGCTCGCGATCTCGGCCAGCGGCGAGATCCTCGTCAACCGCACGACCTGGTCGAACCAAGGCCAGAGCGCGTCGCTGATCCCGCAATACAACACGCCGCCGAGCGGCACCGTCGGGTTCGGCACGCACTTCAACAAGGACATGGCGCTCGGCCTCGCGCTCGGTGTCGACCTCCCGGCCGGCGGTGCGCTGGTCTGGCCGAACGGCTGGCCGGGTCAGGAGTACATCCAGAGCGTCGATCAGAAGGTGTTCCGGATCGGCGCGGGCGTCGGCTTCCAGCCGGTGCCGTTCCTGAAGCTCGGCGCCTCGTTCTATCGCTACCAGGCGACCGAGGAGCTCCACCAGTCGCTCAACTTCCTCGATCACGAGGGTGACGGCGGCATCGGCCTGTCGGGCGGTGCCAACTCGTTCTCGGTCGGCCTCGGCATCCACGTGCCGACGATCCCGCTGGTGATCGGCGCGCACTACTCGCACTCCAGCTCGATCGGCCTGACGGGCAGCGCGCACTTCACGAACGTGCCGCCGCCGTTCACGCCGATGGTGCACGACCAGGACGTCACCGCGAACCTGACCATCCCGAACGTGTTCCAGGTCGGTGCGTCGTATCAGATCACGCCGTTCATCCAGGCGATGGCCGCGTACACGTTCGAGCGCTGGTCGCAGTACACGTCCGATACGTTCGTCGGCTCGGACGGCTTCACGGTGAGCGTGCCGCGCAACTACAACAACGCGCACGTCTACCGCGGCGCGCTCGAGTGGCGGCTCAGCGGCCTACCCGCGCTGACCACCCGGTTCGGCGTGCTGCGCTCGATCTCGTCGCAGCCCACGGACACGATCTCGCCGTCGCTGACCGACGGCAACAGCACGGCGATCTCGATCGGCGCCGGCTACGAGGTGACGCCCGCGTTCCGCGTCGACTTCGGCTACCAGCACGCGTGGTTCGATACGGTCACCGCGACCGGCACGGACGCGTTCCCCGGCTCGTACGACACCCACGTCGACCTGTTCTCGCTCGGCATCAACTGGCGCACCGACCTCGGGCTGAAGCGCGAGTAAGCGTGAGGTGATGCGGCTGGTCTCGCGCGCACCGCATCGCGCGCCATCGCGCGCTCTGGCCATGTGCCTCGAGGTTCTCTGTGGGAGAGTGCGCGGATGCGAATCGGATCGATCGCGTCTCTCAATGCGTCCCTGACCGTCGCGATCTTCGACGCGCGCTCGGCCACCGACTGGGTGCCGACGAAGCCCGCGGCGACCAAAGCGCAGTTCACCGGAACCCCGGCGGAGATCATGCGCGGCCTCGCGAAGGGCGAGGAGTTGACGGCCGTCGATGTGGGCGCGAGCAGCGGCTTCGCCTTCGAGCTCGAGGGTAAGTCGGGGAAGCTCGACGCGCACCGGCTCGCCGATGGCACCCTCGTGCTCGTCGCGCCGCCGCGCGCGTGGTGGCAAGCCACGGAGGCCAGTGCGCTGTTCGAACAGGTCCTCGGGCCGGGCGGCCTCGACGAGGCCAACGAAGTCGGAGAGCTCGAGCTGGCGTCGGGGAAGCTCGCGATCGTCTACCTGTGGCTCAAGAAGGTCGCGGCCGCGCGCGAGCTCGCGGCCACCGTGCCCAGCGGTGGAGCGCTCGAATTCGGCGATGGCTACGGCGACGGAAACGGCGGCTTGATCGTCGACCTCCCGCCGGGCCGCTATCGGCTGCTCCGCAACGAGGTCGCCGCACCGTGGGACGCGGACCAGGCGCTGGTCGCGATATATCTCGTGCCTGCGTGATCGCGCCCGGTCGCGCCGGCACTACCTTACGGTTCACGTCGCTGAGTACCTTGGTACGATCCGGCTTCGGTCGTGTCGCCTGCTTTCGACCCGGTTCATCCGCGACTGATCCACGATGCGCATCGCCCACAATCACCATTCGGTTACGATGATCCGTGTGGTCCCGGTGATCCCTCAGCTTCGCCGACTGGCGCACCGACCTCGGGCAGAAGCGCGAACAAAGTGGCCGGTGCTCGGGCTGCTCGGGCTGCTCGGATGCGGCTCGACCGCGCCTCCCGCCGCAGCGCTCGTCGCGCCACCGACGCCGGTCTCGACCGCAACGCCATCCGCTGACGTGGACGTCGTCGCGGCGCTCGGCGCGTATCGCCAGAGCGTGCTCGCCATGAACGTCGACGCGTCGGTCGCGTTGATGGAGCCCGACATCGCGATCTCGCACGGCGATCAAGCCGGGCTCGTCGGCCGTGACAAGGTCGCCGCGATGCTGCGCGGCTTCGCGGGCTACAAGGTGCAGGCGTACACGCTGGTCGCCGAGTCGACGACCGTGACCGGCGCGACCGCGCACCAACACGGCCACTGGATCCAGGACGTCACGGCGCCCGATGGCAAGCCGCTGCACGTCTCGGGCGTGTTCGACGCGACCTGGCACCACGACGCCGACGGCGCATGGCGGATCGCGAAGATGCACACGCAGAACTGAGCTGGAGAGCTACGAGGCGGCGGATCGCGGATCCGGTCACCGTCGTCTGCGTCGCCGACTCCAGCCGCGATCAGATTGGACGTGCGTGCTCCGCCAACAGCGGCCCGCGGCGCGGATCGCCTCGTAGTCGCGAATTGCGTTGCGCGTGCGAAGCCCGTGCTGGGTGACCTCCAAGCGTGAGCGCGGGACGCCGGCGAGCGCCGATCATTTCGATCTTCCACCGATCCGGATCCGGATCCGGATCCGCAGGCCGAGGCCGAAGGCCTGTGCAACCAAAGACATCCGTGACACTTCAGCCCCCGACTGTGCCGGCGTCGAAGATCCATGAGGTATGCGGTTTTCAAGAATATCGGCGTTTTTCATCGACAACGCTCCCGTCGTCGCTACAATGTATCGGTGACTCGCCGCGCCCGTAAACGCCACGTCCAGCTCGCGCTGACCAAGCTCGACCGCAAGCTCGACAAGAACGGGCAGTGGCGCGGCGGTGCGCGTGAGGGTGCGGGGCGGCCGAGCTTCGAGAAGCTCGGGCTGCGGCGTCGCGCGAGCGAGCGCCACCTCGCGCGGCCGGAGCTCTCGGCGCGTCACCCGGTGCACGTGGTGTTGCGGGCGTGCGACGAGATCGGCTCGCTCCGTACCCACGCGGTGTTCGGCGCGATCCGCGAGGCGACCATCCAGGTCTACAAGCACGAGGAGACGTTCCGGATCGTCCACTTCAGCATCCAGAAGTCGCATATCCACCTGCTCGTCGAGGCGACCGACAAGCGTGCGCTGAGCACCGGGATGAAGGCGTTCGGGATCTCGGCGGCGAAGCACATCAACGCGCTCGTCAGCGCGGCGCGCGGCCTCCCCGAGCGGCGGCGTGGCTCGGTGTTCACGGATCGGTATCACGCGACGGTGCTGACCCACCCGAAGCAGGTCCGGCACTGCATCTCGTACGTGCTCAACAACTGGCATCACCACGGCGCCGACCGTGACCGGCTGAAGCGCCCGTGGACGATCGATCCGTATGCGAGCGGGCTGTCGTTCGACGGCTGGAAGGAGCGCGAGCACCGGCCGTACTTCGAGGCCCCGTCGGGCTACTTCGGTCCGCTGGTCGCGTGGCCGCGGACCTACTTCCTCTCCACGGGATGGCGGCGCTACGGCCTGATCAGCATCCACGAGGTTCCCGGCGGCAACGACGCCTGACGGAGCGATCTTCGGCGGCGGCACGCCGCGCTCGAGCACGAGACCCTCTGTGGCGCCCGATGACGACGATGCAGCCGAGGCCGAACCCACCAGGCAGCCATGTCTGAGCTCGAGCCTCCACGGTGGAATCGCCGAAGCAAGTCTGGCTCTCCTGCTTGCCGAAGTCGTATTCGCACGGAGCGTTCGCGATCAGGTGATCGGCGATGTCCGCGGCGACGCCGAGCTTCTGCAACGCCGCCGACACCCTCGTGCGATTCGAGGGACCGACCCCATCGGGCTTCAGGATCGCGTGCTGGACGCTCTCGAACCGAGGCTCGGGGCCGGAGCTTCGCTCGATCGTCGCACCGCAGTAGCGACACGTGCGCGAGCCGTCGATCGGTGCACCGCACCCGGACAGCTGAGCGCTACCGGTGGCCGGCGTTTCGCAAACCCGATCCATCCGGTTGCACGTCGTGGGTCACCGCCGGTCCGACCTGGTGCCGTCGGCTTGCTACGCTGCTCCCTTGGCGGCACGGTCACACCACAAGGTTCCGCATCGAACGTGCTGCCGGACGAGGTCTTCGATCTGCTTCGTGAGGTCGGTGGTGACATTGTCATGACCATCGACGTCGCACGCGGCGATCAGCTCAGCAACTACACCCCTGAACGGTCGCCTCCGAATGTGCGGCACGACGCGTCGAACTCGAGTCTTCGCGGGTTCAGGGAGGCTACGACCGCTCGCCAGCGTCTACCGCTCGCCAGCTAGTCACCGCCGCCGCTAGCTCGGCGCCGTAGTGCTGCGCAAACGGTTGGGTGTTCGCCAGCTGCTCGAGTAACACTGCGATCACGGATCGCTGCTGCGTCGTCATCTGGGCAACGCGTGCGTCGAATACGTCGCGAAAGTCCTCCTTGCGCGTCAACTCACCGAGCACAAACGCGGGGAGCTCGTTCCCTGCGTCTCCAAGCACGACTAGATACGCAGGAAGCACCGCAATGAATGCATCGGGGTTCATGTAGCCCAGCGCAGCGGAGTGCGCTTCAACGACCTCTCTCGACAGCTCGCTCCATGCGCGACCATCGGTAGCCTGCTCGAAAGACCGGTCGTTGGTGTATGCGCCCCACAGTTTCGCCGCGGTGAACGTTGTCGGGTGGAGCTTGACCGCCGGAAACGCGGCGGCAAGTTCGGCGTACAACGCCCTTGTCGGTTCGCTCACGGCTACCACGACATCCTGCTCACCCAGTCGCAGTTAGCCTTGGCCTTCTGGACGTCCTCGAGCGGCTGCACGTGGGCAGCCGCGCCAGCCTCGAACAGCGAGACGAGATCTCGAACATACTGCTGAAGGTCTTTGTCGGTTTCGTTCTTCACCATGTCCTTGACCTTGGCGAACTGATTCTGCACTGCCTGACGAGCACTAATGCAATCATCGCAGCGCCCGATGCGTTTCCCCGCTTCAGACTTACGGGTGTTCGGATGACCTCTCGGCACGGGCGCCAAGGGTGGCGCGGCGGTTCGCGAGTTTTGAAACGCTAGATCCGCGACGCGAGCAGCGCCTGGCCGTTGCGCAGCGGGAGCTCGATCGTGAACTTCGCGCCGCCGCCGGGCGCGTCGCTGATCGTGATCCGGCCGCCGTGATCGCTGACGATGCGGTGCACGATCGCGAGGCCCAGGCCGGTGCCACCCTTCGCGAGCTTGGTCGTGAAGTACGGCGCGAACACCTTGTCCTTGAGCTCGGAGGGCACGCCCGGGCCGTTGTCCTCGACGATCAAGGTGAGCCGATCCGGCGCGTCGCCCAGCCGGGTGGTCACCGTGACGTGGCCACCTTCGCGCGCGCCGAGGGCGTCGCGGCCGTTCTCGACCAGGTTGAGCAGGACCTGGCTCATCTGGCCCTTGTCGGCGTCGAGCTCGGGCAGCTTCGCGGCGAGCTTGGCCTCGACGCGCGGCGTGGAGTCCTTGTAGAGCGCGAGCGCGCTGCGGATCACGTCGTTGAGATCGGTGCGGCCGAACTCGGGCTTCGGCATCCGCGCGAAGTCGCTGAACTCGGCGACGATCCGCTTGAGCCGATCGGCCTCCTCGAGCACGGTCGTGGTCGATTCCTCGAGGATCTCGGCGAAGTCCGGGTGCTGCTTCTTGTACGACTTGCGGAGCGTGTCCATCGCCATCTGGATCGGCGTGAGCGGGTTCTTGATCTCGTGCGCGAGCCGGCGGGCGATCTCCTGCCAGGCGGCGATCCGCTCGGCGATCACGAGCTTCTCCTTGGAGATCTTGAGGTCCTCCAGCATGAAGTTGAATGCGTTCGCGACCGCACCGACCTCGTCGCGATCGCGGACCGGCACGCGGTGATCGAGATCGCCACGCGCGGCGGCGATCGAGCCCTCGACGAGCTGATCGAGATCACGAGCGGTGCGGCGCGCGACCAGCGAGCCGAGCAAGATCACCGCGGCGAGCGCGCCGAGCGCGAGCAGCGCCGAGGTCAGCGTGATGTTGAACAGGGTCTGATCGAGGCCGCCGTCGCTGACCGCGACCTCGATGAACGCGACCGGCTTGCCGTCGGGGCCGAGCAACGGCGTGCGCAGCGGCGCGTTCTTCGCGAGCTTGGCCCACGCGGCCTCGCCGCCGGCGGGCGGCAGCATGACCTCACCGCTCGGCGCCACGATCCGCGCATCGGTGGTATCGGTGCCGCGCACGTTCGAGAGCAGGTCGTCGGTGACGCGCTTGCCGGCGGCGAGCGCGACCGAGTAGCCGCCCTCGCGCGCGATCTGCGCCGACTCGACCACGAGCACGGTCTCGACGGTGTGGCCGGTCCAGATCGAGTCGCGCGTGAAGAACGGCTTGCCGCCGGTGGCCTCGGCACGCTGGCGCACGACCGGCAGCGGGTTGGGATCGCCGATCCGGGCACGGTAGTGCGGCGAGACCAGCACGAGGTCGTCGGGGCCAGTGATCGTCAGGACATCGAGCGAGAGCCCCTTCATCGTCGGCCCGGCTTGCTCGCGGAGCCGGCGCTGGGCCTCGGCGTCGAGCTCGCCGGAGCCCTTCTCGAGATCGAGGAGCAGCTTGCCCACGAACGGATGGTCCGGGCTGGCGAGCGCCGTGGCCGCACCCTGGACGTCCTGCTCGAGGCGATGGATCTCGCGGGCGACGAACGCGTTGGCCTGTCTGCGCGAGGCGGCGAAGTTGCCGCGCCACTTGTTGGCGAGCACGCGCGTCGTGATCACCGCGGCGATCGCGATCGGGACGAGCGCGGCGAACGCGAGCGTGACGGTGAACCGGCCGCGCAGCTTCACGGCCGGCCTCGCGTCGGCACCGGCGCACCGAACAGGAACGCGTCGGCGAAGCACGGGCGGCCGAGCGCGTCGAACGCGACGCCGTGGAGATCGGTGCGAAACCACATCCGGACCGAGCGAAACATCAGCGGTACGATCGGCACGCGCTGCGCGAACACGCGCGCCGCCGCGGTGACGTCGAGGGTCTCGGTCTGGAGCGCCGCGACCGGCCAGTCGTCGCCGCCGGCGGCGAACGCGGCGCCCCACCACACGGCGGTCGCGGCGACCGGCTCGACGAGCTGGCCGATCCACAGATCGGCCTTGCCGGCGGCGACGCGCTCGCGCAGGACCTGGGCGGTGACCTGGGTGACGCTCCACGCGATGCCGAGCTTGGTCAGCGCGAGACCGACGCGCTCCGCGATGTCGCGGTCGTCGGGCCGGGTGTCCTCGACGAGGATCTCGAGCCTCACCGCGCCGGGCCGGAGGAGATCGGGGGTCCGCTTCGCCGCCTCGGCGAGCTGCGCGCGCGCGTGATCGAGATCGCCGGTCTTGCCCACACCATCGAGTGGCTGCGCGTTCGGCACCGGCACGCGGGTCGGCACGACCTGCTCGCCGGAGCCGATCGACGCGAGGCCGCCGCGCGCGAGCCCGAGATCGAGGGCTCGCCGGAACGCGGGATCGCGCTCGAGCGCCGGGTGGGCCGCCCCGAACCCGACATAAACCAACAGCGCCATCGGGCCCGTGACGTCGCGCGCCACGAACGTCGGGGTGCCACCCGCGAACGCGGAGACCCCGCGGGTCGAGGTGTGCGCGTTGCCGGTCTCGAACCTGCGCGCCTCGGCGTCGGGCGTGTCGTACCAGCGCAGCTCGAGCCGATCGAGATACGGCCGGCCGGCGAAGTGGTTGTCGAATGCGCGCAGCACGAGCCGGTGGCGTGCCGGGTCCGCCGCGACGATCGAGAACGGCCCCGAGCCGATGACCTTGGCGCCCGGCGCCCGCCCACCCTTGGTGATCGATAGCTGCGGCAGCGCGAGCAGCTGCGCGAGGTCCGCGGCCGGCGCGGCGAGCGAGAGCTCGATCGCATCGCCGTCGGCCCGCACCGAGGTGACGATCGGCAACACGTAGTGCAGCGTCGCGCGTGCGCGCTCGAGCGACGCGGCGACATCCTGCGCGGTGAGCGCGGTCCCGTCCTGAAACACGACGCCGTGCTCGAGATCGATCCGGGCGGTCGTCCGCTTCTCGTCGAAGACGGGCGCCGCGGCGGCCAGGTGCGGGATCGCCGCGCCGTCGGGGCCGAGCACGTAGAGCGTGTCGAAGACCAGACCGCTCACGGTCACCTCGGCGTGGGTCTTCGCGGCGACCGGATCGAACGTCGCGGGGGCGCCGAGCAACGTCGCCTCGACCGTGCCGCCATAGCGCGGGCGCAGCTCGGCGTGCGCGCTGCCCGCGAGCGCCACCACCCCGGCGATCATCACGAGGCGGTTCAATTCAGCCTCCACAGATCGACGCGCGTCGAGCCGATCAACCGGACCGCGGCGATGATCGCCGGCGCGCCATCGAAGTCCCCGACCGCGAGCGCCGCGACGCCACCGGCGGTGAACGCCTTCTTGAGCCGGGTCTTGCGCTCGTCGTCGCCGAGCGTCACGACGCGGACCTCGTCGGGCTCGCCCGGCGCGCTCGCGCTCGCGAACACGAGGTCGGGCCGGCCGTCGCGATCGAGATCGGTGAGCGCGAACGCCGTGCCGGCCTTGGCGATCGTGACCGCGTTTGTGGGCTGGCACGCGTCGCCCTCGCAGCGCGAGACGGCGACGTCGAGCGTGCCGGTCAAGCCGAGCGTCGCGCGTAGCCGCACCACGTGGCCCGCCGGATCCGCGAGGTCCTTGCAGCGCACGCCGTAGTAGCCGGCGCTGGCGTCGCCGAAGTAGTCGCGGCCCGGCACGAGCGGGACGCGCTCGCCCGCGCACAGCTCGATGCCCGGCTCGCCCGGATCGCCGACCAGTTGCTTGCCGCGCCAGCCGACGCGCAGGCCGCGCACGAACCTCGAGCTGCTCGCCACGAGCGTGCGACCTTCGATCACCGCGGCGCCGACCGGATCGCGCGGCGCGGGGACCGCGACGTCGCCGAGGAACGGGACCCGCGCGAGCTCCTCGACGCGATGATCGGTGAGCGCGAACGCGATCACCTCGCGCGTGGTCACCGCGTAGAGCTCGGGCTTGCCATCGCCGTCGAGATCCGCCGCCGCGAGCGCGAGCACCGGCGCGCCGAGCTCGAACGATGGCGTCAGCCGGACCGGCCGCCACTGGACGGCGACCGGCACGGGCGGCACCACCGGCCTGGGTGCGTGCAGCGCGGCGAGCCGGGCCGCGACCTCGTTCGCGATGTCGTGGAGCACGCCCGCGTTCGCGATCGTGCAGGCCACGACGATCAGCGCGACCACCACAGCCGCACGTCGGCGTAGCCCGGCCGGATCCGTCGACCTGGACCGGCGCATCACGCCGTTCGAACGCCCGAGCTAGTCCCCATACTCGTTCGTCACCGAGCTGCCCTCGGTCACCTCTCCGGGCTTGGGCGCGACCTCGGTCGGCGCCGTGCCCTCGACGAACACCTCGTCGAGCGTCGTGTTCTTCGGCGCGCCCTCGGGAGCGAGCAACCCGGTCTGCCGATCGATCACGGCCTCGACGACATGCGGTGGTCGTGGGAACGCCTTGCCCGGCAGGTTCATCGCCTTCGCGATCTGCAGGAACACCGGCGCCGCGACCCGCGCGCCCTGCTCGCCCCTCATCTCGCGAGGGTCGTCGTAGCCGCACCACACGCCGATCACGTAGTCGGGCGTCATGCCGATGAACCAGGTGTCCTTCGCGTCGTTCGAGGTCCCGGTCTTGCCGGCGATCGGCACCTTGAGCTTCGCGCCGATCATCGCGCCCGTGCCCTCGGTCACGACCGAGCGCATCGTATCGGTGATCACGTACGCGACCTCCGGCGTGATCACCTGCTCGGGCTTGGCCTGGGGCTGCGGCTTGCCGTCGATCGCATCGATGAACACCGGCGGGGCATACAACCCACCCGCCGCGAGCGTCGCGTACGCGTTGACCAGCTCGAGCGGCGTGACCTCGCCCGCGCCGAGCGAGATCGCCATCTCGGCCGGCAGCTCGCTCTGGATCCCGAGCTTGTGCGCCATCGCGACCACGGTCTCGGGTTTGAGATCCGAGGTCAGCCGGATCGACACCGTGTTGATCGACTGCGCGAGCGCTTCGCGCAAGCGCACCGGCCCGAGGTACTCGCCGGTCTCGAAGTTCTTGGGCTTCCACAGATCGAACTGCTCGGGCGCGTCGTTGACGATCGACGCCGGCGTGCCGCACACCTGCTTCTGATTCGGGTCGTTCGCGTGGCACTTGGTCTCCTCGGCGCGGGCGTACGCCGCGGTGAAGATCAGCGGCTTGAAGCTCGAACCCGGCTGGCGCTTGGCCATCGTGGCGCGGTTGTAATCGCCGAGGTGCGTCGAGTAGCCGCCGACGAGCGCGCGGACCTTGCGGGTCTTGACGTCGAGGATCACGACCGCCCCCTCGGGACCGGGCGCGAGCTGCACGCGGCGCGAGCCGTGCTCCAGCTTCGCGGGCGGGGCACGATCGTCGTCGTCACCGCCGCCCTGCCTCTTCGCCGCGCCGCCAGGTACCGTCCACACCTCGACCACGTCGCCGATCTTGAACCGCTCGCTCGGCGGCTTGTGGTCCGGGTTGAAGCGCGCGTCGGTCTCGTCGCCGAGCTTGACGATCGCCGGCGTCGCGCCGAGGTCGACCTCGAGCTCGCCGTCGTCGTCGTGGACCGCGGTGACGATCGCGTCGTACGGCGTCCTGGGCTTGAGCACCTCGCCCTTCATCTTTTTCGCGAGCCGCTGCAGCTCGGCCTCGAGCTTGTCGGGCTTGATCGAGCGGATCGGCCGGCCGACCTTGTGGCGCGCATCGACCGCACGCAGCCCGGCTTGGAGCGCCTTCTGCGCCTCGATCTGGAGCTCGGGATCGAGGGTCGTGCGCACGACCGTGCCTCGATCGAGCACCGCCGTGCCCGCCGACTGGTCGATTACCTTCTCACTGCCTTCGCCCGCCTTGTCGAGCAGCTGGGCCTTGACGAGGTCGACCCACTCCGAATCGACGGTCTGGTCCTTGTCGTCGCGCTTGACGATCTGGACCTTCGCGTCCCGCCACTTCTGCGCTTCGGCCAGGCTGAGCTTACCGATCGAGACCAGCTGCTCGAGCACGTAGGACTGGCGCCCCTTCAAGTCGGTGAGCGTCTTGGTCACCACGCCGCGGTCGCGGTACGCGATCAACGCGCGCCCGAACGCCTCGGGCGATTTCGGCAACGCCGCGAGCAGCGCCGCCTCGCCGACGTTGACGTCCTGGATGTGCTTGCCGAAGTAGTACAGCGCGGCTTCCTCGACCCCGTACCGGCTGCGCCCGAAGTCGATGTCGTTGACGTAGAGCGTGATGATCTCTTGCTTGGTCAGCGCCTTCTCGAGCCGGCGCGCGAGGATGATCTCCTGGATCTTGCGCTTGAACGTGCGCGCGTTGGTGAGCAGCATGTTCTTGACGACCTGCTGCGTGATCGTCGATGCGCCTTCCTTGGTGTGGCCGGCGCGCAGGTTCGCGATGAACGCGCGCATCATGCCGACGTAGTCGACGCCTCCGTGGGTCCAGAACTTGTTGTCCTCGGCCGCGACGAACGATTCGACCACGATCGGCGGGAGCTTGTCGTACGGCACGAACGTGCGGCGGTGCTCGCCGAGCGTACCGATCAGGTGGTCGTTGCGATCGAGCACCTTCGTCGATTGCTTGAAGTGGTAGTCCTCGAGCTTCTTGGGATCCGGCAGGTTCGGATCGCGGCCGTACATCCACAGCACGAACGCGATCGTGCTGGCTCCGAGCACGAGGCCCGTGACCGCCAGGATCCCGCCCCACTTCACGAGGCTCAGCCACAGCGGCCGGCGCTTCGCGGGCACCGCCTTCTGGAGCTTCGAGGATTTGGCTTTGGCTTCCATGTACGTATCTCAGATCTCTCGCTGGGGCCTGGGGTTCAACGTCTCGTGACCGCTGGATAATCCCTCGGAGCCGGGCGCCGCGCCAGTTACCCTAGCGCGCGCTCGAGGACACCCACAACACCGCGGATCCGTAGCGCGAACCAGCGCGCCCGGAGGTGTGCATGCCGCTCGGGTGCGAGATCTCCCGTCGCATTTAGATAAGCGCGGCGCCGGGTCGCCACCCGGCTCATCACGAGCCCGACCGTGACCGAGAGGTTGAAGCTCTCGGTGAAGCCGAACATCGGCACCGTGATCGCGCCATCGCAGGCGGCGATCGCGCCCTCGGACACCCCGTCGTGCTCGTTGCCGAATACGATCGCGAGCGGGGTGCGGATGTCGACGTCCTCGACCGACACGGTCGCTCCGGGAGCGGTCGCGTAGACCCGAAACCCACGACCGTGGAGCGCCTCGACCGCGGCCTCCGCGTGGGGCCAGCGCGCGAGGTCGATCCAGCGATGCGCGCCTCGCGTGACGCCCTGGGTCGCCGAGAACCGTGAGTGGGGCTCGATCACGTGCAGCTCCTGGAGGCCGAGTGCCTCGGTGGTCCGGATCGTGGCCGCCGCGTTGTGCGGATCGTAGGTGTCCTCGACCGCGGTGATGACCGAGCCGAGGCGCGACGCGAGCACCCCCTCGATCCGCGCGATCCGCTCCGGCGTCACCATCGGCCTGAGCGCCTCGCAAATCCGATCGGGGCCATGGGTGTCGATCAGTCGATCGATCGCATCTCGAGCTTCCGGCACGCCGCGCATGATAGCGTCGGAATGGGTGTTTGCGGCCGAGGGCATCGATCGGTTCGTAAGCGAGCGCTATCACGTCGTACGGGAGCTCGGTCGCGGCGGTATGGGCGTCGTCTATCTCGGCCGCGATCTGCGCCGCGATATGGACGTCGCGATCAAGTTCCGCGGCATCATGCACCACAGCGCGACCTTGTGGTTGAAGCGCGAGTTCCGGGCGGTCGCTTCGCTGCGTCACCGCAACCTGGTCGAGCTCTACGAGTTGGTCGCGCACGACGAGTCCTGCTACTTCACGATGGAGTACCTCCCGGGCATCGATCCGCGGCGCTGGGTCGAACGCGCGAGCCCCGCGCAGCCGCGGGCCGCGAGCCCCCTGCCCGGGCCCGTGATCGCCCTGTCCGATCGCACCACGCGCAGCGCGCTCCCGATCCAGGCGGCGCACACGGAGATCGAGCTCCCCTCGCGGAGCTCGCCACCGACCCACCCGATCGTGCGCGCGGCGCCGCAGGTCGATTTCGGCCGGGTCCGCACCGTCCTCGCGCAGCTCGCCGAGGGGCTCGCGTTCTTGCACGCTCGCGGCGTGATCCACCGCGACGTCAAACCCTCGAACGCGCTGGTCTGCGACGGGGTCGTCAAGCTGCTCGACTTCGGGCTCGCGCTCGAGCATCGCCGCGCGGAGCAAGAAACGTCGCGCGAGACCCGCGTCGTGGGCACCGCGGCCTACCTCGCGCCGGAGTACGCCGAGCGGCTGCAAGTCAGCCCCGCGATGGACGTCTACGCGCTCGGCGTCGTCGCGTTCGAGCTCGTCACCGGCGCCGCGCCGTTCGGCGGCACGATGCACGTGCTGGCGCGGCTCAATCGCTCGATCACGGTGCCGCGGGCGAGCTCGATCAACCCCGAGATTCCGCCGGAGCTCGACGACCTGATCGACGCGATGCTGCAGGCGGCTCCCGAGCGCCGGCCGAGCGCGTTCGACATCGCGGCGCGGCTCGACGGCGAGCTATCGCAGCCGCGCCAGGTCCGGCGTACAGCGGCGTTCGTCGGCCGCGAAGCCGAGCTCCACCGGATGGCAACCCGGATCGCCGACCCGCGCGGCGACGGCCGGCTCGTGCTGGTGACCGGACCGTCGGGCGTCGGCAAGAGCGCGTTGATCGAGGAGGCCATCCGGCGCGCGCGGCTCGGTGACGGGGCGAGCGACGTGACGTGGCGCGGCCGCTGTCACGAGCGCGAGCGCGTCCCGTATCGCGCGTTCGACTTCGTGATCGACGATCTCGCGACCGAGCTCGCCGGCAACGCGCAGCTCGTCGCGCAGATCGAGCACGCCGGAGCGGTCGCGCGCGTGTTCCCGTCGCTCGGGGCGTTGCTCGAGGACGCGATCAAGCGGCCTCCGGCCGAAGATCTGCGGGTCGAGCGCGAGCGAGCGCTGCTCGGCATGACCGAGCTGTTCGGCCACGTGCTCGCGTTTCCCCGCGGGACCACGTCATCGGGACCGGACCCGAGTCCCGGGCCGTCCAGCGCGCCGATCCGCGGCATCCTGGTGATCGAGAATCTGGAGTGGGCCGATGACGACAGCCTCGAGTTGCTCGCGCTGCTCGTCGAGCGCATCGCGCGGCCGTTGACGATCGTCGCGACCTGGACCACCGGTGCGGAGCAGTCTCCGCCTCCTGCGGAGCTGCTCGAACGGCTGCACGCACGCGTCGACGTGATCGAGCTCGGCCTGATGTCCGCGCACGAGGTTGCGCAGTTGATCGCCGAGCTCGCACCGCAGGCCGCGACCGAGCGGCTCGCCGCGGCCGCCGAGCTCGCGGCGGGCAGCCCGTACCTCGCCGAGCTGATCGGGCTCGAGCTCGCCGATGCCGGGCTCGCCGATCCGCACCACGCGGAGGCTCGCCGGCTCGACCGCCTCGGCCACGACGAGCGCACGGTCGCGGAGATCGCCTCGCTCGCCGGCGGCGCCGCGACGTTCGACCAGCTCCGCGCGCTCGCCGAGCTCCCGTCGGCGCTGCTGCAATCGGCGCTGCGCGGCCTCGAGGACGGACGGATCGTGCGGTCGACCCCGACCGCGAGCGGCGACTCGGTCTACGTGTTCTATCACCAGCGCCTGCGCGAAGCCGCGGCCGGGGCGATCGCGACGCCCGCGAAGCACGCGCTCCACCGCCGGTTCGCGGAGTTGCTCGAGCGCGAGCACGGGACCTCCGATCAGCTCGCGTACCACTGGGCCGAGGCCGGCGAACCCGCGCGCGCCCTGGACTGGGCCGTGATCGCCGCCGACACCGCGCACGACCAACTCGCGTGGGGCCTCGCCGCCGACTGGTACGGCCGCGCGATGGGCCTGGTCGAGGCCGGCGCGGAGCGAGCGCCCGGACACGGTCGCGCCGCGCTGCGCGCGAAGCGCGCCGAGGCGCTGTTCCTCGGCGGCAAGCTCGCCGCCGCCGCCGCCGAGTTCGACACGCTCGCGCGCGCCGAGATCGGCACCCGCGGCGATCGCTGGTTCGTGCGGGCCGCCGAGTCGTTCATCAAGCTCGGCGAGATCGAGCGCGGACTCGATATCCTCGACGGCGTGCTCGATCGCCGGGGCGAGAAGCGCGCACGGGGCCGGGCGCTCAGCGCCGCCCGCGCGCTCGGCGTCACGGCGCGCTGGCTCGTCCCCGCACGCCTGCGCCCGCGCGCCACCACCGACGAGGTCGTGGCCGCCGCCTATCGCGTGATCGCGAGCTTCCTGTCGACCCCCTACCCGATCGAATCCTTCGAGTACGTCGTGCGCGGGATCAGCGTCGCCGAACGCGCCGGCGATCACGCGGCGCAGGCGATGGGCATGGCGATGCTCGCCGCGTATCTCGCCGTGGGCTCGCTCGGCCGGTTCGGCGATCGCGCGATCGCGAGCGCGCAACGGCTCTCGATCGAGAGCGGTGCGCCCTATCCCCGGATGGTCGCCGCCGGCGCGGCCGGCATCCTCGCGACCTTGCGCGGGAACTGGAGCGGGATGCGGATCGCGCACGAGGAGGGCCATCAGATCTGCACGCGGCTCGGCCTGGAGCGCTCGTGGGAGGCGAGCTTTCTGCGCACGTACTGGGCGCTCGGCGAGCTCTACGCCGGCGAGCCCGCGCGTGCACTCGCGATGCTCGGCGAGCTCGCCGACGCCTCGGACGATCTGATCGCACGCGCGATGCTCGGCAGCTATCGCGGCCGGGCCCTCGCCCTCGCCGGCACCGACCTCCCGGCGGCACGCGCACTCGAGCGCGACCTCGCCGGCGCTCCGGCCGCGCGCCGCGGGATGGCGTGGGTCTACCGCCAGGTGTTCGCCGGGGAGCTCGCGCTCGCGGAGGGCGACTATCCGCGCGCCCGCGCGCTCGGCGAGGAGCTCGAGCGCACCGCGCGCGCGCAGTGGTTGTCCGCGCTGCCGGCGATCCAGGCGATGATCGACGTCGTGATCGCGACCGCCGAGATCGGGAACGCCGCGGCCGGCGACACCGCCGCCGCCGCCCGCGCGAAGCAGCGCGCGCGAGCGTTGCACCGTCGCGGCAGGTCTTCGTTCTACGCGCCGACCGCGCTGCGGCTGTGGGGCCAGGCCGACCAGCTGCTCGGCGACCCCCGCGCCGCGCGGGCGCTGTTCGCCCGAGCCCGCCGGATCGCGGCGGTACGCGGGGGCAAGGTCGATCAACTCGCGATCGCCGCGCTCGCCGGCGCGCCGATCGATCCAGGTCCGCTGGCGTTCGCGGTCAAATGGTCCACCGGCGGCGTGGTCACGTAGGAGAACCTCGATATGGCAAACACGGTCATCGTCATCGGCGGCGGCGTCGCCGGCCTCACCGCGGCGCACGAGCTCGTCGAGCGCGGCTTCAAGGTCGAGGTCTACGAGGCGCGGCCCGCGTGGGGCGGCAAGGCGCGCAGCCAACCCGTCACCGGCACCGGCGCGGGCGGCCGCAAGGATCTCCCCGGCGAGCACGGCTTCCGGTTCTTTCCCCGGTTCTACAAGCACGTGATCGACACGATGGCGCGGATCCCGAGCGGTGCCGGCCACGTCGTCGATCACCTCAAGCCGACGACCGAGAGCGCGATCGCGATGGTCGACCACGACACGTGGTACCGGTTCGCGCGCAAGAAGGTCGACAAGCCATACGACATCCTCGAGGCGCTCGAGCTGTTCTTCCAGGAGCTCGACTTCGACGACGGTGACTGCGGGCTGTTCGCGGCGAAGATCCTGCAGTTCTTCACGTCGAGCGCCGAGCGCCGGCTCGACGAGTACGAGCAGATCGCGTGGTGGGACTTCCTCGAAGGCGACCTGTACTCGCCGAAGTTCCAGCGCCAGCTGCGTGCGGTCCCGCGCACGATGGTCGCGATGGATCCGAAGCGCGGCTCGGCGCGCACGGTCGGCACGATCTCGATGCAGCTCATGCTCGACTACGCCGACTCCGGCGTGAACAACGACCGCACGCTCGGCGGACCGACCAGCGAGATGTGGTTCGATCCGTGGATCGCCCACCTGACGGCGCTCGGCGTCGGCCTCCACGGCGGCAAGCGCGTCACCGAGATCCAGACCAGCCCGACCCAGGTCAGCGGCATCAAGCTCGATGACGGCACCACCGTGACCGCCGACTTCTACGTGCTCGCCGTCCCGATCGACGCCGCGATCGGGATGATCACGCCCGCGATGGGCGTGCTGGATCCGGTGCTCGAGACGCTGCGCAACCGCAATCCCGACGACCTGGTGTCGTGGATGGTCGGCATCCAGTACTACCTCTACGAGGACGTGCCGCTGGTCCGTGGCCACACGTTCTATCCCGACTCGCCGTGGGCGCTGACGTCGATCTCGCAGCCGCAGTTCTGGCGCGACCTCGGGCTGTTCCGCCGGCTCTACGGCGATGGCAACGTCGGCGGGCTGCTGTCGATCGACGTCTCCGACTGGAACACGCCCGGCACGTTCATCCCGAAGACCGCGAAGATGTGCACGCCCGCCGAGATCCAGGCCGAGATCTGGCAGCAGCTCGAGGCCGCGCTCAACGGCACGAACCCCGCGGACAAGGTCCTCACCGACGAGCTGCTCCACTCGGCGCACCTCGACGACGATCTCGACTTCTCGGGCGGCCTGCCCGCGGTCAACAAGTCGCGCTTGCTCGTCCATCCCCCCGGCTCGTGGGCGATCCGTCCCGAGGCCGGCACCGCGATCCCGAACCTCGTGCTCGCCGGCGATTACGTGCGCACCGGCACGGACCTCGCCTCGATGGAGGGCGCGAACGAGGCCGCGCGGCACGCGGTCAACGTGATCCTCCAGCGCTCGGGCTCGACGGCCGCGACCGCGACGACGTGGCCGCTGACCGAGCCCGATCGGTTCGCGCCGTGGCGCGCGCTCGATGCGAAGCTCTTTGCGCACGGCAAGCAGCACCTGTTCGAGCTCATGGGCATCCGGCGCGCGGCGCAGGCCGCCGACCTGTTGCGCCGGTTCTCCGCGTTCACCGGCCTGTCGAAGGTCGACGACCTGCTCGACGAGGTCCGTGCCACGTCGATCATCAAGGGCATCCTGGCGCGCCTCGGCGTGCCGTGACGCTCAGAACACCTGATCGTCGAACGCGAACATCAACAGGTGTGCCGGCTGCGAGAGCGGAGCCGTGATCACGAGGCCGTCGTGCCCGGTGCCGTTGCGATGCACGAGGTGACCGCCATCGGGCCCGTATGACGTCATGTAGACGCTGACGTGATTCGCGGTCGCGAGGAACGTCATCATCGCGGCCACGTTCGCCGCCTTGGTGCCGAGCACGAGGTCGGTCGAGTGCTTGCCGAGCGCCACGTAGTCCTCGACCACGCCGGTGTGCCAGCCCTCGGACCACCCGCTGTCGGGCAGATCGTGATCGAGCTGGCCGGTGTGGACGTCATCGACGCCGGTCTGGCCATCGGTCGCGTCGATCGCGACATCGTAGACCGACCCCATCATGCGGATCTGGAGATGGACGTGCGAGCTGTCCGCGTTGCACTGGTTCATGTTCGATGGCGGCACGATCGCGACGAGGTAACCGTCGAGCCGGCCATAGGTCGCGGCCGCCGAGAGCTGGTTGCCGAACTTACTCGTGCACGGCAGCCGCGTCGGCGTGCCGTCGTCGGCGTTGTACCGCCCATCGGTCGAGATGTCGGGCGGAGCCCCGTCGCTCGGCGCGT
>JBDTEH010000213.1:0-1725 GCA_039922635.1 Kofleriaceae bacterium | reverse complement strand
TTCCGGTTCGGGCGCGACTACTTCCTCGGCGGGATGCTGCAGTTCAACGACGAAGATCTCGCGGCGCTGCTCACGGTCGGCGGCTCGGCGCTCGCCGGCGCGACGAAGTAGGGCGGGTCCGCGGCGCTAGCGCTTCGACCGGAACGTGATCCAGCCGATCCCCGCGCCGCCGAGCGCGGTGATCGCGAGGCCGATCGCCATCAGCCCGGTGTGCGCCTCGCCCGGCTCGCCGGCGGCCGGGAAGCTGCCGATCAGCGCGTCCCCGATCACGACGATCCCCAGGACGCACACCGCGATCGCCACGCCGAGGATCAACGTGCGCTGCATCGCTTACCGATCGTGCTCGATCCGGACCCGCGCGATCAGCTCGCGCAGCTCGGCGTCGTCGACGCTCTCGACCTCTCGCACGATGCTCTCGCGGGCCAGCCCGGTCGCGGGGATGGCCGCCTGGACCGGTCGGGCCGCCACGGCGCGCGGGCGCGGGCGGATCACGTCGTGGCGGCGCGCGCGCCCCGAGATCTTGAAGCGCAGCTCGTCGAACAGGCGCGGCTCGCCGACCCGCTCGATCAGCCCGGCCAGGATCTGCGCCCTCAACAGATTCAGCTCCTGGAGCCAGGCCGAGCTGACGACCTCGATCACGAGGACGCGGTCGAAGATCCCATCGGGCCGGGTGCGCGCCGCGATCTTCGGACCGACCAGGTCGGTCCACTCCGCGATCAGCGTCTCGCCACGAACGTCGTTCGCGATGCCGCGAAACGTCAACGCGGCGCCGATCGCATCCTTCGCGGTTCGGACCTCGAGTGCGCGCGCAGGCCCGGCCCGGTAGGGGCGGCGCGCGGGCTTCATCCCCGCGACCCTGCCGCAAATTGCGGCATCACGACGCGCGCAGCCGGCGGACCAGCTCCCGTAACCGGCGATCGCCATCGCCATCACGGCTGACGAAGCGTAGGCCCGAGCC
This sequence comes from Kofleriaceae bacterium, assembly GCA_039922635.1. GTDB lineage: Bacteria > Myxococcota_A > Polyangia > Haliangiales > Haliangiaceae > JABFXX01. The sequence goes on along the minus strand of JBDTEH010000213.1, from coordinate 767 downwards.
GCCCGACGGCGCGTGATACGAGACGCGACCCGCGATCGCGAGCGGCGCGGCGGCGCCCGGCGGCGTGACCTCGACCGTGATCTCGGTCTCCAGCGGCAACGGCAGCGCGGTGCTGAGCAACGCCCCGCCAACTCCGATCTCGCTGATCGCGGAGTCGACGAACGCGGGCGAGTTCGCGACGCGATAGCGACAGGCGAACTGCACCGGCAAGCGTGAATGGCCGCGGCGCGGCACATCGGTGCGCTTGCCCGAGAGCACGTCGTGCAGGAACGTCAGCTTGATTTGCTCGTCGGTATCGAGCTGGACCGTCGCGCCAGCGCGCACGCGCATCCGGGGTAGCGCGGGGCGCCACGACTGCACGGCGCCTCGGATCAGTACCTTGTTCGGCAACAGGTTCGAGGACACCTCGACGATCACCGTCTGCCCCGACTGCAACTCGTCCGTGGTCGGCACGAAGATCGGCTCGCCGACCGCTGCCCCCGGTGCAAGCTCGCGCCACTCGTCCGCCGTCTTGATCCGCAACCTTAGGATGACCATCGCCGCTCGACGACCGTATCTGCTTACCGTCCGAATCGCAACGCCCACACCTTGGTGAGCGCCTCTGCGACGATCGCACGCGACATCTTCGACTGACCCACACGTCGGTCTTCGAAGATGATCGGCGTCTCCACGAGCTTCATGCCGTGCTGTAGCGCGCGGTACTTGGTCTCGATCTGGAACATGTAGCCGTTCGAGCCCAGGGAATCGAGGTCGAGCGCGAGTAACGC
>JBDTEH010000212.1:0-30740 GCA_039922635.1 Kofleriaceae bacterium | reverse complement strand
GACAGGAACAGGAGCGCGGAGAGCTGGAAGCGGTTCATGGCCGCTCCTACGGAGGCGGTGCACGCTCGGCCAGACTATCTTCACGGATCGGGAGTGAACACCTCGACGATCGCCGTCCGCGCGTTGTCCGCCTCGCGCTGGCCGCCGAGCACGTAGATCTTGCCGCCGAGTGCCACCGCGGCGTGGCCGAAGCGACCACTCGGGATGCTCGTGACCTGAGACCACGCTTGCGCGGCGGCGTCGTAGACCTCGACCACGCGCGTATACGACATCCCGGCACCGTTGTAGCGGTTGCCGGAGATCGCGTAGAGCGACGAGCCGAGCGCGGCCGCCGCGAGCAACTTGCGGGGCGTCGGCATCGGCGCCAGCGTGTTCCAGCCCGGCGTGCCGGGGTGGGTGAACTCGAACGCGGTGATCTCGCCGGTCGCCAGCCCGTGCTCGCCGCCGACCGCGTAGATGTTGCCGTCGGACAGGGTCACCGCGGCGTGGTCGCTGCGCGCGGTCGTCAGCATCTCGGTGGACGTCGTCCAGCTCGCCGCCCCGAGCTGCCAGGTGGCGACCGTGCCGAGCGTGTCCAGCGTCGTGCCATCGAAGCCTCCGATCGCGTAGATCGTGCCGCTGCTATCGACGGCGGCGGCGAGATTCTCCCGCCCGACCGGCAGCGATGGCAGGGCCTGCCAGGTGTTCATCGCCGGATCGAACACCTCGGCGACGATCGACGGGCCGGGGGGCGAGAGGTCCGTGAAGTTGCCGCCGATCGCGTAGATCCGGCCGTCGCTCCCGACGACCGCCGCGAGCTCGCTGCGCGGCGTCGGCATCGGCGCGCGCGTGCTCCACGAATCGGTGTCCGGATCGTAGACCTCGACGACCGCACTCTCACCTCCGGATGCGGCGCCGCCGATCGCGTAGATCTTGCCATCGGCACCGGCGACCGCGGCGAGCTCCTCGCGCGCCGTCGGCATCGCGGCCACGGTCGACCAGGTGCCGGCACGGCACGTGCCCGCATCGCACGTGCCGGTCTGACAATCGGAGATCTGCGCGCACTGCAGGCCCAGCGCGCACGGGATGCAGTCGCCACCGCAGTCGACATCCGTCTCGCCCGGATCCCGTGCGTCGTTCGTGCAGTGATCCGGACAGCTCCCGCACGCGAGCGTGCCCCCGCAGTGATCGTCGAGCTCGCCGCAGTGGCCGTCGCACGCGATCGGCGTGCAGGTGGTTTGCATCCCCTGTTCGCACGTGCCTGCGGTGCAGGTGAAGCCGTCGAGGCAATCGGCCTGGGTCTCGCAGCGGTCCTTGTTGCCCGCGAGCGTGCAGCCCAACCACAGGGCCAGTGACAGGACGATGGTCTTCACCAGGTCATCTCCATGCCGAGGCCGTAGCCGCCGCCGGCGGCGGCCGGCATCACCTGGACGCTCGACCGCGGCCACAGCCAGTAGGCCGCAACACCGGCGGCGACCGCCGTCACGCCGGTCGCGATCGAGATCGGGAGGTCGCGCGCATAACGCTGCCTGGCCGCGTCGGCCGGTCGTTGCAGCGTCGTGGCCTCGAAGTCCGAACGCGCCTGGTAGGCGAGCACGCCGGCCGTCACCGACACGACGGCCGAGCCCCCGGCGAACGTGGCGAGCCCGAGCGCGAGCCCGCGACCTCGCGGCCGGGTGGGGGTCTCGTCACGCTCGTCGGGGAACGTGACCCCGAGCGATCCGGTGCTGTCGACGAAGCCCTGGTAATAGGCACGCCCGTATCCCGACGCGAACAGGCTGCGCTGGTAGGCGGTGTCGATGCTGCCGCGGCTGCCCACGGCGCGAGGCCCGAGCACCAGGTCGGCGAGCGCGATCGCGCCGCGCACCGGCAGCGAGACCTCGGCGTCGGCGGTTCGCAGGTACGCCGGCGTCGCGTCGGGTACGGCGAACGAGATCGTCGAACCCCGATCGGGGTGGGCATCGAGGTAGCGCTGCCCGTTGTCGAGCTCGACGTAAAAATGACCGAGCTTGGACGCCTCGCCGCGGACCAGGTGTGTGCCGGCGAGCGAGCGCAACGCGATCAGCGGCTCGCGCAGGTTGGCCGCGGGCGGGCGCGCGATGATCTGAGGGATCGCGCGCGGGTCTTTGATGTCGCGATTGGCGGAGGCGACGAACGCCTGGATCTCGCTGTACTCGATCACGAGATCGCCGTTGACGTCCGCGGCGCCGGCGAGGCCCGAGAGGAGCTCGTGGGTGAACACGCCGGACTCGAGCGCGGACCACTCGTGGGACTCTTGGCCGAGCGTGGTCGCGAGGATCACGCCGATGTTCGGGTGGTTCGCGAGCGGCGTGGCCTCCAGGATCGGCTCGACATCCGCGGCCGTCGTGGGCGCCGTCTGGGTGTTGCCCTCGTTCGTGAAGAAGCCGGTTCCTCCACGCACGCCGACGACCCCACCGGCGTTACACGCGTCGACGATCACGTGGGTGAACTCCGTCGGCAGCCCTCCGATCAGGTCGTACAGGACGTCCTGCGTGAGCGGCTCGTCGAGCAGCGCGAGGAACGCTCCACCGTGATCGTCGCGGGCGCCGTGGCCGCTGAACGCGAAGTACAGGATCGGCTTGTCGCCGTGCTCGCGATCGCGCTTCATCTGCACCGCGAGCGCAGCAACGACGCGCCGGAGGTTGGCGAGCGTCGGCAGCATCGCGCGCGCGGCGATGTCCGGATAGCGCCGCTGCGTGGGCTCGTCGGCGACGACGAGCAGCTGGGTCTGGGCGAACCGCGAGAACAGCTGGAAGTACCGGATCGCGTCGTCGTCCGCGTAGCGCAGCGGCTGGAGGACTTCGGTCGTGCCGGAGCGCGGCGGCGCGTTATTGCCGATCACGATCGCGTACGCGACCCGCGCCCCATCGGCGGCCGAGACCCGCGGATAGCACGCGAGCACGACCAGGCATGCGAACCACGTCCGGATCACCGGACCTCCACGTCGGTGGTCACGACTTGGGTCCCGGCGCCCGCGGTGAGGCGCGTCGCATCGAACGCCGCGCGGATCGCCGCACGCGCGAGTGGGACGTGCGAGAACACGCCGTAGATCCGGTAGGTGCCGGGCGGATGTTCCGCGCCCAGGACGATCCCGCGATCGAGCACACCGCTCGGCGGCAACGTCGTCAGATCGACGCTCGTCGCGTCGTCGGCCGCGGGGAAGTACCACAACACGGTGCCATCACCGCGCTTCGCGAACGCCGCGAAGTAGCGATACGCGCTGGTCCCGTGCAGATCGAACACGAGCTTGTCACCGTGCGTGCAGCCTGCTGCGCAGGTGACATGCAGCACCGCGACTGGTGCCGCACCGCCGCGCGCCGTGAAGTCCGAGCTCGGTGCGCTGACGCGCCAGGGCGCGATCATGACCAGCGCGACCGCGGCCGCGAGCGCCGGCAGCGCGAGCCATGGCCAGCGGATCCGCGATCGCGGCGCGACCGCGGCGAGCGTCCCATCGAGGAGCGCGTCCTTCTCGCTCCGCGACAGCCGATCGCGGCCCGCCAGCAGCCGAGCGAGGAGGCGGTCGTCAGCGTTCACGAGGCCACGCCGTAGCCCGGAACGTGGTGTCGATCAAGCGCCATTCACCCAGCCCCTACGGAGAACCATGCACGCTCGGCCACACGATCGACCCAGAAGGCTCAGCGATCGAGGAAGCCTCGTTGTTTCAACCAGCTACGCAGCCCTTGCTGGAGATCACGCTCCAGCGTGCGGACCTTGCGCCGGGTCCAGCCGAGGGCCTCGGCGACCCGCTCCTGAGACGTGCCCTCCTCGAACCGCAGCCGCACCAGCTCGCGCGGCTCGGGCCCGAGGGTGGCGACGTACTCGGCGGTCGCGGTGGACAGCTGCTGCCAGTGCAGGTCGGGCGGCGCCTCGGCCGCCGGCTGGAAGGCATCGAGGTCGAGTGCGTCGCGCTCGAACGTCCGCGCTTCCTTCTGCTCGGCGCGATAGCGGTCGATCATCAGATTCTTGGTGATCCGCAGCAGGTACGGCCGGTAGGGCGAGAGCCCGTCGTAGGCGATCCGCGCCTTACCGGCGAACGCCTTCGCGAAGGTCTCCTGGACGAGCTCGTACTCGCCGTCGCGCGTCGCGCCGCGCACGTAGACGTGGCCGCTGCTCTCGATCGTGAAGCCACGACGCGCGAGCGTCGCGACCTCGTCGACGTAGTGCTCGAACACCGCCGCGAGCGCCGGCCGTTCCCCGCGCCGGAACCGGTCGAGCAAGTCGCGGTCGTTCGCGAAGATCGTCATCCTGGGTCGCGGTCCAGTGCGCGTTCAGATCGCGAGCGCTTGCTCGGGCCGCAGGTGGCGGCGCAGGCGCTGCGCGAGCGCGTCGATCACGGGCTCCGACAACAGCTCGCCGACCTGCGCGCGGTGGACGCGCCAGCGCTGCGCGAGGGCCGGCAAGCTGCCGAGCCCGGGCGGATTCGCGAGCCGCGGATCGACGAGCGCGAGCGCGCCGGGCAGCGCGAGCAGCGTCTGCAGGCCACGCGGGCGCTGTCCCGCGGCTTCGGCCGCGAGCACGGTCGAGATCAGCGGCGACTTCGCGTTGAGCTCGCGCATGTGGATCTCCGCGAGCGCGAACAGCGCGCAGATATGGACCAGGAACGCCGCGACCGCGCGGACGTCAGCCTCGTCGGGTGCGCGCTCGAGCATCTGCTCGAACGCCGCGGCGAGCCGCGAGGGCTCCTTGACCTGCTCGCTCGGCACCGCCGCGGGCGTGAGGTGATACGCGACCGCGCGCGCGAGCTCGGCATCGCGCAGTACGAACACCGCGTCCTCCCAGTGCAGCGGCGGCGCGCCGGGCTGGCTATCGAGCAGCTGGGTGAGCGGCGTGCGCCGCAACAACGTCGCGACGATCGCCTGGGTATCGGCGACCGCGAGCAGCTCGTCGAAGCCGATGTCGGTGTGCTCCTCGTGGACCCGGCGGAGCCCCGGCCATGCGGTCAGCCGCTTCGATGGGACCTGGCCCTGAAACCGCGCGCGGCCGGTCCACCACGACACCGTCGTGTCGCGGCGCGACAGGTGAAACAGGTTGTGCAGCAGCGCGTGGCGGGCCATCACGCGCTTGCGGTCGCGCGTCAACGGCCGGCTGACCAGCGTCAGCGCGGTGTCGATGATCCGCCGGCGCTGGCGATCGGTGATCGACCAGGCATCGGCGCGCGGATGGACCAGGAACAGCGCGTCGTGCAGGCCGGCCGCGAGCGCGAGATCGTCGGCTTCGAGGACGAGCGCGGGTGGGCGCACGACCAGTGTCGACAGCACGTTCGTGCGCGCCTCGTCGACGGCGACCAGCTCGACGGTGGCGGTATCGAGCTCGGTGTCCCAGCGCTCGACGTCCGCGAACGGGATCGGCGCGCCGACGTGGAGCTCGCCGCCGGCGACCAGCGGCTTGACGAACCGCTCGAGGAACACGCGAACGTGGGTCTGCGCCATTACTTGGAGCTGTCACCACCGCCCGCCGGCGGCAGCAGCTTGCGATCGGCCGCATCGGGGAAGCCCCACAGCGCGAACCGGCCGACCGCATCGTTGATCACACGGGCATCCTCGCCGAGCTCGGCGCCGAGATCGTCGACGCCCGCACGTTCGACATCGAGCTTCGCGAGCGCCCGCCGCTCGAGCGTGGTGAACGCGCTCTCCGGAATCTGGAACGGCTTGCCGTCCGGCGTGAACACCGTGACGATGCCGGTCGCGTGGCCGAGCGCGCGCGCGAGGACCTCGGGCGAGACGCGCGGCACGACGTCCATGCCGAGCGGCACGAGCAGGCCGGGAGTCAGCTCGCACAGCAGCTGGCCGAGCGGGATGACATCGAGGTTCTCGGTGCCGATGACCAGCACGCCGCGATCGGTGTACGAGATGCGGTGGCCACGCAGCGAGACGGGCGGCAACGCGAACAAGATCCGCTTGAGCCGCGCGGCGTGCGCGACCGGGATCAACGTCGCGACCACCCGGCGCGGCGGCCCCATCGCCGCGGCGAGCCGGAGCTCGACACCGATCGGATCGGCGGCACCGCCGACGAGCTCGGCGGGAGCCCGCGGCTTGTCGAGCTCGAGATCGATACGCGTGAGATCGCCGATATCGCTGAGCGCGAGCGGGCCCGGCAGCTGATCGACGCGATCGTTCGGCCAGAACACGTGAAACGTCTCGGCCGCGAACACCGACTGGCACGAGGCGAGATCGATGGGGTGCTCGTAGCCGACCGCGACGGCGGCGTTCGCACCGGCGGGCTTGAACACGTCGATGCCCGGCGTGCCGAGGAACAGCTGCAAGATCCGCTCGGGTAGGTTGTGCACGCGGATCCACATGTAGCCGCGGTCGCGCGCGTGATCGTCGAACGCGCTGGTCGTACGCGGGTTGAACAGCCCGGCCTGCGCCTCGACCCGGTTGCGCCACAGGTACCGGATGATGCCGTCGGACAGGCCGTGCGCGACGGCCAGGAACAGATCTGCACGGTCCTCGGGCGATAGCCGATCCGCGCCCGGGATCTTGCGCACGCTCAACCGGAACAGCAGCCGATTGAACGGCAGGTCGCCCTCGTGGACGTAGCCCTGCGTGAACTCGTCGCCGTGGACCATGAAGTCGGTCGCTGCCGGCATCGTGCCGATGTCGATCGCGTCGTAGCCGTACGGCGAGCGATCATCGCGGTACTTGACGAAGTGCTTGGCCGTGCCGGTGTACATCGCTCCACCGACCAGCCGCGCGAGGCGTGCCGCGCGATCAGCGGCGTACGACGACACCGCCGGGATCTGGATCAGGATCTCGCGGCTGCCGAGCGCGGTGCGCGCCTTCGTGATCGCGAGCCCGCCGATCAGCTCGTCGAGCGAAGCCTCCGAGGAGTACAGCCGCAGCCAGCTCACCGCGCCCTCGAGCGTCGGGAACGTCATCAGGCAGGACCGCCCGAGCAGGATGCCACGCGGATCGGGCGCCACACCGGGCGTGAAGAACCGGGCCTGGCCCTGCGCGACGTGCTCGAGTGCCATGTCGCGACGAGCCTAGCACGCGCGCCAGGACCAGAGAGATGGCGCGGGGTTCAGTCGACCTTCAGCATCACGTCGACGCGGCGGTCTTTCTGCCAGCCGGAATCGTCGGTGCCGGTGGCGTCGAGCGCACCGCGCGTCGTCACCGCGAGCTGGCCCTGCTGCACGCCGAGGTGCTCGAGGTACGAGCTCACCGAGCCAGCGCGGCGCGAGCCGAGGCTGAGGTTGTACTCCTCGGTGCCGCGCGGATCGGCGCGACCGATCAGCGAGACCGCCTTGCCCTTGAGCGCGCCGGTCATCATGCACGTCGCGAGCTGATCGAGCACGGTGCGATCGTCGGGCGTGAGCTCGTCCTTGTTGTAATCGAACTGCGGCGGCGCGGCGGTCGCGGCTGCCTTGATGCCGCACATCTGCATGATGTCACCCGACAGCGCGAGGTTCGGGCTGACCTGCGTGTTGGTCGGGACCTGCGCGAGCTGCTTGGTGTCCGCAGCCGGCTTTTCTTGGTTGACCGTGGTCGGTTCGGCGACCTTGGGCTTGTCGTGGCTGCAGGCAGTCGCGAACGCGAGCAACAGCGCGAATCGTGCGATCTTCATGGCATCCTCCGTTGGTGGTGCAAGCAATATCACGGCTGGTCGTTGCGGTCGCGATTGTGGGCGCATGTGGCAAGAAATCTGAAGCCCCGAGCACGCACCACGACGGTGGTGCCGCCAGGTCCATCGCCGCCCCGATCGCGTTGCCCGCGCTCGGTGTCGACACGATCAGCCGCTTCAACTTCCCGTGGAACGACGGCGGCAACGCGTACGGCAAGGCGCTGACCGCATACAAGGCCAAGACCCGCGACTGGGCGGCGGTGCGCGCGGCGTGCGAGCTCGCGGTGCAAAAAGACCCGGAGCACCTCGACGCGCAGCGCTTGCTCGCCGTCGCGCTCGCACAGCAGGGGGAGCACGCCGCCGCGGTCGATCATATCGTCGCGGCGATCGCGGGGGACTACTTCAAGTATGGCGTCGCGTTCGCGACCGACCCGGAGCTCGGGGCATTTCGTGCCACGCCTCACGGCCAGGCGGTCGCGGCGCTGGCGACCCAGATCCACGACGAGTACCTCCGCAGGATCAAGGCCGGGCTGTGGTTGATCGGGCGGCGCGGTCCGTTCAAGTGGCCCGCGAAGGACGGCGTGCAAGCGGCGTCGAGCCGTGGCGAGCTCTACGCATACGATCGCGATTCGCATCGCTATCTGCGGCTCACCCATACCGACCACCGGGCCGCCGGCCTCGTGCGCGCGCCGTCGGGCGCAGAGGTCGCGATCCTCGGCTTCGACAAGATCGACCATCCCAAGGACGGCGGCCAACCGCCGCTGCTCGCGCGCGCGTGGATCGAGATCGTCGATTCGACCGAGTGGAAGCTGATCGGCAAGCGCGTCACGCTACCGAGCGCGCGCGCCGTGGCCGTCGGGTACGGCGCCGGCGATCAGCTGCTCGTCGCCACCGCACCCGCGAACGGCCGCTGGGGCCTCGGCGACTGGACGGTCTCGTCGGTCGACCGCTCGACCGGCAAGCTCACGAAGCTCGCCCAGCCGTTGCCCACGCCGCGCATCGAGCTCACGCTGGACGAAGGCCGGGTCATCCGCGACCTCGCCGGCGTCGAGGCGGCGTGGACCGGCGATCCGCCGACCGCGCCGTCGCTCGTGGTCGGCGGCGTGACGATCCAGGTGCCCGAATCGCACGCCGCCGCGCACGACTCGGTCGCGCTCGCGCCCGACCACAAGCACGTCGCCTTCGCGACCGCCGTCGATCCGTGCGCGAAGGATACGGCGCCGTCGCTGTACGTCGCGGACACCAGGACCGCGGCGGAGAAGCACCTGCTCACCGCGACCAGTCGATTCGCGACCCGCTGGCTCGACGCGACGACGCTCGCGTACGATGACGGCGACGGCGACATTCGATTATGGGATCCTTCCACCGGTCGTGAAGCGATGAAGCTCGATGACAAGAACGGCCTCGCGCTCGACGTGCTCTCGCTGGCGAGCGCGCCGCAGTGCACGCAAACCCCGACCCCGATCGAGACCGGATCCGCCGGGTCTGACGATGCCCTACCGCCCGAGGAGCCGAACCCGTGAAGATCTATCTCGTCCGCCATGGCCAGGCCGTTTCCGAGGACGATGCCGGCAGCGATCGCGATCGCTGGCTCGACGCGAAGGGCCGCGAAGCCGCGCGCGTGCTCGGCCGGCTCTTGCGCGAGAGCGGGGTCGAGCCCGATATGATCCTGTGCTCGCCGTTGCCGCGCGCGGTCCAGACCGCCGAGCTGATCGCGCAGAGCCTCGACTACTTCGGCGTGCTGCGCTCGCTGCGCGCGCTCGAGCCGAGTGCGCAGCCGCGCGTCGCCGCGGGCGAGGTGCTGGCGGCCGGCGCGTCGGTGATCGTCGTCGGGCACGAACCCTCGATCAGCGGGCTCGGTGCACACCTGCTGGGGCGGCCGTCGTTCCCGGCGTTTCGCACGGCGCAGTGCTGCGCGATCGAGGATCAGAAGCCGACGTTCATGGCACGCGCCGATCTGGCGCAGGTCGTGCCGTACTTCATCGACTGACCACACCTAGCGCCATCCGTAGCGTCATTCGGCGGTCCGTGCGGTACGGTCGCGGTGTGCGGTTCCTCGCCTGGCTCGCGTTGATCGTCGCGTGTGGCTCGACGCCCGCGCCGAAACACGCGCACGACGGCGACGGCGGCGACGACGACGGGAGCCCGTTCATCGACGACAAGGACTACCGGCCGCGCTCGTTTCACGACGCTGTAACCGGCAAGGGCCGGCCGGTGATCTTCATCCCGGGCCTCGGCTGTCCGGGCGCGGTGTTCGACGACGTCGTCGCGCACCTCGACGGCAAGGTCGAGGCCCACGTGCTCACGCTCGCCGGGTTCGCCGGCGAGAAACCGACCAAGCCTCCGCTCGCCGCGGCGGTGCGCAAGGATCTCGTGCGCTACATCCGATCGCGCCGGCTCGACCACCCGATCATCGTTGGCCACAGCATGGGTGGGTTCATCGCGTACTGGCTCGCCGCGACCGCGCCCGATCTGATCGGCGGCGTGATCGTCATCGACGCCGGGCCCGCGCTCGGCGACAACGATCCCGAGACCGCGCACGAGCTGCGCAACATGTGGGCGCAGGCCGGCGACGCCGCGCTGATCGAGCAGGTCCGCACGGCCTATTCGAGCATGACCACCGATCCGAAGCGCATCGAGCCCTACCTACCGGCGATCGCGCGCTCGGATCGCCACGCGATCGGTGATGCGATCTACGAGCTGGTCACCACGGATCTGCGCGGCAAGATCGCCGCGATCAAGGCGCCGTTCCTGCTCGTGCTCGCCGACGGCGGCCTGCAGAACCTGTACAAGGCGATGGTGAAGCCGATCGCCGACAAGAAGATCGTCGTCGTGCCGAACACGCGCCACTTCGTCTGGCTCGACGATCCGGCGGCGTTCGATGCGTTACTCGATCAGTTCCTCGCCGATCACTGAAACAGCTCGCGCGCGCGCGCCGCGAGGCCCCACGCGACGGAGGTCAACTCCTCGCCGCCGACCAGCTTGTCGGCGCCGAACTGCGCGACGAGCCGGGCGCGCACCGCCGGCACGAGCGAGCTGCCACCGGTCGCGAACACCCGATCGACCGCACCCGCGGTGATGCCGGCGCGGGCGAGCACGTCCGCGAGCACGGTATCGATCGCGTCGAGATCCTCCGCGATCCAGGTCTCGAAGTCGGCGCGCGCGAGCGGCAGGTCGAGCTCGATCGCGCGCAACGCGACGCGCTCGGCCGCCGCATGCGACAGCCGCACCTTCGCGCCCTCGACCGCTTGATGGAGTGGCAACCCGAGATCCTCCTCGACGACCTGGATCAGCCGCTCGATCCGGTTCGGCTCGAGCGCGCCGCGCACGACGCGAGCCAGCAGCCGCTGCGTCGCCTCCTCCTTCAAGAACGACAGCAGGTGCCAGCGCCGCAGGTGGCCGTACAACCAGGCCGGGACCGGCGCCTCGCCGCCCATCTCGTCGGTGGTGTAGCGCGAGCCGCGGCCGAGCGCGGGCGCGACCACCGCGTCGATCACGCGCGCGTCGAACGCATCGCCGGAGACCCCGAGCCCCCCGGTGGCGAGCACCTGCGCGGCACCACGACCGACGCGGATCGCGGAGAAGTCGCTGGTGCCGCCACCGTAGTCGGCAACGACGATCAGCTCCTCGTGATCGAGGCGAGCCGCGTAGCTCGCCGCGGCGCCGACCGGCTCGTACTCGAACACCGCCTCGGTGAACCCGGCCTTGCCGAGCGCGCTGGTCATCCGCGCGATCGCCCGCGCGTCGTCATCGGTCGAGTCGGCGCCCCAGTAGCGCACCGGCCGGCCGACCACGCAGCGCGTCCCGAGGTCGCGCGGTGTCGCGGCGCGCACGAGCCGGAGGTACGCCGCGATCATGTCATCGAGCGCCCACCGCCGGCCGAAGATCTGCGTCTTGGTGAACGACGAGCTCGCGAGGTGGCTCTTGATCGATTGCACCAACCTGCCCTCGCCCCCGGTCTCGAGGTACCGCGCGATCGCCGGCGCGCCCGCACTCGTGCCGCCGCCCGGCTCGAAGTACAGCACCGTGCGCCAGTACCGGTCCCCACCGAGCGGCACGAGCTCGACGTGGCCGGCCGCGTCGCCGATCGCGACCGCGGAGTTGGTGGTACCGAAATCGATGCCGACGTACATGGCCGCCTAGCGCAGAAACCGAGGCCCCTCGGGAAGGGGCTCGGCCGGCGCCGTAGTGCTGGCGGGACGCGGCCCGGGCAGTGGCGGTGCGACGAGCGGCGAGGTCACCACCGGTTGGGGCGGCGTCGCTGGCGTAATCGGCGGCGTCGCGGGTTGCGACGGACGTACCGCGGCACCCCTGGCGAGCTTGATGACCACCGCGACCGGCAGCTCGTGCGGCTCGTTCATGAACCACGCCGCGTTGTACAAGAACCGCGCGAGTCGGACGTGGCAGTAGATCCAGTAGATCCCGACGAGCAGCGAGCCGATCAGCCCGAGCACGCCGACGCCACCACCGAGCCCATAGGTGAGCTGCCAGAACAGATCCGCCACCAGCATCACGATCAGCGCGCGGCTCGTGCTCCCCGCCTCGTCGCGCAAGCCGAGCTGTTCGTTGTGTGCGGCGGAGCGCTGGACCATCTGGATCAGCGAGATCAGGCCGACCGCGTACGCGAGGTCCTTGAGGATGGCGATCGTCTTGAGCGACGACAGCCGGTCGGTGGCTGCCACCGCTTGCTCGAGCGTGCTGTGGGGATCGAACACGACGTCGACGAAGCTCTGCAGCACGTGCCAGGTCCACGCGAGCGCCAGGGTCGCGATCGCGAAGCCGACGGAGGCGATGACCAGGCCGCGGATCGCGATCGAGGCGCGCCGCAGCTCCGGAACCGCGCGCACCGCGCCGACCCCCATCGCCAGCACGGCGCCGCCGTTGGCGAGCAGGAGGTAGCGCATCCACTTGAGCGCCTCGCGGGCCGATTCGGGGTTGTCGACGAACAGCGATTTGACCGTCACCAAGATCGTGAGCGCGAGCTGGAACAGCATCACGAACACGGCGAAACGGACGAGCCTGAGCCCGCGCGAGAACTGGGGGAGAGCAGCCGGCACGTGTTGACTCTAGCGAGCCGGGCCGCGAAATGCCCGACGATTCGCCCCGGAAGGGTTTCGTCCTGGGGCTCAGCGCTTCACGGCGAGGTGCTTGGTGGGGGTCCCACCCGCGAGGTTCGCGAAGAAGTCGTTGCCCTTGTCGTCGACGACGATGAACGCCGGGAAGTCGACGACATCGATCTTCCACACCGCCTCCATGCCGAGCTCGGCGTACTCGACCACGGCGACGCTCTTGATGCAGTCCTTCGCGAGCCGTGCCGCGGGCCCCCCGATCGAGCCCAGGTAGAACCCGCCGTGCTGCTTGCACGCGTCGGTGACGTCCTTCGAGCGATTGCCCTTCGCGAGCATCACGAGGCTGCCGCCGTGGGCCTGGAACAGGTCGACGTAGCTGTCCATCCGGCCCGCCGTCGTCGGCCCGAACGAGCCCGAGGCGTAGCCCACCGGCGTCTTCGCCGGCCCCGCGTAGTACACGGCGTGATCCTTGAGGTACTGCGGCAAGCCCTCGCCGCGATCGAGGCGCTCCTTGAGCTTCGCGTGGGCGATATCGCGCGCGACGATCAACGGACCGGTCAGCGACAGCCGGGTGCGGATCGGATATCTCGACAGCGCCGCGCGGATCTCGCTCATCGGCCGCGTCAGATCGATGTGGACGACCTCGCCGCCGTGTTCGGCGAGGTCGTCGTGCGACGTCTCGGGCAGGTACTTGGCGGGATCGTGTTCGAGCTGCTCGACGAACACGCCGTCGCGCGTGATCTTACCGAGCGCCTGGCGATCCGCGGAGCAGCTCACCGCGATCGCGACCGGACAGCTCGCACCATGGCGCGGCAAGCGGATCACGCGCGCGTCGTGCACGAAGTACTTGCCGCCGAACTGCGCGCCGATGCCGGTCGTGCGCGCGATCTCGACGACCTTCGCCTCCCACTCGAGATCGCGAAAGGCGTGGCCCCGGGTGCCGCCGGTGGTCGGCAGATGATCGAGGTAACGCGCCGATGCGAGCTTCGCGGTCTTGAGCGTGTGCTCGGCGCTGGTCCCGCCGATCACGACCGCGAGGTGGTACGGCGGGCACGCCGCGGTGCCGATCGAGCGCAGCTTCTGATCGAGGAACGCCGCGAGCGACTTCGGGTTGAGCAGCGCCTTGGTCTCCTGGAACAACACGCTCTTGTTCGCGGAGCCGCCGCCCTTGGCCATGAACAAGAAGTGATACTCGTCGCCATCGGTCGCGTAGAGCTCGATCTGCGCCGGCAGGTTCGAGCCGGTATTGCGCTCCTCGAACATGTCGATCGGCGAGACCTGCGAGTAGCGAAGGTTCGAGGTCTGGTACGTGTCGAACACGCCGCGCGAGATCGCCGCTTCGTCGCCGCCGCCGGTCACGACGTACTGGCCCTTCTTGCCCATCACGATCGCGGTGCCGGTGTCCTGGCAGCCCGGCAGGATCCCGCCGGCCGCGATGTTCGCGTTCTTCAGCAGCTCGAGCGCGACGAAGTGATCGTTCGGCGACGCGTCCTTGTCGTCGAGGATCGTGCGGAGCTGCGCGAGGTGGCCCGGGCGCAACAGGTGCGCGATGTCGCGCATCGCGGTGCGGGTCAACAGCGTGAGCGCCGCGGGTTCGACTTCGAGGAACGTCTTGCCGCGCGCCTCGAACGTCGCGACGTGGTCGCCGGTCAGCTTGCGGAACGGGGTGTCATCGTGGTGACCGATCGGCAGCAGCTCTTGATACTCGAACGCGACAGCCATGCGCCGAGCAGACTACAGCGGGCCGAGCTTGTCGAGGTCGGCCTGGCTCGCGGTGCGCAGCCACGTCAGGTAGCCCGCCACCGCGTCACGCTCGATGATCGTGAGGTCGCCGTCGAAGCGCGGCATCTCACCGAGCGTGCCCATGTGGACCGCTTTCTTGGGATTCGAGATGAAGCTCGTGTACCAGTCGCGGCTGCCGAGATCGCCGAGCCCGGGACCGCTGGCGCCGGCCACGCCCTCGTCGGTGCTGTGGCAATCCGTGCACGCCTTGTCGAAGATCGCCTGACCGCGAGCGCGCTTCGTGGCATCGGCGTCGCTCGCCCCGCTCTGCGCGTAGAGCAACTCGGTGAGGTCGCCGAGCTCGGCCGGGGTCAGCTCCACGGCCTTCATCGCGTCCTCGGTCGCCGCGAGCTTGGTGCGGCCCCAGAACGCATCGCCGCTCGGCGCGCGCAGGAACGCTTCGAACCAGGCGCGGTTCCCGTGCCCGGCCCCGATGATCGGGCCCTTGCGATCCTTGCTGTGTGCGTCGTGGCAGCCCTTGCACTTGTGTTCGAAGATCGACCGCGCGGTGTACATCGGCACGGTCTTGAACACGTCTTGCGCGCCGGTGATCGGGACGCCGTTTGCGACCGCGAGCGCGCGCGCGCGCGAAGCGAGCATCTCGCTCGCCGCCTGGCGCTTCGCGAGCGCTTCGTCGCCGGCATCGGTCGCGAACGACTTCAGTGTGAGCACGGTGATCAGCACGAACAGCCCGACCACCGCACCGATATACGGGAGGCGCTTCCTCGGCGAGCGATCGGGCGAGCGATCGATCAGCGGCAGGCCGACCAGGAAGCCGCCGACGATGACCGGCGCGAGCAGCGCCGCGGCCCGCTCCATCGAGCCCGCGAGGTGGCGCAGCTCGAACAGCCAGCGAAAGTACCACAACGGGCGCGCGTCGTAGGCCGCGCCCGGATCGGCCGGCGCCGCCAGATCCGCGCCGTGCTGCGAGATCACGTAGCCGATCAGGATCGCGAACACGATCGCCATCGCGACCACGTCGCGTAGCGTCTGGCGCGGCCACCGCCTGGTCGCGGCGAGTCCGTCGTGGCCCCACCGCGGCGTCGAGCCGTGCAGCCGGCTGGTCCAGAGATGACCGCCGACCACGAGCAACACGATGCCCGGCAGCGCGACGATGTGCAGCGCGTAGAACCGGGTCAGCGTGAGGTTGCCGTAGTCGTTGCCGCCGAGCGCGAGCCCCTTGAGCGTCGGTCCAGCGAGCGGCGCCGATGCCGTGATCCCGATCTCGACGTGATTCGACCAGTAGCCGGCTTGATCCCAGCGCAGCACGTAGCCCGAGATCGCGAAGCCGAGCACGAGCACCATCAGGACCAGCCCCAGCCACCACACCAGCTCGCGGGGCTTCTTGTAGGCGCCATAGATCGCGGTCTGCACCAGGTGGGCGCCGGTGACGATCACGAGCGCCGAGGTCGCGTGAAAGTGCAGGCCGCGGACGAACCAGCCGAGCGGGACTTGATCCTTGATGTACGCGACCGACGCCCACGCGCTCGCGGTCGAGGGCGCGTAGAACGCCGACAGCGCCGCGCCGGTGATCGCCTCGACGCCGAGCAGCATCACGATCACCCAGCCCGCGACGTACGCGAGCGACGGCCCGCCTGGGATCCCGAGCCGGGTCTGATCCGAGAGCGCACGCACACGCTCGGTCACCCACTCGGTCAGGCGCATCGTCATGCCGGCTCCCGCGCCGCCATATCGAGCTTGTAGCGCACCCACGTCAGGCGCAGCCGGCCGTCCTTGATCTCGATCGGCAGCGGATCTAGATCGCGCTTGGCCGGGCCGGTGTTCGCGACGAGCGCGCCGCTCGCGCTCCACTGGCTGCCGTGGCACGGGCACAAGAAGCCCTTGCCATCCCAGCCCACCGCGCAGCCGAGGTGCGGGCACACCGATGACAACGCCTGCAGCTGCCGATCGGCCACGCGGCGCACCCACGCACCGCCGAGCGGCACGTCGTGCTCCGTGGTCCACGCGTCCTTGACCACCGGCGCGATCACGTCGATGCGTTGCCATGGTGCGCCGACCTTGATGCGGTCGAGCGCACCGAGATCGATCGGATCGGTCGGGGTCGTCACCGTCTGCGCGGTGGTGGGCGCGACGCAGACGCGCAGCGCGGGAACCACGATCGCGAGGCCGAGACCTCCGCCGACCGCGCAGGTCGCGACTTTCAGAAATCCGCGTCGATCCGGATCGTCAACCATCGGTCGTAACCGTAACAGAGCGGGCGAGCCGCCCGAACGTTACGGCCGCAACGCAATGTTCCGAGCAGCTCGACGTCGGCGCGCGACGTCGCAGGTCGATCTCGAGCCGACCTGCGGTGCGGCTCAGCCCATCGTGCGCTCTTCGCGCTCCTGATCCTCTTTGCACTTGATGCACAGCGTGGTCTCGGGACGCGCTTCGAGGCGCTTCTTGCCGATCGCCTCCTCGCAGATCTCGCAGATGCCAAACGTGCCCTCGACGATCTTCTTGAGCGCGAGGTCGAGCTTCGACAGCAGGCTCTTCTCGCGGCCGCGCAACCGGAACTCGAACGACTGGAGGTACTCGCTGGAGGCTAGGTCCATCTCGTCCGGCAGGTCGTTGGTGTCGAGGGACATGTTCTCGATCGAGAGCATCTCGCGGGCCCGATCCAGCACTGCCTTGCGCTTATCTTCCAGGAGTTCCTGAAACTTCTTCAGCTCTTTCTTATTGAGAGATTTCGACGGGGCGGCGGCAGCTGCGATGGTCATAGACCCTCCTGAAAGGCGCGACAGGATAGTGATGACCGATCGCGGTGACAACCCCCCATTGGTCGAGATCGACCATCATACGCGGGCACACACCTTGACACTGTGTCGGCTGTACCGCGAAACTGTTTGCGATGGCCGGCTCGGATAAGCGCAAGCAGTCTCTATACTTTCCCGAGGACATGCTCAAGGAAATCCAAGACGAGGCGACCCGCCAGGACCGGTCACTGTCGTGGATCGTCCAGAAGGCTTGGAAGATCGCTCGGAAAGAGATCATGAAGTACCCATCGGTGAACGAGTTCCCCGGTGAGGAAGACGAGAAAGAGATCGCCTAAGAGTGACGTGGGCGTATGCCGTCTCGAAGGACGGCAACCCACTGTTCTACGAGTCTTGGGGAGAGCGAACCGCACTGACACCGGTGCTGCTCTGCGATGGTATCGGCTGCGACGGTTACGTCTGGCGATATCTGCGCCCCGATCTAGCGGATCGCTTCGGCCTCCATCCGCACTATCGCGGACACGGCCGGACCGCGGCGCCCAAGGACCCGAGCCGCGTCGCGATCGAGGATCTCGCCGACGATGTGGCGTGCGTGCTCGACGACGCGCTGGTCGAGCGCGCGGTCGTGATCGGGCACTCGATGGGGGTCCAGGTCGCCCTCGAGACCTACCGCCGCCACGCCGATCGAGTGGCGGGCCTGGTGCTCCTATGTGGAGCGGCCTCGCACCCGCTAAAGACGTTCCGCGGAACCGCGGCGCTTGAAGATCTGCTCCCGACGATCCAGAAATGGGTGCACCGCGTGCCTCGCTTCATCAACTCGATCACGCGCCGTGTGTTGCCGACGCGGCTGTCTTACGAGGTCGCCGCGCGGCTCGAGATTCGCCGCGATCTCGTCGAGCCCGATGACTTCATGCCGTACCTCGAGGGCATGGCGCGCATCGATGCACGGCTGTTCGTCGCGATGCTGTCGGCCGCCGGTCAGCACAGCGCCGAAGAATTGCTTCCGAGCATCACAGCTCCTACGCTGGTCGTGGTCGGCGCGCGCGATGGCTTCACGCCCCCGGAGCGCGGCCGTGCGATGGCCGGGGCGATCCCGGCCGCAGAGCTGCTCGAGATCCCCAACACGTCACACACCGCTCCGATCGAGCGTCCCCACCTGGTCGATTTCACCATTCGAGATTTCATGACAAGACGGGTCGATGCGGGACGGGAGTGAGAGGTCAGATTCTCGCTTGCTGAGGACTTTGGACCCTGGTACCCGAAGCTTATTGAAGTGCCTTCGCGGATCGCCGTTGCGAGGGTGTTTTTTTCGTAGGCGTTCGCGCGGATATTCATCGCTTTTCCGAAGTTGATCAGGCAAGGTCGCGGTCCATCACAGCCCGTGACCCTTCAGGGGGAATCGAAGGTTCCGCTGTGAAATCAGGACAAAAGAAGCCATGGAAACCGACAAGTCAATGACACGCCCTGTCCTCCGTCGGCCGGACGACGACAACGATGGCCTGGTCGCCTTGCCGCCCGTAACCCTGGTCCGCCAGCGGCTCCGGACGTCGGTCAAGGAGTTCGCAATCTCGCAGCCCGGGCGCCGGGCCGCTGCCCTCGCCGCCGTCTGGATCGCCGCCACCGGCTGCGAAGCGGACCTCCACCATTACGATCCCGAAGAGGCGCTCCGTACGTACCGCCTGATCGAGAGCGAGCTCCGCGCGGAGCTCCGGATCTCGCTCGGCCGTGCGATCACGAACGAGCCGCACGCGGCGACCCGCAACACGATGATCAGCATGCTCGAGCATCTCGAAGAGCTCGAGGCCGCTGCCGTCGCGCCGCGCCCGGCCCGCCGCCGCCGCCGCCGCTAGTCTGCAAAAACCACATAGCGAAAACGGCCCTGGCTCCCTTTGCGAGTCGGGGCGTTTTTGTTTTCGGGCTCCGCGGTCCCGGCCGGACTCAGTCGGGGGCGCCGGCGGCATCGTGATCGGCGCGAGCAGCTCGGCGAACGCCCGGTCGCCGCTTCGCGGTCGCGGCCGCCGATCGGTCCCTCACGTGGCACCTCGCCGGGAACGTGATCGCCCCGACCCTTCGCAGAGCGCCGCGTCCGGAGCTGGTGTTCTCGATCACGGGCGCGCTGCGCCGCTCACTAACCGCGGTGCCCCGCGCGACCCTGGTACACTAGGCGCATGGGCCCGGTCGTCCTTCCCGCCAACCGGATCGAGCGCGCGGCGCGCGTGATGGCGACGCGCTATCGCATCGCATCGGTCGTCATGCTCGCGACCGCGGTGGTCCTGCTCGGCGCGGGCGTGATGTCGCAGTTCATCGCGCGGCCGTTCACCAACGGCGTCAGCGATTCGCTCACGATGTTCGTGCTGTTGGTGATCGCGCCGGTCGGCTTCGGGTTCCTGATCCGGCGCCGCGCGAAGCGGATGACCTGGATCGGCGCGCAAGCGGCGGCCGATGCCACGATCCTGTGGCTGGTCGACGACTACCGGATCCTCGCCACCGATGAATTCGGCACCCCGCGGCCGGAGCTCGCGTTCAAGATCACGCCGGTGCTGCGCCGCGAGCTGCTCGACGTCGCGACCGCGGCGCTGGTCTAAGTCGTTCTGAAGTCGTGCTGGTCCGCACGGCGGACGGCGCGGTCCGGGTTCCGTCGGACCTCGGACACGGCGCGCGCCAGGCCGGTGAAATCACACACGCCGAAGTTGGTCACGCGCTTGCTGATGGACCGCGGCGATGACCGCCGAAGATCCACGCGCTGATTCACACGCAGACCGACCAACCGCAGCTCCGGCACAGCTGACACCGCGACTGCTCGACCAACACCGAGCCGCACTCCGGGCAGCTCGGCGAGGCCGGCGCGCGGACCGCGCGTTGACCCGTGACCAGCACCTGGCCGTCGCGGCTGCCATCCCGGTAGACCGTGATTCCCTTGCAACCCAGCTCGTACGCGAGCTGGTACGCAGCTTTGACGTCGGCGGCGGTAGCGTGGTTCGGCAGGTTGATCGTCTTGGACACGGCGGCGTGGACGTAGTTCTGGAAGGCGGCCTGCATTCGCACGTGCATCGCGATCGGGACCTCGTGCGCGGTCGGGAACCGGCGCTGGAGGTCGGCGGGGACGCTGTCGTTGCCACGCACCCCGCCGTGCTCGGCGACCGCGGCGAACAACTCGGGCGTCGCGATGCCGCGCTCGGCGGCGATCCGCTGGAACGCGGGGTTGATCTCGACGAGCTCGGCGCCATCGAGCACGTTGCGGCGATAGGCGAGTGCGTAGAGTGGCTCGATGCCGCTGGAGCACCCGGCGATGATGCTGATCGTGCCGGTCGGCGCGATCGTGGTGGTGGTGGCGTTGCGCAGGGGCCGGTGGCCATCGCGGTCCCAGCGCGAGCCGCTCCACGCGGGAAATGGCCCGCGCTCGGTCGCGAGGCGCTCCGATGCAGCCAGCGACTCGTCCTCGAGGAACTTCGCGACCCGATGGGCGAGCTCGAGCGCGGCGTCACTGTCGTAGGCGAGCTCGAGCAGGACCAGCGCGTCGGCCCAGCCCATGATCCCGAGGCCGATCTTACGCGTCGCTTTCGTCGCCCGTTCGATCTCGACGAGGGGGTACTTGTTGGCGTCGATGACATCATCGAGGAAGCGGACGCCGTCGTGGATCGCGGCGCGGAACCGCTCCCAGTCGAGGTCGCCACCGGCGACGAGCCGGCCGAGATCGATGCTGCCGAGCGTGCAGGACTCGAACGGGAGCAGCGGTTGCTCGCCGCAGGGATTTGTGGCCTCGATCGGGCCGGACGCGGGCGTCGGCTGGAGCTCGTTGACGCGGTCGATGAACACCAGGCCGGGGTCGCCGACGGACCACGCGGCGTTCGCGATCGCGTCGAACACGCGGCGGGCGTCGAGCACGCCCGCGACCTGATCGCTGCGTGGGTTGACGAGCTCGTAGGTGGTGCCGGCCTCGACGGCGGCCATGAACGTTTCGGTCGCGGCGACCGAAAGGTTGAAGTTCCGCATGCGCTGCGGATCGAGCTTGATCGCGATGAAGTCGAGGATGTCGGGGTGGTCGACACGCAGCATGCCCATGTTGGCGCCGCGGCGCGTGCCGCCTTGCTTGATCGCCTCGGTGGCGACATCGAACACCTGCATCAGCGCGACCGGACCGGAGGCGGTGCCACCGGTGGAGGCGACGAGGTCGCCGGCCGGGCGCAGCCGGGAGAACGAGAACCCGGTGCCACCGCCGGTCTTCTGGATCTCGGCGGCCCAGCGCACGGCCTCGAACACGCCGGAGGTGGAGTCCTCGACCGGCACGACGAAACATGCCGCGAGCTGGCCGAGTGGTCGGCCCGCGTTCATGAGGGTCGGCGAGTTGGGCAGGAACTCGAGCGAGGCCATCATCCGCTCGAACCTCGCAGCGGTCTCGGCGACGGCCTCGGCGGACGCTCCGTAGCGAGCCTCGACGGCGGCGACGTGGCCGGCGACCCGGCGGAACAGCTGCTCCGGCGTCTCCACGACGACGCCGTGGTCGCGGACGAGGTAGCGTGCGCGCAGCACCTGGAGCGCGTTAGCGGTGAGCGTCGCCGGCACGTTCGGACCGTACGATCCGCTGCGCGAGCACGCAACCGGCCACCCGGCCTCGTCGACACGATGATCGCGGCGATCGCGGCCATCGTGCTTCCCGTTCGGGCATGCGCAGCGCTCGTCGCCTCGGTCGGGGCGCGCTCGCGTGGGGCCACGCCGCCGAAACGGCTGCTCCATCGCCTCGACGAGCTCGATCGCACCACGGCGTTCGAGCGGATCGCGGAGCGGCACCGGCAGGCACGCGCGGCGAGGCGCTTGGTGGCGGTCGCGGTGCTCGCGTTGCTCGCCGTGCTCGCGACCCGCGCCGCGGCGGCGCCGGCGCCGGCACCGCCGGCACCGCCGGCCGGGGAGATCGCGAGCGATTGCGACTCCGAGCTCGGCTGCGACGACGACGGCGAGCGCGGAGCCGGCGATGACGGCGAGGCACGCGACGCAGCCGACGGCGCCGTGATCCCACGCGTGGTGATGCGCGCGCGCGGTGCGCCGGCCGACTCGCCGTGCAATTGCCCGCGCGTGGCGCCGTTCGCGCTCTCGGAGGTCGCCGCCGCGGCGGTACGCGCGGCCGGGCTCGACCACGATCCGACCCATGGCTGGACCACGCGCGCGCGGCTCGCGGGGCTGGTGCCGATGTTGTCGGGGCGCGTCGGCCGCAATCTGACCTGGAAGGAGGTCGACGATCCGACGCTCGGCTACACGACCATGTTCGACGTCCGAGCGACCTGGCGCCTCGAGCGCCTGTTGTTCGATCCGAACGAGATCCGGATCGCGGCGGTCGACGTCAGCCGCCGGCGCGAGAGGCGCCGGGTCGAGACGCTCGCCGTGCACAGCTATCTCGCATGGTTGCGCGTGCCCCGCGGCGGCGACCGCGCCGACCTCCTGGCGGCCGACCTCGACATCCTCACCGACGGCTGGTTCTCGGAGGCGCTGGCCAAGCGAGGGAAACCCTGAGCAAGCCGGCCCGGCGCCGCACTGCGTCCGAACGGCGGACAACCCCGCCCCGCCCCGACCGGGAGCCCATAGAAACTTGCCACCCTGCCGGTGGGCCAGCCACACTTTCACCAGAGCAGTGCCCGCCCCCACGACCAGCCGTGAACATCCCCGCTACGCCCACGAAGCCGCGGTGACGTTCCATGTCGGCGCCGCGGGGATCGAGGGCCGCACGCAGAACGTCTCGCGCGGCGGGCTCTCCGCCACGGTCGACCAGGCGCTGCCCGTAGGTAGCGACATCGAGGTCAGCCTCGTGCTGGTGTTCGAGAACGACGTCCACTCCGAGCCGCTGCGCGTGCCCGCGCGCTGCGTGTGGTCGACCGAGATCGACCACGGGCACCAGGTCGGCATCATGTTTCGCGCGCTCGACGCCGAGCTGGTCGGCTACCTGCAGATCTTCCTCAAGTACCTCGATGGCCGGCACGCCGAGAAGCGGCCGCGCGACCTCCCGATCGACGATCGCTTCGGTTAACCGCGCGACCCGCTCCGAGTCGCGACGATTGCCGCCATCGCGTTCGGGCGATCTTCAGTCGTCGCCGGCGTCGCCGGCATTGCCCGCGAGGTCGGGCCAGCCCGCCGTGTTGCTGCACGACTCGCGCGAGATCGTCGAGCCGGTGTCCGGGTAAACACCGAAGCGCTCGTCGTGGACCCGCGCCGGGAGGTAGCACATCTGCTCGCACTCGGCGTCGCAGATCGCGATCTCCGGCTTCGCGACGACGGCGTCGTAGAACCCCTTGCCGAGCGCGACGATGTAACCGCGGGCGTAGAGAAAGCCATCGTCGGAGCCATCGGTCACGGCCTGGACGTCCGCGCGATCGACGTCATAGAGCTTGCGCTCGAGCACGCGGTCCATCGCCACGAGCTCCTGCTCCGGGAAGTCCTCATTCGCGAACGCGGCGTGCAGGCCGACCAACACGGCGTCGAGCGCTTCGTCGACGGCGGCGTTGTCGATCTCGGTGTCCGGATCGCGTGTCGCGAGGGCTTTGCGCGCCGCGTTGACCTCTGCACTTTGCGTCGCCCACGCGTCGTCGATCAGCGACCAGAACCGCGCCTCCTCGGCCGCCGTCGGCAGGATGTCCTTCGGGATCTTCGGCGATCGCGGCGTCCCGGCCGCCGAGCGTCTCGGCGTTGACGTCTTCGCCTGCTTCGGTGCCGGCTTGTTCGCCTGCTTCGTGGTCTTCGGGTTCGCCGTCTTCGTGGTCTTCGGGTTCGCCGTCTTCGCCGCCTTCGCCGTTTTGGACGGCTTCACAGGCTTCTTCTTGTGCGTTTTCGAGGCTGCCATGGAGTCACGCTACGCCACGTCATCTCGCAAAGGCGGCCGCGACGAGCGCGATCTGCATGTCGATCTCTCCGGGTCGGATCGCTCGGCTGGTGCTCGACGAGACCGCGGGCAGCCCGCGCAATAACATCCATGCCGCCCACACGACGCGGGCCCCCGGGCCGGTTTGCTGGCGCTGCCAGGCCCGGAACAGCCGATTGCGAAGCGCATCGACCGCGGTTCCGGCGGGCGTTGCGTCCACGACGTCGAGCGCCGCGCTCACCAGCGCACGCACGCGGTGGTCGACGATCTCGCTCACCAGCCTGCGGAGGCTCGCGGACCCGATCCGGACCTGATCGACCACCGGCAACCGCACGAACACCCGATCGAGCCGGTCCGCGGGTTCGTCCCCCGCCGCCAGCGGCTCGATCGAACGCTCGAGCAACGCATCGCTCAGGACTTCGTACGCTCCCTCGCCGCCGCGGATATATTCGGCAATCAGCGGCGCGAGCCGTGGATCGAGCATCCCGCCGAGTATCGCAAGAATCGCAACACGTGCTGGCCGCTAGCGCGCGCGCCTGCTGGCACGGTCGCGAGAATCGCGAGAATCGCGAGAATCACACGAGTCGGGACGGTCGCACGGTCATGACGGTCATGACGGTCGTGACGGTCATGACGGTCGTGACGGTCGTGACGGTCGTGATGGTCGTGACGGTCGTGATGGTCGTGATGGTCGTGATGGTCGTGACGGTCGCGATGGGGGTCGCGAGAACCGCGATGTGGTCGCGAGCGCCGCGCGGGTCGCGAAAATCGCGAGTCGCGCGAAGGTGGTGACGCCAACGCGAGGATCGCCGCGGGCGCAAAGGAGCGGATGGGGTCCGGCACGCGACTGTGGCTAGGCACGCCGCCGCGCGCCTCCACGTATCCGATGTGTGTCCGCGCGGGCGCCGGCCGTTGTTCGACAGTCGCGCGGCGCCGCGCGGGGTGCTACGCCTTCGCCTTCGCCTTCGCCTTCGCCTCGACCTGCGCGCGCGCCTTCTGGATGTCCGCCATCATGCCAAGCACGAGCCGCGGATCGGTGAACACGTTGAGCTTCGGCGCGAGCGCCTTGGCATACCGATCGAAGTACAGCAACTGCTTCGTGATCAGGATGAACTCGTTCGGCATCCGCATGCGATGACGGGTCGCGGTGCGCTGGATGCCGGGCAGGAAGTCGGCGTAGTTGACCTGGCCGAACGACAGCGTGAGCAGCGGGCCGTAGGTCTCCTTGAGATCAGCGATGAAGCCTTCCATGTCGAGCTTGTCGGGCGCGCCCGACATCTCGACGATGATCTCGGCGAGGCGTTTGTAGTTACCGCTCGCGAACGCGATCATGTAGTCGGTCACCAGGTAACGGGCCTTGTCGTCGAACCTACCGACGATCCCGAAATCGAGGAAGCCGATCGTGTCGTCGTCGAGCAGCATGAGGTTCCCCGCGTGAACGTCCCCGTGAAAGAACCCGTAGAACACGACGCACTGGAACCACGCACGCAGCCCATCGACGAGCTTGCTCTCGCCGTCGATCCCCTTGGCCTTGATCTCTTCGAAGTTGTCGACGCGCAGGCCGATGAACCGCTCCATCACGAGCACCTTGCGGGTCGTGTACTCGTGCTGCGGCACCGGGGCGCGGATGTTCTTGTGGCCGAGCTCGCGCATGATGTCGTTGAACTTGTCGAGGTTCGCCGCCTCCTTGCGGAAGTCGAGCTCCTCGGTGAGCGTGTTCGTGAAGTCGTCGATCACACCGACGGGGTTCGCGAGCTCCGCGTCGCGCTTGAACTTCGCGAGCTGCTTCGCCATGAACCGCATGATCTTCATGTCGGCCATGCAGCGCGGGATGATGCCGGGGCGCTGGACCTTGATCACGACCGGCGTACCATCGCGCAGCTTGGCGGTGTGGACCTGGGCGATCGACGCCGACGCGAGTTGCCTCGGCTCGATGTCGATCAGGTGCGCGGCCTTCTCGGCGCCGAACTCCTCGGCGAGCGTGCGCTGCACGTCCTCGAACGGGAACGGCTTGACGCGATCGAGGACCTTCTGGAACTCCTTGACGTACGCATCGGGGAACATGCCGGACGACGACGCGACGATCTGCCCGAACTTGATGAACGTCGGGCCGAGGTCCTCGCAGAACATGCGGAGCATCACGGGGCGCGTGAGCGGCTGGTACTTCGCGCTGCGACCGGTGACCGCGAGCCACAGCCGGCGGAGCAGCACCTTGTCCGCGATCCACAGCCAGAAATACTTCGCCGTGATCAGGCTGAACGCCCAGATCCTGCGCGGGACCGGCAGTGCCACCGACAGGACGAACAGCACCGCCAGGACCGCTAGGAGCGCGTACCAGAACATGGGCCAGCATCCTAACACTACGTCCCCGGCGCGGAACGGTTCCGAGCGCCAGGCGAGCCACCCGCATGCGCTATCCTGCCGTGGTGCTGACGACGGTGACCGCCGGACCGTACACGCTGCGAGGGGTCTCGCTCGGCGGCGTCTACACCTCGCTCGCGTGCCCGGAGCTCGGTGTGCTGTTCGACGCCGGCATCCCCGCACGCTCGCTCGCCGCGCTCGACACGATCATGCTCTCGCACGGCCACGTCGATCACATCGGCGCGTTGCCCGCGATCCTCGGTATCCGCGCGCTGCAAGGCAAGGCGCGCCCGCCGCGCGTGATCATGCCGGCCGAGATCGTCGACGACCTCACGGCGGCGCTGGCTGCGTTGACCAAGCTCCAGCGCTGGCCGCTCGAGATCGAGGCGATCGGCATGCGCGCGGGCGAACAGTGCGAGCTGCGCGGCGATCTCCGCGTGCGCGCGGTGCAGACGTTCCACCCCGTGCCTTCGCTCGCGTACGTGATCTCGCGCAGGATCTCGAAGCTGCGCCCCGAGTTTCACGACCTGCCGGGTCCCGAGATCGCGGCCCGCCGCCGCGCGGGCGAGGCGATGCTGATGCACGAGGAGCGCGCCGAGCTCGCGTACGTCACCGATACGCTGATCTCCGCGTTCGATCACGGCCCGGAGCTGTTCGATGCGCGCGTGCTCGTGATGGAGTGCACGTTCCTCGATGATCGCAAGTCGCTCGAGGGCGCGCGGTCTGGATGCCACATCCACCTCGACGAGGTGATCGAGCGCGCCGAGCAGTTCCGCAACGAGACGATCGTGATGATGCACGTTTCGCAGCTGTATCGCCCCGACGAGGTCGCACACATCCTCGACGTCCGCGTACCGGCGGCCTTGCGCCGGCGGATCGTGCCGTTCGTGCCCCAGGCCGGGCCCTGGCCCGGTTGAGAGGAGGTGATGGGATGACCGACGACGTCACCACGCCGGAGCTCGCCGGCGAGCTCGATCTCCACACGTTCCAGCCACGCGAGTGCGCGGATGTCGTCGAGGAGTACGTGCGAGCCGCACACGAGGCCGGGTTCGCGAGCGTGCGGATCGTCCACGGCAAGGGCAAGGGCATGCTGCGCACGATCACGCACGCGGTGCTCGACCGCCACCCCGCGGTCGCGAGCTACGCGCTCGGCGACGAACGCAGCGGCAGCTGGGGTGCGACGGTCGTGATGCTGAGGCCTGGCTCGGGCTCAGGTGTGTAGGGTCGCGATCAAGAGGGTGAGGAGCTCGCCCGCCGCCGCGGCGCACGCCACGATCGGCGACGACAAGCCGCGGTCGCGCCGCTGCGCATCGAGCCCGAGCCCGAACGCGATCGCCGCGGTGACGGCGAACACGACGATGCCGGCCTTGCCGAGCAAGGCCACGATCAGCACGAGCGCGCCGCCACCGAGCGCCGCGGACAGCCACAGGGCCGCGGGCGTCGCGACCAGCGAGCGCGGTGCGTGATCGTCGAGGATCGGATCACCGAGCGCCTGCAGGAACACCGCGGCCCAGCGGCCGATCACCGCGGTCGCGACGAACACGGCGAGCCACGCGGGCGGCGCCACCGACAGCACGGCGGCCGCGCGCACGAGCGTGACGAACACGAGCACGAGGATCGCCGCCACCGTCGGTGAACGGGTATCGGCACTGCGATCGATCCGCTCGACCAGCCCGCGCTCGATCAGCGCCGCGGAGGCCACGGTCAAGGTCGCGAGCCCGAGCAACGCTGCGATCGCTACCGGAAATCCGCACGCCTTCGCGAGCGCGGCCACGAGGTACGCGACGACTCCGACCGGGACGCCGAGCGCGACCACCCAGAGTGGGGAACGAGGCTCGTCACCGGCGACCTCGGCCGGCCATCGCCATGGCGTCGAGTGGACGAGCGCGACCGCGCCGCCGTACAGCGGGCCGAGGCGGCGCATCCAGTCCTCGCGGGTCGACACCGCGGCACTATAGCCCGGGTCGATAGCGCGGTTTGCGCGGACCGCCGCGCGCGGCGCGGTTCAGACCTTCTTCTTCATGATGACGAGGTGGTTCATGTTCTTCTTGTCGTAGTAGCCGAACCGAAACCCGAGCGCGCGCTTGGGCTCGCTATCGAACTCGGTGCGCCAGTCCTTCGCGATGCCATTGCCCGCCGGGATGTGCGGCCCGACGAAGTCACCATAGGTCTCGTATTCATACCCCGCGGGCTTGCCCCACTTCGGCGCGATGCCGGTCGCATCCGAGACCATCCACACGACGTGCGAGGTCAGGTAGTTGCGCATGATCGAGAACGAGTCCCACGACAACAAGTAGCTCGCCGCCTTCGTCATCGCCGCGACCGGGCCCTTCGCCTCGAGGTACTTGATCACCCGCGGGTCCTCCTTGAGGCCGGGGCCGATGCCCTTGCTGTCCTCGTTGCCGAGGTTCTGGCGGATGTGGCGATAGATCTGGACGCGTCCCCCGGGACGCCGGAACAACAGCTCGGCGTTCGCGAACTGCCAGTTGCGGAGCTCGGCCTTCGCCTTGCCGATCGCGGGGGTCTTCGCGAGATCTTTGTCGTCGAGGTAGTGCAGCGTGCCGTCCGCGTTGAGCCTGAAGTAATGCAGGCCGACGAGCTCGTAGCCGTGCACCTTGAGCGCGGACAGCGCGAAGATCAGCTCGGTCGGGAGCTGGCCGCCGCGCATCGCATCGATCATGTTGAGCGTGTTGCTGAAGTTCACCCGGTAGAGGAACTTGAGCTCGTACGCGACCTTCGCGAGCGCCTGCTCGAGATCCTTCCCGCGCAGCGTATCGATGTCGCGCGGATCGCCGGCCGGTTCGAGCGAGATGTTCGTGATCTCGTCGGCATCGGGGAACACCGTCAGCGCGGTCGACAGATCGCCGCCTGCAAACGGATAGACCACCTTCTTCGGCACATCCTTGGGGACGTGAGCTTCGAAGAACGCGCGCGCCGGGGTGACCCAGGACTCGGTGTAATCGGACTGCGCCTTCTTGACCGCCTCGCAGTGGGTCGCGACCTCCGCGGCGGTAATACCCTCGGGCGTCGCGCCATCGCCGCACGCTCCGACGGTGAGCAGCGCCTTGGCCTCGGCGGTGAAGTCGTGGCCCTCGATCGCGGGTGTCGCAGCCAGTGCCGCCGGCGCCGGAACGGGCGCGGCCTGCGCTGTAGCAGATCCGCTCGGTGCCGCCGAGCCGGAGGGCACGGCGGCGGGCGCTGGGTTCGCACTGGGCGTGGTCGGCACAGAGGCACCCGAGCCCGCGCCGGTCGAAGGATCGCTACCGTGACACGCCGCGAACCACAGAGCCGTGAACAGAAGAGCGCTACGCATGCGGTTGCATCATGCAACGAAGCCAGGACTCTTGGCTATTCCTGCGGACGCGGTAGAGTCATCGGGATGCCGCCCGTCACGGACGCGCGCCTCCGCGAGATCCTCGAGAGCTCCCCGACGATCGCGGTGCTCGGGATGCACAACGAGCCGGAGAAGGCCGCGTACTACGTGCCCGAGTACCTTCACGAAGAGGGGTACCGGGTGATCGGGGTCAACCCGAGGTTCTTCGGAGAAGAGCAGTTTGGCGAGAAGATCCGCGCGCAGCTGCGCGACATCAAAGAGCCGGTCGACCTGGTCGATATCTTCCGGCGCGGCGAACAGGTCAGCGCGCACGTCGATGACATCCTCGCGATGCAGCCCCACCCCAAGGTGGTGTGGATGCAACTCGGCATCAGGAACGAGGATGCCGCGCAGCGCTTGCAAGCTGCCGGCATCGAGGTGATCCAGAATCGTTGCACGCTCGCGGATCACCAGCGGTTGGGCCTGGGCAAACCACGCCTGGCCTGAGCGCTCCGTCGGGCGTGAGGCGCCGATCCTAGCGCCGCACGAGCTCGCGGACGCGCTTCGCGAGCCTCGCGGCGGCGACCCCGCGCGCCGGAGCGACGAAGATCGCGTCGTCACCGGCGATCGTGCCGAGGATCTCGGCGGGCTTGGCGCGATCGAGCGCGCTCGCGACGACCTGCGCCGCACCCGGCGCGGTGTGGATCACGACGAGCGTGCCGTTGTCGTCGATCGAGCGGATCAGATCCGGCAGCGCCGGCAGGGCCGGCACCTCCGGCAGCTCGTAGCCGTGGGCGGTGCGATACGCCCCGAGATGAGCGAGGTCACGCGACAACGTCGCCTGCGTGACGCCGTGGCCGCGCCCCGCGAGCAACGCGCGCAGCTGTTCTTGCGTCGCGACCGGACGAGCGGCGAGCAGCTCCGTGATGACCTGACGGCGATCACGGGTGTCCTGGCTCACGGGGTCACCAGCGTGCCGACGCCGCGATCGGTGAACAGCTCCGCGATCACGCTGTGCGGCGTGCGCCCGTCGATCACGTGGATCCGGCCGACGCCGCCGCGCGACGCCTTGACGATCGCCCGGGCGAACGGCG
>JBDTEH010000211.1:0-5635 GCA_039922635.1 Kofleriaceae bacterium | reverse complement strand
CGTCCGCCCACGCACGGGTGCGCTTGTCGGTCTCGTCCTTCTGCTTGACGAGCTCGGGGTTCTTCTGCAGCCCTTCGAGGATGCCGCGGTACTTCTCGAGCGCGTTCTGGTAGCTCTGCTTCATCGTCGTGGCCTTGATCCCGGTCTCGCCGCCGTCGCCGAGGTGGGCCTCGGCGAGCTTGTAGCGCTGCTCGAGAAAGCTGATCAGGTACGGGTAGTACCATTCGAGGTCGTGATGGACCTCGGCGGCCGTCGTCGCGCGATTGGTCCGCCCGGGAAAGCCGGTGACCATCACGAAGTCGCCGGCCTTGAGGCCCGCGGTCGTGACCTTCAGCCAGTGCTTCGGGTGATAGGGCACGTTGTCGAGGGAGTACTCGGCGGGATTGCCGTCCTTGCCGACATACGCGCGAAAGAACGACCAGTCGCCGGTGTGACGCGGCCAGTTCCAGTTGTCGATCTCGCCGCCGTAATCGCCGACCGAGCGTGCCGGCACGTAGACCAGGCGGACGTCCTTGAGCTCGAGCGACTGGATCAGCTGATACTGACCGCCGTGGAAGAAGCTGCTGACCTGGCAGCGGACGCCCGGGTGGCCCTGCTCGCACTCGGAGATCAGCTCCTTCTCGCGCTTGTCGTGCTCGTCCTTGCGGGCGACCGGATCCTTGATCGCCTCGAGCCCGTCCCGCATGTCGCGCGTGACGTCCTTGTAGCTCTGCACGACCATCACGCGCTGCGCCGGACCGGCCTGGAGCTCCTCGGCCTTGGTCTTCGCGAGGAAGCCATGCTCGACCAGGTTGGTGGTGGCCGTCGAGTTGAGCTGCAATGCGCTCTGCACGCAGTGGTGGTTCGTGACGATCAGGCCCTCGGGTGACACGAACGACGCGGTACAGCCACCGAGCGACACCACCGCCGCGAGCGGGGACGCGAGCGGATCGGAAAGCGTCTTGGCATCGAGCGCGACGCCCATCTTCTCGAAGTTCGAGACGTGCTGCGGGAGCACCATCTGCGATGGCATCCACATCCCGCCCGGGTCGACGTACGACGTGCGAAACGCCGCGTGCGGGTCGCTCGTCGCGTTGCCGATCCCCGCGCCGTGGACCTCGCCCGGCTTCGACGCATGCTCGGCCTGGCCGAGCTCGCCAACGGTGGTGGAGTTCTGCGGATGGCCGCCGCACGCAGCGACGAGCACGGCACACGCCAAGGGCTTCCGGTTCATGCCGATCGCCATACCATCGATCGCGGCGGCGCGGCAGCGCGGCGGCGCCAACGGGCTCGCGCGCACTGACACTCCCGCGACTCGTGGTCTCTTGTCGCCCTACTCGTCAAACGAGAAGTTCGCGAAGAAGTCCCGGACCTCGTCCTGCGGGACCTTCTGCCGCGCCTCCTCGCCGAGGTCGCGGATCTCGAGCAGCTCGTCCGGAATCTCCAGCAAGAACCGCGAAGGCGTCCTCGGGACGATCCGGCCGCGGCTGACCCGCGTGGTCGCGCGCGTCAGGTAGAGCTTGCGCTGCGCGCGGGTGATGCCGACGTAGCACAGCCGGCGCTCCTCGCTGACGTCGGTCGCATGATCGACGTCCATCACGTCGGTCGCCTGCGGGTTGAGCGTGCGCGCGTGAGGCAGCAGCTCCTCCTCGAGCCCGATCATGAAGCACACCGGAAACTCGAGGCCCTTCGCGCCGTGCAACGTGGTCAGCACCACGCGATCGCTATCGTCGTGCTTGTGGTCGTCCGAGGTATCGAGCGACAGGTGGCGCAGGTACTCGCTGAGCTTGTCGATGCCCTTACCCTTGTCGAGGAAGCGCTGCAGCGAGCCCAGCAGCCCCGCCACGTTATCGATCCGGCGCTGCGCGGCCGTTATGCTCGGCGACGCGGCGCGGAGGTCGTCGTAGAGCCCGATGTCCTCGATCAGCCCCTTCGTCGCCTCGACCAGGTCGTGACCGTTCTCGATGCCATGGCGCAGCCGCTCCACCGCGGTCTTGAACGTCTCGATCCCCGTGCGCGCCGGCCCGGTGACCTCGGTCGTCGCGAGGGCGTCCCACAGCGTCGCGCCCGACGAGTGCGCCGCGGTGACCAGCTTCTCGATCGATCCGGCGCCGACGCCGCGGGTCGGATAGTTGATCACGCGGCGCAGCGCGAGCTCGTCGCGAGGGCTCACCGCGACCCGCAGGTACGCGATCACGTCCTTGACCTCTTTGCGCTCGTAGAACTGCTGGCCGCCGTACATCACGTACGGGACCTCGTGGGTGCGCAGCTCTTCCTCGAGCAGCTTGGCCTGGATGTTCGAGCGATACAGGATCGCCATGTCACTCCAGCGCCGGCCGGCCTTCACGAGGGCGACGATCTCGCGCGCCACCCATTGCGCCTCGGCCTCGGCGGTCACCGCGACCGCGTGCGTGATCAACTCGCCGTCGCCGAGTTGCGACCACAAGGTCTTGCCGTGGCGATTCTTGTTGTTGCCGATCACCTCGTTCGCGGCCGCGAGGATCGACTTGGTCGAGCGATAGTTTTGCTCGAGCTTCACGATCTTCGCGGCCGGGAAGATCTTGGCGAAGTCGAGGATGTTGGTCGGGTCCGCGCCGCGCCACGAGTAGATCGATTGGTCGTCATCGCCGACGACGACCAGGTTCTGGTGGCGCTCGACCAGCGCCTGGACCATCCGGAGCTGGGCGCGGTTGGTGTCCTGGAACTCGTCGACCATCACGTACTGGAACCGCGAGCCCCAGCGCTCGCGCGCGTCGGCGTCGCGCTGCCACAGCCGCACCGGCTCGACGATCAGATCGTCGAAGTCGAACGCGGCGCAGGCGCGCAGCTGCTCCTGGTACTTCGGATAGACGTGCACGGTCATCGCGTCGTAGTCGTCGGCCGGGTTGCCCGCGTACTCGTCGGGCGCGATGAACGCGTTCTTCGCGAGCGAGATCCGCGCCAGGATCGCCTTCGCGTCGAGCCGGCGATCGCCGTCGTGGACCGAGCGCATCGCCTCGCGCACGAGGCCGAGCTGATCGGAGCCGTCGTAGACCGTGAACCCGCGCGGCACGCCGAGCGCCTTGCGCTCGCTGCGCAAGACTTGCAACCCGAGCGCGTGGAACGTACCGATCGTGAGGTGCTTGCTATGCGAGCGATTGTCGATCAGGGCCGCGACCCGCTCGCGCATCTCCGCGGCGGCCTTGTTCGTGAACGTGACCGCGCAGATCGCCTCCGCCGGCACCCCCTGCGCGAGCAGGTGCGCGATCCGGAACGTGATCACGCGGGTCTTGCCCGATCCCGCGCCCGCGAGGATCAGGAGCGGCCCCGCGAGGTGCCCCGCCGCCTCGCGCTGCGGCGGGTTGAGCTTCCCGAGATCGACGCCTTTCACGATGGAGGACGGTCACGCTATACGATCCGGCGATGGATCGCTACGAGCGTCTCGTCGCCGAGCTACGCGCGGAGCTGCCCCGGTTCCGGATCGTGCGCAAGGATCGCTCCCGGCTGCACCGGATCATCGATCGCGTGCTGGTCGTCGTCACGCTCGGTCAGATGCGCAGCTATCTCGACGGCTATCAGACGACGATCGGTCACACGGTCTACGTGACCTCCGATTGGGACACCTGGGATCCCGATCGCCGCTACGTGACCCTCCGGCACGAGGCCGTCCACCTCCGGCAATTCCGCAAGTACACGCTGCCGGTGATGGCCGTGCTCTACGTCCTGGTCCCGCTGCCCCTCGGGCTGGCCTATTTCCGCGCGCGGTTCGAGCAGGAGGCCTACGCCGAGTCGATCCGCGCGGCAGCCGAGGTCTGGGGCCCGGCGAAGCCAAGGGGGGCGAGTTACCGCAACTACGTGATCGACCAGTTTACCGGACCGTCGTACGGTTGGATGTGGCCGTTCCGGAGGAGCCTCGAACGTTGGTACGACCAGGTTCTGGCGGGACTGCCCGATGAGCGATAATCTGGGCCGTCGCTGTGGCTGATCCGATCGTAGGCATCGATCTCGGGACCTCCAACACCGTCGTCGCGCACGCGGATGACGCCGGCACGGTACGGGTCCTTGCCGATGAAGGTGGATTCAAGATCCACCCGTCGGTGGTGTCGTTCCACCCGAACGGCGGCATCGTCGTGGGCGCCGCGGCGAAGCAGCGCAAGGTCATCGACCCGAAGAACACGATCTACTCGGTCAAGCGGTTGATCGGGCGCACCTACAACGCGCCCGAGGTCCAGATCGCGAAGTCGCGGATGCCGTTCCAGATCAAGGAAGGGCCGAACCAGCAGCCGCTGGTGGTCACGCGTGGCGGCGAGTTCGCGGTCCCCGAGGTCTCGGCGATCGTGCTCGACCACGCGCGCAACGTCGCGGCCCACGAGCTCGGCATGCCGGTGGCCCGCGCGGTCGTCACGGTGCCGGCGAGCTTCAACGAAGCCCAGCGCAGCGCGACCGCGACCGCCGGCGCGATCGCCGGCCTCACGATCGTGCGCGTGCTCAACGAGCCGACCGCCGCCGCGCTCGCGTACGGCAGCACGCGCAACCTCAACGAAGTGATCGCCGTGTTCGATTTCGGCGGCGGCACGTTCGACATCACGATCCTCAAGCTGCACGACCAGGTCTACGAGGTGCTCGGCACCGCCGGCGACACCTTCCTCGGCGGCGACGATCTCGACGAGCGCCTCGTCGATCGGATGGTCGAGAAGTTCCTCGCCGAGAATCGCATCGATCTGCGCACCAACGAGATCTCGATGATGCGGCTCCGCGCGGTGGCGGAGCAGACCAAGATCGAGCTGTCGCGCCGCTCGCGAGCGGTGGTCCGGATCGACGAGATCGCGTATGGCCCGCGCGGCAAGCCGCTCGATCTGCAGATCGAGATCAAGAGCGACGAGTTCGTCTCGCACGTCGCGGACCTGATCGATCGGACGTTCCCGGTGTGCCAGGAGGCGCTCGCGTACGCGAGCCTCGGGATCGATCGGATCGACGACGTGATCCTGGTCGGCGGCACCACGAAGATCCCGTACGTGCGCGACCAGGTCGCGAAGTTCTTCGCCCGCGCACCGCGCACCGACGTCTCGCCCGAGGACGCGGTCGCGATCGGTGCCGGCCTGCAGGCGACCTCGCTCGAGCGGATCCTCAAGCGCAAGTCGCCGTCCAAGGTGACCGGCGCGCAGAAGGTACCCACCGAGTTCCTCGATGGCGAGACCACCGCGACGCGCGAGACCGTCGAGGAATTTACCGACGCGACGGCGACCGCGCCCGACAGCGGCTACCCGATCCCCCAGATCGCGCCCGAGGAAGACAGCATCCTCAGCCTGTTACCACCGACGCCGCAAGCCGCCGCCCCGCGTGGTCCGCGCCAGACCGCGGGCTACGAGACGGTGCGCCGCACCGACCAGACCGAGGCGCCCGATCACGATCGCCCCGCGGCCCGCGGCCAGTACCACGACCGGTTCGAGGAGCGCACGCCCACGCCGCTGCCGGCCCAGCCGCTCGCGCGAATGACGCGCACGGGGATCCAGACCCCGCCGGAGCCCAGCGGCGTCGTGCAACGGTCGACCAAACCCCAGGGCGCGGTCCCGCCTCCGCCGCGCACCACGACGCAGCAACCCGCCCCGGCACCACCGGCACCCCCGCGCACCACCACGCAACAACCCGCCCCGGCGCCCCCGCGCACCACGACGCA
>JBDTEH010000210.1:0-17188 GCA_039922635.1 Kofleriaceae bacterium | reverse complement strand
CGACCGACTTCGCGCCCTACCCGGGCTTCGTCATCGATCCGTATGCCGAGTACTCGGCGCCGTGGTTCGCGTCGCCGCACAAGGTGCTGCGCGGCGGCTGCTGGGCGACGCGGGCGCGCCTGCTCCGCAACACCTGGCGGAACTTCTATCCGCCGCATCGGCGCGACGTGCTCGCGGGCTTCCGGACCTGCGAGCGCTGAACGACGCCCTCGTCCGCGGCGCGACCCTCAAGGTTGCGACGGGCTCGAATCGGGTGGCTCCGCGACGGTCGGCTCCGGCGTTGGCGTCGCTGGCGAGCCGGGGATGCCCGGGACCGTGGGGATCTCCCGTTTCTGCGGAGAGAAGTCACGGTGATACATCGAGAGCAGGGACAGAAACATCGATACGACGAGCGGGCCCACCAGGAGCCCGATCGCGCCGAACGTCGCCAGCCCGCCCAGGAGGGAGAAGAACACCACCGCACCGTGGACCTCCATCCCCCGCCGGATCAGGAGCGGCTTGATGATGTTGTCGACGAGCCCGACGACGACCACCCCCCAGACGGCGAGAAACATCGCCATGTACGGATGGCCGGTCACGTAAAGGATCAACGCCGCCGCGAGGCTGACGACGGCGGCGCCGACCGCCGGAATGAACGCGGCGATGAACGTGACCGAAGCGAAGAAGATCGGGCTGGGTACCTGCGCGATGTAGAACCCGATCAACGCGGCGACCGCCTGGACGGTCGAGGTGACGATCGCCGAGACGACGATCGAGAACGAGACCTTCCTCGACGTTGCCAACAACTCCCGGGTCTGCCCGGGGGCGAGCGGAGAGACGCCGTCGAGCCAGCTCACCAGCTCGTCGCCATGCGTCAGCGTGAAGAACAGCGCGACGAGCATGAGCACCCCGTGAAACACGAACGAACCGGTGGCGGCGACGCTCGCGTTCAACGCCGCGCTGGCGGTCTGGGTCTGCTCCCCCACCTGACCGACGACCTCGTTGAGGTTGCGTGGCAAGTGGTCGATGGCGCCCTGGACGGTGTCACGCGCACTCGCGGGGAGCCACCCGACCAGGTCCGCCACGCCGTGTCCGTGCACGGTGTCGAGCACGAAGCGAACGCCATCGCTGCCATCACGAATGACGACGGCGACGAGCATCGCGAACGGGCCGAGCACGATCACGACGACCAGGAGCGTGATGATCCCGGCCGCGAGTCCACGGCGCGCGCGGAGCAGCTTCGTGAGCCAGTCTTGGACCGGTCGCAACACACTCGCGAGCACGACGGCCAGTAACAGCTCGCGGATCATCGGAGCGATCACGGCCCCCACGAGGGCCGCGGCCCCGACCAGCAAGGCCAGGAAGAAGATCGGCACGGGGCGTTCACTCACAAGCGCAACCTAACAGGATCCACATGCGTCGTTGACAACGGGACCTCGCGCGACGCCGCGATCACACGCCACCCGGGACAAGGCCACGGGGCCATCGAGGAGCGGAAACCGTGCTCGGCCGCTCCGGGGCGACGCGTTCGCCGGCGTCATCGAGACCGCCGTGACCCTGTCCGCGAATGTCTGGGCGCTCGAGACCCCGATGTCGCCGTGGCCGGAGGGCTAGCTTTCAGCGTGCTGGTGTTCAGCCAGATGTTCGTGGCGCTGTCGGTCCGCGACACGACGCGCCTGTTCTGGGAGGTCGGAGCGCTCGGTAACCTGGTCCTGCTGCTCGTGACCTCCCACCGCTCTCGGCGAGCGTCGGACTCCTCGCGGCGGCTCTGAGTATCGCCTTCGCCCGAGCCGGACCACGACGACAAAGACGGGGGGTGCCAGGCCCTGGCGACGATCCGCACCGATTCGGTCGGCGGTGAAATCCGACCACGATCCCCGTCGTAGGTCGATTTCCTGCGACCGGAGCCGGGCTCGCGGCTCCTACCTGCGCCCTCATGCGCATCCTCGTTGGTCTAGTCCTTGTCGCGGCGCGCGGAAGTCATCAATGGCGGTGGGCTCGAGGGGGATGGGGGGGACAATGACGGCGGCGGGGGAAGCGGCATCACCGATGGTGGCGGTGGCCTGCTCGACGGAGGCGGCTCGGGCTCGGGCTCGGGCTCCGGATCCGGATCCGGATCCGGATCCGGATCGGGATCCGGCGATGTGATCCAGACCTGCGACGCGAATGCGTGGCTCCCGGCGATCAGCGTCGCGGGACCGGGCATCATGCGCTACGCCGGCAAGACGTACGTGTTCGATCAGCCGGGCACGTCCTGGGCCGTCGTCGATCACGCGACCGGGATCGCGACCACGTCGGGCATCCCGCTGCCGGCGGGCGCCACCGCGATGCAGCTCGTCAAGGCCGAGATCGGGCTCGACGGCGAGCCCGTGATCTGGTTCTTCAACGCGAACCACGACTACGCGACCCGGTGGGATGGCGCTGCCTTCTCGCCGGCGATCGAGCTGTCGGGCTCGCAGGTCGTGCACGCCGATGCCGCGGGCCGGCTCTACGCCTATGGCTCGAACGGCCTCACCGAGTACTCGACCACCGGCACGGCCCTGGTGCGCGGCACGTTCACCGTCACGACGGGGTCGTTACCGTGGAACGTCGGCGCCGACGGCACCGTCTACGTGCTGCACCAGGTCACTCGCCCGTCGACGATTCATCCCGGCGACACCGCCGACGATCTGGAGATGATGCACCTACCGCATGGCTCGCTGACGTGGTCCGCGGATCAGCTCGTCGCTTCGAACGAGGGCTATGGCTTCGGCGGCGCCGGCTTCGGCACAGCGCCGGATGGTTCGCTCCACATCACGTACATGCTGGGCGGCCTGTACTACTTTCGCTCGCACGACGGCGTCACGTGGGAGGCGTCGCGCGCGTCGGACTACGCCTCGACCGCGACGATGATCGATGCCGCGCCGGGCAACGAGGACATCGATCCGCCCGATCGCCCGCAAGACGTCACCGGCTACCCGCACCTCGTCGCACCGCGCGACTACGACCACATCGCGATCACGCTCGCCTACCCGACCAGCTCGCTCTACACGTCGTCTTATTATCAGCTCCGCCGCTGCGCACCGTTCACCGGGACGAACATGACGTGGCCGGCCGAACGCTTCGCGTTCTCCGAAGCGTGGACCGGCGAGGCCGCGATCGACGAGCATGGCGTCGCGAGCGTCATGACGCCGCTGGGCCTGCGCGTGGACGTGGCGCCGTGAAGCTCGTGACGTGGATGGTGCTCGCCGCGCTCGCCGCATGCGGAGCATCGGCGCGGGACCACAGCGGCGACGACGACGGCAACAATGTGAACGATGCCGGTATGATCTCGGATGGCGGATCCGGATCCGGATCGGGCTCGGGCTCGGGCTCGGATGGCGGATCGGGATCGGGATCGGGATCGGGCTCGGGCTCGGATTCGACGATCCCGTTGGTGGCATGTGGTTCGCCGGTCGAGCTCACGACGACGCTCGCCACCGCGCTCGACATGACGTCGCTCGTGACCTACCAACCCGCACCATGGCTGCTCACGGACAGCCACGCGCGCGTCCTCTACACCTCGACCTCCCAGATGATGACCGCCGCGCACGGCAGCGCGACGACCACGACCGAACCCATCCTCGCGGGCGCGAGCTACGCGTTTGGCGAGCGCTCGCTTACCGGCGACACCGCGATCATCTTCGCGAGCGGCTCGACGATCATGGCCTCGATCAACTTCGCCACACCGATCGCGATCCCGTGCACGTTCGGCGACGCCACGAGCAACGAGTGCGACGTCCGCGCCGCCGGCGATCATCACCTCTGGGTCCGGAGCGGCGCACACCTCTTTGAACAGACCGGCGCCACGTTCGCCGATCGCGGCGGCGCGCCGATCTATCCCTCGCTGTTCGCCGTGTCCGCGACCAACGACGTCACGGTCGCAGCCGAATCGGGCAGCGGCGACGAGGTGTTCGCGATCTGGACGCTCGTCCACGACAGCGGCGGCTGGACCAAGACCGGGGCCCTGACCAAGACGATCCTCGGTGCGCAAGCCACCGCGATCGAAGGCGGCTTTCAATTCGATCCCGCGATCGGCGTGATCGCGCCCGACGGTTCGTTCCACCTGTGGTCGAGTGCGCGCTGCATCGGCACCGGCCAGCGCAACAAGCTCCAGCTCTACATGCGCTCGAGGGATGGCGTCACGTGGGACGTCGAGACGCTCCCGGACCTCGGCACGCTCACCGACAACCAGGTCACGTGGAAGGACATGGCGGTGTGGGCGAGCGACTACGACAATGCGCGATTCGTCAACATGTCGTCACCGGCGCCGACCGACAACGGCGACGGTAGCTACTCCTACCCGGATCGCCAACTCAACGCGATCGCGCGCTGCACCGATCACGGAACGCCCGCCTTCGAGCGCATCGCGAAGGTCCGGCTGCCGGGCTGGACCGTACGCGGCCTCGCCGGATTCTCGGAGGCCGGCGTCGTCACGTTCGCGACGACGCTCGGTCTGACGCAGGCGTATCGCTGATCGAGCTAGCGCTTGGCGCTACCGCCGTCTTTGCCATCGCCCTTCCTGCGCTCCATGCCCTTGCCGTCACCCTGGCCCGAACGGTTCATGCCGTCGTGACCCGAGCCGCCCCCAGTGCCGCCGAGGTTGCCCTTGTCTCCCGGCTTGAGGTTCACCTTCATCCATTCCGAGGCCTTCAGGATCCGGGCATCGATGATCGCCTTGAGGTCGTCGGCCTTGTCCTTCGGGGTGATCGTCACCACCACGCCCTTCGGCTCGGTCTTGACCTTCGCCGTCGCGCCCTCGGGAATGTGGATCGGACACAAGCCGATCGATCCACCGTGCGTGCCGCGCTGATCGTGGCCGCCGGTCTGGGTCTTGACGCCGAGGCGAGCCTCGAGCATCGCGTTCGCGCGCTTCTGGATCGCGAGGATCGCGTCCTTGGCGTCCGCCGTGATCGTCACGACCACGGCCTTGCCCTTGACCTCGGCCTTGGTGGTGGCGCCGAGTACCGTGCTCGGGCACATGCCGGCCTTGTGCCTCATCGCTGCATCGGCGTCGGAGCCCGAACCCGCCGCGCTGCCCGACTCCGCCGCGCTGCCCGACTCCGTCGCGCTGCCCGACTCCGCCGCGCTGCCCGCCGAGCCCAGGTCGGAACCCGCCGCGCTGCCCGCCGAGCCCAGGTCGGAACCCGATCCTGTGGTGGCCGCTGACCCGGTCGGGGTCGCGGTGGTGGCTACTTTCTTCTTGCAGGCCGCCGATCCGACCGCCAACGACACAGCAAGCAACGCCATTGCAATACGCATGAAGATCCTCCGGGACGGAGGCTACCGCCTTCCCGGTACGCACATCATCCTGACCGCGACCTTAAAAGGCCACGCTCGTCACCGAGGGCGCGCCGGTGCACTCGATGCCGATCAACGGACTCCGCAAGCAGACGCACGCTGCTAGTATGGATCTCCTTTGGGGAAGACCTCGCATCGGCTGGTGGCTGGCTTGCTGATCGCGATCGCGATCACGGTCTCCGGCTGCGGTCGGATCGGGTTTAGCGCCCTCGATGCGGACGAAACGACGGCGCACATCGCCCTGGTGCAAAGCACGGACGGGTGGTCGAGCTCGAAGGTTACGTCGCGGTCGGTCACCCTCGATGCCGCTCCGAAGCTGGATGACCTGGTGATCGTGGCGGTGTCGACATCGTTCACGATTCCGGTCTCCGTGACGGATAGCGCCGGAAATTCCTACCAAGGTGTTCCCAGCAACCCGACGGTGAACTCGGGTTCGTACTGCAACATTCTTCTCTACTACGCACGCAACGCCACCACGACGGACACGTTCACCGCCACGGTCACGGGCCCGAGCGACGACTATCTGAGTGTGGTGGTCGCCGAAGTCGCGGGCACAGATCCGGTCGCGCCGCTCGCGGACAACGTCAGAAGCGCGGGCATGAACGCATCGCCGATGGCAGGCCCGATCCAGAGTGCACGCGACGAAGCGCTCTACTTCGCACTGCTGTGTCACAACGATACCCGGACGACGACCATGGGGTCGGACTATCAGGTCCTCGAGATTCCGACCGAAACCGGTGCGACGAATAGTGCGATGGTCACCGCGTACAAGCTCGGAGACGCACATCCGACCGAGGTAGCCGCCATGATGTCCCAGTCTGATAGCTGGCAGATGATGCTGACCGCGTTCGAGTAAGCGAATCGATCCACGGCACGAGGCAGCTGCGCGCAGCTCCCGACCGGCCACCACCGTCGGGCCGCGCGTCGAGGAGCTCGTGCGCGCGGGCATCAGCGCGGTGTCGCGAGCACGAGCGTGCGCGATCCGACCTCGCTCGCGAGCTGCTCGACCCCGTGGTCGGCGAGCCCGCGGAACAGCAAGTAACGCGGTCCCAGCGCGGCCTTGACGAGCTGACCGCTGTCGCGATCGCGCAGGCCGAGCGGCGAGGCATCGTGACGCGCGCTCGCGTACGCGACGCGCACGCGCGTCCCATCGTCGAGCTGCGTGATGCCACCGACCGTGGTGACGTCATCGGTGAAGGCGAGGTGCGAGCCCTCTTCGATCCGACCGTACGAGTTATCCGCGAGCACGAGCTCGAAGCCGGCGTCGCGCACGAGCGCCGGACAATCGCCGCTCGGCGTGTGGCCGACGACGACGCGCTCGATGCCGTACTCGCGGAGCTGCGCGATGGTGTCGGCGCTCGGCAGCTCCGGGTTACCGTGCTCGTCGGTCGGCCGCGCGTAGACGATGCTGCGTTG
This sequence comes from Kofleriaceae bacterium, assembly GCA_039922635.1. Lineage (GTDB taxonomy): Bacteria > Myxococcota_A > Polyangia > Haliangiales > Haliangiaceae > JABFXX01. Next base: position 10,474 of record JBDTEH010000210.1, on the reverse strand, counting down.
GTTGAGATGCGTGCCCGGAACCGGCGCTTGATACGCGATCAGCGGCGTCGGCACGCCACCGGCAGCGAAGCGGCCGAGCTCGCCGCGATAGAACCGATCGAGCGCGGCGAGCCACGCGTCGAGATCGCGCGCCGGCATTTCGCCTGGTACGTGCAGGAAGTTCTCGCTCGTGATGCCGCCGTGCACGAACAGCGTCGCGCCCGCGCGATAGGCCAGCCGAGCCTCGTCGAGATACGCGCGCAGATCGCCGCCCGCCGCGAGATCCGCGAGGTAGCTCTCGACCACCGTGTCGTCATCGGTGGTGCCGAGCTCGGTCGCGCGATGCTCGAACGCGCGCGGCGCCCCCATCGTCCTGGCCAGGATCCAGCGCAGGCGTTCGCCGCGAGCCCCACGCGCATCGAGCTCGTGGACGAGCCGCAGCTTGTTGAGGTCGCGGTTGCCCGCGAGCAGGATCACGCGATCGCCATACGTGTGACGCGCCGCGAGCAACGTGCGCACGAACCGCCGGCCGTCCGGCCCCCGATCGATCGCATCGCCGCCGAACACGAACGTGACGCCCTCGGCGAGCACGAGCCGACCATCGACCAGGGAGACGTGCGGGTTGCCGGCCACGAAGGTCGTCAGCTTGTCCCAACGGCCCTCGATGTCGGTGACGTACGCGATCATGCTGCTGGCATCTTACCCACCCCCGATCCTCCGCGCTTCGCCTGTGGTGTTTGGTCGCGCCGATCCTGAGATCCTGCTGACCAAGGCGTGTTGGGACGCCCCGACGACGTGACCGAATGCCGTCCACATCCCGACACGGCAAGGGCTACGGTGTCGGCGTATGAACGCAACCACGCTGTCGATGTATGCGGCGTTCGGGGTGATGTCGACGGGCGCCCTCCCGGTCACCGCGGCGCTGCGCGGGCTCGACCGTCATGACACGACCCATCGTCGCGCGGGGCGATCGCTGCGCACGCTCGGCCGCGCGATCGTCCGGACCACGCACGCGTGGGACTTCAGCGTCGAGGGGACGCCGCCGCGCGATCTCGTTCGCCGGCCGTGCGTCGTGGTGGCCAACCACGCCTCGCTCGCAGATCCGTTCCTGCTCTCGTACCTGCCGTTCGATCAGCGGTTCGTCGCGAAGGAGGAGCTGTTCCGGATACCGCTCGTCGGATGGCTGCTGCGGCTCGCCGGCGATATCCCGATCCGGCGCGGTGATTGCGCGAGCGCGGCCGCGATGGAGCGTGCCTGCGTGGCGACGCTCGCCCACGGCCTGTCGGTCACGATCTTTCCGGAGGGCACGCGGTCGCGGGACAGCGCTTTGGGGGCGTTCAAGCACGGTGCGTTCCGGATCGCCATCGCGAGCGGCGCGCGGATCTTGCCGGTCGCGCTGCACGGCACCTCCGCGTGCATCGTCGACGGCCGGCCTGCACGTGCGCGTGCATCCGCCGAGATCCTGCCGGCGATCGAGAGTGCCGGCTCGAGCGTCGAGGAGCTCCGCGATCGCACGCACCGCGTGCTCGCGAACGCCCTCGCCCGTCGCGCAGGGCGCGCCGCGTGCCCGCGCGCGGACGAGCCGGTGCGGCTGTCGAGCTGAACCGCGACGAGGAACGGGTCCCCGAACCTCGCGCTTCGAAGGTAGACTCGCAAGATGACGCGGTGGCTCTGCCTCTCGGCGCTGATCGCAGCCTGCACCGCTCCGTCGTCGAACGACGCGCCCGAGGCAGTCGCACTCGGCGACGCATGCTGAGCGCGGTCACCGCGCTGCTCGCCGCATCGCCGGTGGTGCTCGCGCCGATGGAGGACGTCACCGACGCGCCGTTCCGGCGGCTGTGCCGCACGCTCGGCGCGTCGGTGTGCGTGACCGAGTTCGTCGGCGCCGAACAGATCATCGCGGACTCGCGGCTCGCCCGGCGGCGCGCGACGCTCGCGCCCGATGATCGGCCGACGGCGATCCAGATCTACGGCGCGGATCCCGACCTCCTGCTCGCGGCCGCCCAGCGGGCCGCGCTCGCCGAGCCCGCCTTCATCGATCTCAACTGCGGTTGCTGGGTGCCGGCGATCGCCCGCCGCGGCGCCGGCGCCGGCTGGCTGCGCGAGCCCGACGCGATGGTCGCGATGGCCCGCCGGATCGTGGCCGCCATCGCACTACCGGTGACCGTGAAGACGCGGATCGGCTGGGGGCCGGAGTCGCACATGCCGATCGTCGACCTCGCCCGGCGGCTCGAGGACGCCGGCGTCGCCGCGCTCGCGATCCACTGCCGCACCGCCGAGGCCGGGCACAGCGGCGCGGCGGACTGGAGCTGGGCACGCCGCGCGCGACAGGCCGTGGCCATCCCGGTGATCGTCAACGGCGACATCCGCACCGCCGACGACGCCGTGCGCGCCCTCGCCGAGACCGGCTGCGCCGGCGTGATGGTCGGGCGCGCCGCGATCGAGCATCCGTGGCTGTTCCGCGAGGCACGCGCCCGGCTGGCGAGCGTCGCCGTCGAGCCACCGACGGAGACCGAGCGCCGCGCGGTCTACCGAGCGCTGCTCGAGGCCAGCGTGGCCGCCCGCGGCGAGCGTGCCGGCGTGGCCTCGGCCAAGCGTCACCTCGGCGTGCTCGGGCCGCTCGCGCCGGCGTTGCGCCCGCGCCTGGTGCGCGCCCGGTGTCTACCCGAAGCGCTCGACGCGCTCGCCGGCTGACCCCCAAGCCGATGAAGCTCGGGAGAGCTGCGCGATTCCGAGACCTCGGCCCACCTGAAACGTTCGCCCTCCATCCCACATGTCGTTGTGGAACATCGTGGTTGATCTCGTGGGTGCTCGTGGCCCGTTGCCTCAGGGTTCAATCGCGAGTTGCGGGCCGGGGTCCCGACCCCGACAATGACCCTGATCGATCATGGGATGGCTCCTCACAGGATTGGTGCTCGCATCCATGTTGAATGCGTGTGGTCGAATCGGCTTCGACCCAGCGTCCGTCGGATCGACGGACGCCGCGTCGGACGGATCGGTGACTAACCCCGGCGACGGCTCGAGCCCGGCGGTGATCTCTCACGTCGCGGTGTTCGCGGCACGTAGCCCTGGCTCGGGAACCGTGACCGATACCTTCACGGTACAAGCACACGCCGCCGGCAACGCGATCGTGATGCAGGTTGGGTGCGCGGCGAACGCGACGCCGACGTCCGTCTCGGTCACCGCCCCCGGATGGACGTGGACACAACTCGGACCGATCCTCGCGAACACCGCATCGACGGAGCGCGCCGCCATCGTCGTCGCGATCGCGCCCGATGCCAGCCCGATCCAGCTGACCGTCCACTGGACGGGCAGCACCTGCGGCAGCAGCGTCAACGATCTCGGAGACGAGTTCGCGATGACCGATCCTGCCGGCGGGATGATCACGTTCGACTCGGCGGTACAAACGCAGGGCCAGGGCCCGTGCACCGGCATGATCACGACGGGTCACGCTTCCGACGTCGTGTGGGGCGCATGTGATACGTCCAACGGCGTCAGCAGCGTCGGCGCGGGCTTCACGAAGAGCGCCGACGACGGCGCCGGCGACTGGTCCGAGTACAAGGTGACCATCGATCCGGCTGGCACGGTCGAGACACCGAGCTTTGCCAACGCCAACAACGGGTTCGTGGTGTCGATGGTGACGCTGAAGCCGAGTTAGCTGCCAGCGCACGCGCGCTGCCGGCTGGTGGAGTTCTCCTCCGATCAAGTGCACGAGTTTGTGCGCACCCGTCAGGGCTGGCGTGATCTGAACTGGTGTCGAACGCTCGGTTTCGTGAACCAGTGGAAGGTCGAGGGAACGCTCTGCCACGGTATTTTCGCCCTCGCAGATCGGCATCTGGTACTTGATCGGCAGGCCCGAGCTGGACGAGGTCGCGGTCGCGGCCAGATCCTTCGCAACGCGGGCTGCCTGGGGACCTCATGACGGCAATACGCGAGATCGTGCGCGATCAGATCTGGGTCAAGGAGTGGCCGGTGCACTTCGCCGGCATGGACATCCTGACGCGGATGACCGTGCTGCGCATGGCAGACGGCGTGTTCCTGCATTCGCCGGTCGAGATCGACGCCGCGACTCGCGCGGCGATCGAGGCGCTCGGCACCGTCCGGGCGATCATCGCGCCGAGCACGGTCCATCACCTGTTCGTCGCCAGCGCGCAGGCGGCCTTCCCGTCCGCGCTGACCTACGGCATCGAGGGGCTCGAGACCAAGCGTGACGATCTGCGCTTCGACGGCCTGATCGGCGCCGAGCCGCCACCGCTGTGGGCCGGGCAGCTCGACCAGATCACCATCGGTAACCGGGTCATGCGCGAGGTCGACTTTCTCCACCGCGCGAGCCGCACGCTGATCCTGACCGACCTCGTCGAGAACTTTCAGGACGAGACGCCAGGGACGAACGTGTTCCTGCGCGAGTTCATGGAGGTCGCGGGGATGTGGGGGCATCCCCGGCCCGCTCCGGAGCTCCGGCTCTTCACGTTGCACCAGCGGGCCGCCCGCGACGCGCTCGAGAAGCTCCTGGCGTGGGACTTCGACCGTGCGATCGTCTCGCACGGCGAGCTGCTCGAGCAGGATCCGAAGGCTGCCATCCGCGAGGCCTGGTCCTGGATCCTGGCTTGACTCCAGTGATTCGCTCGTAGGCGAACCGGGTGGCGTTCCGATCGGTGGTCCGTCCCTGTGCCACACTCGCCCGGGATGCGGAGGTGCAGTCTCCACGATCCGGCTCAGCCGGCGGTGTGCGTCACGTGCGCGCGTAGCGCGGCAGCGAGGCGCGCGAGGCTGCAGCGGCTGATCGTGCTCGGACCACTCGCGCTCGTCGTCGCCGGCGGCGGGGCATATCTCATGACGCGTCCGAAGCCGCCGGCAGCTCCACCACCCGGCGACACGATCGAGGGCCTTCAACGCGGGCGTCTCGCGAAGACCCCGTGCGATCACGAGACCAGCATGGCGCTCGTCGATCACCTGATCGAGCAGCAGCGCTGGCGTGATGCGACGGTGTTCGCCAGGTCGTCCCTGGCGAGCTGCGGCGTGATCGGCGAGATGAAGTGGCGACTCGCATACGCCGACGGCCAACTTCACGATTACGCCGACGCCGAGCGCGTCACGACCGAGCTGATCACCGAGCAGCCGTCCGATAGCGACTTCTGGTGGTGGCGGGGGGAAGACTTCAGCTATCACGCGCAACCCGAGGCGGCGCTCGCCGATTTTCGCCAGTCGCTCGCCCTGTCGTACTCCGCGCAGGCCGCGCAGTTCGCGGCGAACCGGTTCGCGGTCCCGGCGCACGACGCCGACGCGACGTGCGAAGCCGACCGCGCGTGGCGCTACTACGTGACGGTGCTCGCGGGCGAGCCTGCGCAGGAGATGCGTGACGAGATCGCCGCGAACGCGCGCGCGAACACCTGCACCGGCGAGCTCGGCACCGGTCGCGCCACGATCCCCTCACGGACCGCGGTCACGATGACCGCCGCCGACGCGACCGCTCGGGGAACGCTCGACGTCGACGCGCGGCTCGGGACCACGCTGATCTCGCGTGAATTCGCCGCTCGCGCGGGCTTTGTCGTCGCCGACGGGCCGCGCTGCCAGGCCACCTCGCGTGGCAAGCTCTATACCGGCACGCCCGCGAAGGTGACGCTGCGCACCGGCGGTGCCATCGCCCGCAACGTGGATGTCCTCATCACCGACGATCTGGAGGGCGACGCGGCCGGCATCCTCGGTCTCTCGTTCCTGTGGCACTTCGCGTTCACGTACGGCGAGAACTACACGATCGAGCTGAGACCGCCGAGCACGAAGGCGATCTGACGAGCGTACGAGGCGAGCCAATTCAGTTCAGTGGTGACTCGATCGCGATCGCGGTTGGAGCAGCTTGGCCACGAGTCCCGTCCACCCGGTCTGATGCGACGCGCCCAGGCCGTGGCCATCGTCGCCATCGAAGTACTCGTGGAACAGCACGTGATCGCGGAAGTGCGGGTCGTCCGCGTACGGCCCATGACAGAGCGCGCTGCCACGTGCGCCACCGGTGCCCGGCAGGAAGATCCGCGTCAGCCGATGGGTCAGCTCGTCGGCCACGGCATCGAGGGTCAGGAGGTTGCCCGAGCCGGTCGGATGCTCGATGCGGAAGGCGTCGCCGTAGTAGTGGTGGAACTTCTGCAACGACTCGATGATGAGGAAGTTCATCGGGAACCAGACCGGACCACGCCAGTTGGAGTTGCCGCCGAACACGCCAGAGGTCGACTCGGCCGGCTGGTAGCTCACGCTGAACGACTGACCGTGTTCCGTGAAGACGTAGGGATGCTCGAGATATTGACGCGAGAGCGAGCGCACGCCGTTCGGGGACAGGAACTCGGTCTCGTCGAGCATGCGCCGGAGCACGCACTTCATGCGATGTCCACGCAGGAGCGAGAGCAGCCGCCGTTCGCCGCGGCCCGGCTCGAACCAGCGCGAGACGAGACGGGCCAGGTCGGGCCGATGGTCGAGAAACCACTCCAGCCGCTTCCGGAACTCGGGCACCTTGTCCAGGAGCTGGGGCTCGAGCGTCTCCACCGCGAACAGCGGAACGAGCCCCACCATCGAACGCAGCCTCAGGGGGAGGCGCTCGCCCGTGGGTAGCTTCAGCACGCTGTAGAAGAACTCGTCCTGCTCGTCCCAGAGCCCCGATCCTTCATCGGTCATGCTGCTCATCGCCGCCGCGATCTGCAGGAAGTGCTCGAAGAACTTCGTGGCGATGTCCTCGTAGACCGGGTCGTGCTGCGCCAGCTCGAGCGCGATGCGCATGAGGTTGAGGCTGTACATCGCCATCCAGCTCGTGCCGTCGGACTGGTTGATATGGCCGCCGGTCGGTAGCGGCGCGCTACGATCGAACACCCCGACGTTGTCCAGCCCGAGGAATCCGCCCTGGAAGATGCTGTTGTTGTCGAGATCCTTGCGGTTCACCCACCACGTGAAGTTGAGCATCAACTTGTGGAGGATCCGCTCGAGGAACGCGAGATCGCCGGCGCCACCGTGGCGCTTGCGATCGATCTCGAACACCCGCCATGCCGCCCACGCATGTACCGGCGGATTCACGTCGCCAAACGCCCACTCGTACGCCGGCAGTTGACCGTTGGGATGCATGTACCACTCGCGGGTCAGCAGCACGAGCTGGGCCTTGGCGAACGCGGGGTCGATCAGCGCCAGCGGGATGCAGTGGAACGCGAGATCCCACGCTGCATACCAGGGGTACTCCCACGTGTCGGGCATCGAGATGACGTCGGCATTGTTGAGGTGCTGCCAGTCGTGATTCCGACCGTGCAGCCGCTCCGGTGGCGGTGGCGGCTGCGCGGGATCGCCGTGCAGCCATTGCGGCACGTCGTAGTAATAGAACTGCTTGCTCCACAACAGGCCGGCGAACGCCTGGCGCTGCACGTTGCGCCGCTCGGCATCGGGGAGCGCGACTTGCAGCGCGGCATAGAACTCATCCGCTTCGCGCTGTCGTAGCGCGACGACCGCGTCGAAGTCGCCGAACGGCGCTGGCGATGACGGTGCGTCCGTGAGGCGCAGCCGCAGCTGCGTCGCGCCGCCGGCCGGCACGGTGAGCGCGTAGTGCGCGGCGGCCTTCGTGCCGACCTGCCGCGGATTCACCGCGCCGTGACGCTGCGCGACGACATGCTCGTGGAAGGCGTCCTTGGAGTAGCCGGAGCCTCCCGAGGCATCAGCCCCGAACAGGCGCGCCACGTTGGTGTCGTTGTCGCAGAACAACAGCGCCGCGCCCTCCTCACAATGCAGCTGGTAGCTCCCCAGCTCGGGATGGTGAGCGCCGACGACGCGCGCCCCGACGGCGCGGAGCTCGGGCTTGACGGCGGCCTCGGTCCACGACCACGTGTTGCGAAACCACAGCTGCGGCAGGACATCGATGCGGGCGGCCTCGGGCCCACGATTGTGGACCGTGATGCGCATCAGGAGGTCGTTCGCCGCGGCCTTGGCATACTCGACCACCACGTCGAAGTAGCGGTGCTCGTCGAAGATCCCCGTATCGACGAGCTCGAGCTCCGGTTGATCCTTGCCGCGGCGCCGGTTCCCGTCGACCAGCGCGGCATACGGAAACGCGCGCTGCGGATACTTGTAGAGCATCTCGAGGTAGGAGCTCGTGGGCGTGGCGTCGAGGTAGTAATAGAGCTCCTTGACGTCCTCGCCGTGGTTGCCCTCGCGGTTGGTCAGGCCGAACAGGCGTTCCTTCAGGATCGGATCGTGGCCGTTCCACAGCGCGACGGCGAGGCACAGCAACTGGCGGTCATCACAGAGGCCGGCGATGCCATCCTCACCCCAGCGATAGGCTCGGCTGCGCGCGGCATCGTGCGACAGATACTCCCAGGCGGTTCCGTGCGGGCTGTAGTCCTCGCGGACCGTGCCCCACTGGCGCTCGCTCAGGTACGGCCCCCAGCGCTTCCACGGCTGCTCGCCGCGCGCGTCTTCCGCGAGGCGCTGCTGCTCGGCGGTTGTGATGGCTGCGCCTGCCGCGGTGGTCGTCGAGCTCGTCATGCGGTCGTGCTCCCGGTTCGACGATGCTCCAGCGCGGCGTCGCGGAACAGGGACCGGAGCAAGAAACGCTGAGGTTGGCGCGGCCTACTTGAGCGCCCAGACACGGACCGTCATGTCCATGCTACCGGACACCACGTGCTTGCCATCGCGCGCGACCACCACCGACGTGATCGGTCGACCGTGGCCCTTGAGCGTGGTCACCGCACCGGCGCCGTCGATGATCGCCAGCTCCTCGTTCTGCGTGCCGGCCACGAGCTTGCCGTCGGCGGCGAACGCGAGTGCGTTGACCGAGTCCGCGACCTTCGCGCGCCGCAGCTCCTTGCCGCCGGCGGCTTCGAGGTAGACCACCGTGCCATCGTCGTAGCCCGCGGCGAGCGTCTTGCCGTCGGCGCTCAGCGCGACCGCGTGGCACGCACCGCTCGACGAGGTCTTCGGCACCGGGTTGTAGCTCGGCCCGACCCGGTTGGTCTTCGTGTTCCACGCCGTGATGTCGCCGTTGTCGTTGCAGCTGAACAGCTGCTTGCCGTCGGCGGACAGCGCGAGCCCATAGAGCTGGTACTTCGGCCCGCTCAGCTTGGCCTTCTGCTTGCCAGTCGCCGTGTCCCACAGCCGGATCGACTGGTCCCACGAGCCGGTGTAGAACGACTTGCCGTCGGGCATGAACGCGATCCGGACGATCCGGCCCTCGCCCTTGCCGGTCGCCACGTCCTTGTTGGTCGCCGGATCCCACACGACCACGCCGCCGTACTGGGTGCCGATCGCGACGAGCTTGCCGTCCGGCGAGAACGCCACGGCGTCGACCGGGTCCTCGGATGCGCGCGTGGCGGCCGCGGAGTTGGCCTCCCACAGCACGACGCTCCCGTCATCGCCGCCGGACGCGAAGCGCTTGCCGTCGGGCGAGATCGCGACGGTCTCGACGGTGCGCTTGTGGCTCTTGAGCGCGACCGAGTCAGCCAGCGCGAAGGTGGGAACCAGGAGAACGAGGAGGGAGGCAAGGCTGCGGGTCATGAAAGGGAGATCCGCCTCGCGGGCGGATGTGACTTATTATTCACGGACCGCTCGATGCTCGACCCCGACTCGGATCCCGACCTGTCCGCACCACCCGACGCGCCCGATCCGCTCGACCAGCTGCTCGGCGCGGCCGTCCGCGCGCCCGCGGAGCTGCCGCGGTTCGGGCCCGGCGACGAGCTGCTGGGCCGGTTCAAGATCGAGCGGCTGGTCGGCATCGGTGGGATGGGCTCGGTGTACCTGGCCACCGATCCGACCCTCGAGCGCCAGGTCGCGCTCAAGCTCCACCACGGCGCGGACACCGCGCGACTGCTCCGCGAGGCCGTCGCGATGGCGCGGCTCGCGCACCCGAACGTGATCGCGGTCTACGAGGTCGGAGAGATCGCGGGTCAGGCGTTCGTGGTGATGGAGTACGTCGCGGGCACGACGCTGCGCGCGTGGCACGGCGCGGCGCCCCGCTCGACGCGCGAGGTCCTAGCGATGCTGCTCGGCGCGGGCGCCGGCCTCGCCGCCGCGCACGACGCCGGGCTCGTGCACCGCGACTTCAAGCCGGAGAACGTGCTCGTCGCCGGCGGGCGCCCGCGCGTCGGTGACTTCGGCCTCGCGCGCGGATCGCAGAGCCACGACGACCACGACGCGGATCCAGCGACGGCAAATACCGCCCCCGACGATGGCACGAGCGGCAAGCTCGTCGCATCGCTGACCCGCACGGGCGCGGTGCTCGGGACCCCGGCGTACATGGCGCCCGAGCAGATCACCGGGGCGATCGTCGACGCACGCGCCGATCAGTTCGCGTTCTGCATCGTCGCGTGGGAGCTGCTGTACGGCGAGCGGCCGTTCGCAGGCGCCGATCTCGGCGCGCTCGCTCGTGCGATCGAGGCCGGCCCGCGCAAGCCGCCGAGCGGTCCCCGCGTGCGCGCCGCGATCCGCCGCGTGCTCGAGCGCGGCCTGGCCGCCGATCCGACCACGCGCTACCCCGACA
>JBDTEH010000209.1:0-5414 GCA_039922635.1 Kofleriaceae bacterium | reverse complement strand
CTCGATCGGCGCCTTCAACTGGCGATAGCTCTCGAGCTTCGCGGTCTCTTCTTCGATCTCGCGACCGAAGGTCTTCTTCATCCAGCCTGCGAGATCCTTGCGCGAGTAGAACTCGCCGGCGGTGTAGACGAACGCCTGGAGCTCGTCGTGCAGATCGATCGCGTTCTGGTAACGCTCCTCGGGATCCTTCGCCAACGCCTTGAGCACGATCCGCTCGAGCTCGTCGGGGATCCGCCGGTTGTACGTGGTCGGCGGCAGGATCTCGACGTTGCGCACCTTCTCGAGCGTCGAGAAGTCGCTCTCGCCGACGAACAGCCGCTCGCCGGTGAGCAGCTCGTAGAGCACGATGCCACACGAGAACACGTCGCTGCGGCGATCGATCGGGATGCCGCGGACCTGCTCCGGCGACATGTAGCCGAACTTGCCCTTGAGGATGCCGGCCTGCGTCTTCGACCCTTTGCCGGCCGCCTTGGCGATGCCGAAGTCGATGATCTTCACCTCGCCTTCGAACGAGACGAGCACGTTCTGCGGCGAGACATCGCGATGGACGAGGTGGACCTCGCGACCCGCCTGATCGCGCTTGTTGTGCGCGTAGTCGAGGCCCTCACACAGCTTCATCACCACGAAGCACGCCTGCGACACGGGCATCGGCTCGCCGAGCTGGCGGCAGCGATCGAACATGCCGCGCAGGTCGCGGCCGTGGATGTGCTCGAGCGCGATGTAGTACGCGCCGTCGACCACGCCGAGATCGAAGATCTGGGCGATGTTCGCGTGGTTCAACTGAACCGCGAGCTTCGCCTCCTCGATGAACATGCGGATGAACTCTTTGTCCTCCGCGATGTTCGGCAGGATGCGTTTGACCGCGACCAACCGCTCGAAGCCTTCGACGCCAAAGGCCTTCGCGCGAAACACCTCGGCCATGCCGCCGACGTTGATCCGCTCGAGCAGATAATACTTTCCGAACGGTGTCGGCTTCTTCACGGTGATGGTTCGCGGCCCGGGAGCGTCACCCAAACGGGGCCGGTCGCTATTGGGTGGGACCCTATCCGAAAATGATTCCTTGGGCCACAAGCGATTATCCCTCGTGGTCGAACGAAGTGCCGCAGAGATCGCACGAGCTCCGCGACTTTAGTTCTGGGTCAGCGCCTGCGCAGGCTCCATCTTCGACGCGCGCCGAGCGGGCAGGAACCCGCCGAGCACGGCGAAGCCGGCTGCACACACCAACCCACCTGTCCAGATCCACCAGCTGAAGTGGAACCAAGTCTCGGGTTTATATGGGAATCGCGGCAAGTAGTGATTCGACATGTAGTCGACGCCCTTCGCCATCAGGATGCCGAACCCCACCCCGAGCACCCCGCCGGACAGCCCGATCAGGCCGGCTTCTCCGAGCACCACCAGCTGTACGTCGCGCTGCGTCGCGCCGATCGCGCGGAGCAGGCCGAGCTCGCGGCGGCGCTCGGTGACCTGCATGAAGAAGTTGTGGGCGATGTTGATCGCGCTGATCCCGATGATGATCAGCGAGATCAGCACCAGCACGAGCCGCACGACGAACAGCACGGTCGCGAACTTCTCGCCGAGCGAGTCCTCCAGCCGCAGGTCCTGGGTGTCCTGCAGCCACTGCGCGAACGGCGCGATCTGCGTCTTGTCCTTGAGCGTGACGATGATCGACGAGTAGGTCGTCGCGGCCTCGGCTCCGAGATACTCGCGGTTCCAGCGCTCGATGTACTGGATCGGGACCGTCATGCCGATCGGCATCGCCTTTTGCGACAGCCCGACCAGCACGCCCTCGACCCGGCGCGGTCGCGCGCGGATGCTGGTGTTCGAGCCCGCGATCGTCGTCGAGCCCAGGCCGATCGAGAACCTCATCGCCGACAGGCCACCGCGCTGGGTCACGAACTTCACGAAGTCGGCGTCGGCGACCGGCAGGCCGTGCGACTTCGCGAACTGCCCGTTGTAGAGCTCGATCATCGTCGGCGACATCACGATCGGCACGCGGTGGTGGCACATGTGATCGGTGTCGTCGCAGTAATAGCGATCGGGATCCGGGCAGGGGTTGAAGTACTCGGGCTCGGGCGCGACGACCGGCATCCCCGGCACTCCGGGCGGGACCGCCTTGGGCTCGGGCGGCTTGTAGTTCCGCGGGCGCGGGCGCGGCGACTGGATGATCTCGCCGTCGGGACTCGGCGGCGCCGCCTGGCACGCGACCCGGTGCTGGGTGTCGCTCGGGTCCGAGTCCCAGTCCTTGAACAGCTCGGCGGTGCGCGGATCGTGATCCTCTTTGATGAAGCTGGGATCGATGCCATCGGCGAAGCCACCGACCTCGAACTTCAGATCGTTGCCCTCGAAGTCGCCGCGGCCGGCGGCCGGAAACGACAGCGCCATGCGCGGCAGCGCCGACTTGACCTCGGGGCGCGCCAGGATCGTCTTGACGATGCTGTCGTCGAGCTTCTTGGTCACGTCGAGACCGGCGAGCGACGCGCGCGGCGCCACGACCTGGACCTGATCGACGGGGAAGATCTTCTCGAGCACCGCACCGACCTGCTCGGTCGACGCCAGGAACAGCACGAACGTCGCGATGCCGATCACGATGCCGAACGCGGACAGGATGAAGTGGCGGCGCGAGCGCAGCGTGTTCGCCACGACCATGCGTGACAATTTCGGCAACGGCATCATGCGTGCGGTCCTCCGTTGCCGACGACGGCGAGCGCCTCGTCGGTGGTCTCGACGAGCATGCCGTCGCGCATCGCGATCACGCGCTTGGCGACGCTCGAGATCCGGCGCTCGTGCGTGACGATCAACAGCGTGACGCCGTCCTTCGCGTTGAGCTCGCGGAAGAAATCGATGACCTCGCGGCCGGTGTCGCTATCGAGGTTGCCGGTCGGCTCGTCGCACAGCAGCAGCTCCGGCGAGCCGAACAGCGCGCGTGCGATCGCGACGCGTTGCTTCTGGCCGCCGGACAGCTCGCCGGGCTTGCGGTGCGCGAAGTCCGACAGCCCGACCTTGCGCAGCGCCTCGCGACCACGGTCGTCGACCTCGGCGTGCTTGGTGTGATGCGAGAACGACGCGGGCAGCGTCACGTTCTGCAACACGTTGAGGTGATCGAGCAGGTTGAACGCCTGAAACACGAAGCCCATCTTGCGGTTGCGCAGCTCCGCGAGCGTCGCGTCGCTCGCCTTCTGGGTATCCGTGCCCATGACCTCGACCTCGCCCGTATCCGGTCGATCGAGCCCGCCGATGATGTTGAGGAGGGTCGACTTTCCGGACCCCGATTGACCGACCAGCGCGATCAACTCGCCCTTGTCGATGTCGAAGCTGACGCCGCGCAACACCTGGGCTTTGGCGGCGCCGGTCCCGTAGGCCTTGGTCACGTCGCGCAGCCGCACGACGGGGCTACTATCTTTCGCTGCCACGGCGGTTTTGACCCTACCACAGGGGAAGCGAAGATCCGGCCGGCTACCGGCGATTGCCAGAGGCCTCGACCACGAGCGCGTCGTGATCGATCGTCACGCGCACGTGGCCATCGTGCCAGCGCTGCAACAGCGACGTTGCCCGCTTGGCAAACCATTCGTTCGTGGCCTGCGCGATCACGTAGTTCCAGGTCGCCTCCGACAGCCCGGGCACGACCACGTCGAGCGCGAACAGCGGCGGCCGCGCGGTCGTGCCCGCGACGAGCTTGTCCATCAGGCCGTCGCCGACCGCGAGCATGCCGAGCCGATCGGTGAGCACGTAGTCGAGCGAGAGCACGAACGGGATCGAGATCCGGTGCCCCGCGATCCCGGCATAGCTGTGATCGCTCTCGAGCAGCGAGCGGTGCGGGATCTGATCGAGCAGGCCGCGCAGGTACGTGGCGTCGGCGAGATCTGCCGCGACCACGCCGGTGCCGGAGCGGCGCTCCGGCTCGAGCGTGAGCACGGCGACGCGAGCGGTCCGCACGCCGAACCTCGTGAGGAAGTCGGCGTCTCCGCCGATCGACGCGGCACAGGGTGCGAGGAACCGCGCGATCGCGTCGAGATCGAGGTTCCACTGCACCGCGATCGGCGCGGTCGACGCGAGCGCCGCGAAGCCGCCCGGCGGGGGCAACACGGCGCTCGCCACGCTCGCCGCCGCCGTCGGACCGAGATCGAACGCGAGCCGGCCGCCGGCGTGGTGGCCGTCGCCCTCGATCGCGAAGCCCGCCAGGCCGACCGGGTGGAACCGCTCGATGCACGCGATCACCTGCGCCGGCGCCTCACGCGGCACGTGCGCGCGCGCGATCGCGAGCAGCGCGCGGGTATCGATGAAGCCGAGCAGGCCGCCGTTCGCCGCGGCCGAGCTCGCCCCGCGGAGCTGCTTCGCCCGGGCGAAGCTGGTCGTCCACGCGCCGCGGTGAGGTGCGTGGGCCTTCGCGAACCAGTCACCGTCGGGCGCGGCCGGCTGCGATGCGGTGTCGACCCCGAACGCGAAGTGCACCCACAACCACGGCTCGGTGCCCGGCCCGCCCGGCCCGCCCGGCCCGCCCGGCCCGCCCGGCCAAGTAGACGAGCTGTCGATCGCCCAGCTCGCGCTGACGTGCCCGAACAGCTTCACGGTCGAGACCTCGACGCCGTCGACGATGATCGATCGAGTCGCGACACCGTTGGTCGCCTTGATGTGGTCGAAGAATGCTCGGGTGGTGTCCGGGCTCGCGAGCTGCACGACGATCGTCGGATCGAGCCCCGTGGAGAACATCGCGACGGCCCCCGCCGGATCGACGCCGAGCCGCTGAACCCCGGATTCGGACAGCGGATCGACGGACAGCACCTGCTCGAGCAGCTGTCCGGTGCCGGCCGCGGTCGCTCCGGTCAGCATCCCGAACGAATCGATCGCGTCGGCGATGCCGCGCTGGGCGTCGCGCACGCTGTGGGCGGTCCACAGGTAGGTCGGCTGGTCGGGCGCCCAGGCGAGCGCCGCAAACTCGCGAACGTCGGGGTTTTCCGTGAGGTTCGGAGCCCGCGGGTGGTGTGGGTGGGCGCACGCGCAAGCTACCGAGATCATCGCGAATGAGCGGAGCCGCATCGCGCTCGATACTGGCACGCAACCGCAGCATCGGCCGGCCGATACGCCGGCAAAGCCCGCCGTCCTCCGTCCGCGGGCACAGGAGAAACCATGTATTCTGCGAGACGCGCATGACCACGATCGGCGGCCCCGGTGGCATCGGTGGACCCAAAGGGCCTAGCGGCCCTAACGGCCCGGACGGCCCGGACGGCCCGGACGGCCCGGACTCGATGGTGACGCCGAGCGCCTCGGCGACCCACCGCCCGGACCAGGCTGCAGCCGCCGGCGCGCCCGGAGGAGAAGTCACTGGTGCAGCCCGGCGCCGAGCAGGTCGACGAAGGAAATGTCGGGGTTGGCGACGCCGAACACCGCGGCGCGCAGCACGGTGCGTCGGGCCCAGG
>JBDTEH010000208.1:0-17727 GCA_039922635.1 Kofleriaceae bacterium | reverse complement strand
GTCGCGAGCTTCTCGAGCGTCGCGACCTTGTCCTGGATGCTCAGCTTCTCTTCGTAGCCGTCGAACAACAGCTCGATGCTCATCGTACGCCCCTCCGCACCGGTGAACTCGAGCTGGAGCCCGTTGGCGTTCGCCTTGTTGTGCTTCTGCCACGGGACCGACTTGTCGATCTGGAGCTCTTTGGGGTTGTACTGAGCCTCGACGCTGTTCGACGGGACGGGCTCGTCGACACTGCCGATCGAGATCTTTGCGCCAGGTGGAATGTAGATCTTCGGTACGGCTGGAGGTGGATTGGAGGTCATAGGTACGGCTCCCCGTTGCGTGCTCGTGCAGCATCCATGAGCGTCAGGATGTGCTTGTAGACATCGTTGGCGACCTGCTCGACATCGATCGGATGCGCCGCGTGCTGCGCTTGGTGGGTGCTCGGGTTCGGGACGGCCGGCGCCGCGCTCGGGGCGCCGCGCTCGGATGCCGCGATGTGCGTCGAAGGAGCGGCTTGCACCAGCGTGAGCTCGGCCAGCGAGATGTCACCGCTCATGCCGGTCGAGCGATCCTCGAGCATCTTGCGCGCGGCAGCTTCGAACCAGGTCGGGACCTCGAGCTCGCCACCGCCGAACCGACCGGTCGACCGCGGACCGCCGACCGAGCCGGTGTGGACGTAGTCGGGCGCCGCGCTCGGGGCACGGAACACGGCGCCGCGGTCGCCGGACTCGCCGCTCGACGACTTCGCCCTGGTGGTGCTCGTCCCGCTCGGCGCGACGTACGAGCCAAGCGCTTCGCCGGCGCGCGCGGAGAGGCTCGCGAGGCCGGGCCGCGACTCGACCGCGTAGAGCTGTTCTTGCTGGAGGTCGACCTGGCGGCGCGATGCCGCACCGGTCGATCGCACGGCGCCGGGCGCTTCGCCGCCGCCCAACCCCGAACCGAGCCCGGTCGGCGCGACGAGCGGCAGCACCGACCACGCGATCTGGGCGCGCTCGAGCGCCGTGATCGACTCGTCGCCACGACCGGCGAGCGCGAGCGCGCGGGCAGCCTTCGCCGCCGGCGACCACGAACGCGCCTGCGTGGTCTGGCCCAGCGCCAGGTACATCGCTTCGAACTTCGCGCGCCGCGAGGTCGCGACCATCGTGGTCGCGGAGGTCAGGACCTCGGCTTCGCCCGGCTCGCCCGCCGGCTCCGCCGCGCCACCGCCTGCGAGCGATGTCATCGCGGGGGTCGTCGCTGCCGCTTCTCCACGTACACCGAACACGTCGAAGCCTAGTGCGGCGTACGTGCCGAGGGCCGCGACCGATTGCGCCGCGAGCAACTCGAGCGCCGCGACCGGCATGCCTTGGTCGCCATCGGGGGCAGCCGCCGAAAGGCCGAGCGCCGCGATCGTCGCCGACGGCCACATGAAGGCGCCGCGCGGCGGCTTGCGTTCGACGCCGAACGTCGCCGAGCCCGCCGGCAACCCGACGCTCGTGCCGAACGAGGATCCGGCCGCCGAGCCCGAGGGATACGCGGTGATCGGCGCGGTCGCGCCCTGCGAGCTCGCACGGCTCGCTTCGATCGCCATCGCCTGCACGAACGTGCGATTCACCGTGCTCGCCATCGCCGCGAGCTGGCTCGGCCCCGCGATCGCGAGGCGCATCGCCTGCGCGGCTTCCGCCGGGCCCAGACCGTAGACCCGCGCCGCGAGCAGCAGCTCGGGCGTGACGAAGTCGTACGAAAGATCCGCGGCCGAGCGCTCCTGGGCAACCGACCACGACTGCGCGCGATCCGCGATCATGCCCGGGGCGGCAACCATCGGGACCCGCGTCTCGCCACCGCCGGCGTGGATCGTGCCCGGTCGTGCGATGGTCGACTCGCCGACCATCGGCTCGGCCATCGCTTCGATCATCATCTGGCCGATCGCGGCGAACCGCTCTGGCGACTGGTCCCCTCGCGCCGCCTGTGCCATCGCCGGTGCGTTCGCGTGGGGCGTCACGATCGACTCGATGGTCCAGGACAGCAGCGCCGATCGCATCGTCGTGAGCGGCTCGATCGACGGCGCGGCCGGTGCCTGTTCCGCCTCGGCCTCCGCCTGACCTACGACGTACTCGGGCGCGAACTCGATCGCTTCGCGCGCGATCGGCGCGATCGGCGCGAACGGCGTCGTCGCAGCGATCGAGGCGAACCCCGGCAACTCGCCGATCGCGGCACCGCCGACGACCTCGCGGGCGGCCGGCGTCATCATGCCGGCGAGGTACGCGGCGGACAGCGTCTCACCGAACAGCGCGCGGACGTCGAACGCCGGCGCAGCGGCGAGCGGGAACATGTGTCGAAACGCGGGCGCGAACGGTGAGGCTGCGAGCTGCGCCGACAAGCCCGCATCGGGTGCGACCGGCACGGTATGCACGACCGCGTCCGCGAGCGACGCGCGCGCCGCGGTGATCGGCTCGGGCGCCTCCGCGACCGGTGCGCGCGTCCGCGCGGCCTGGCGCGAGATCGCGGCGAGTACGTCGTCGGGCGTCGCCTCGTTGTCATCGTAGCGACGGACCGCCGGCGCCTGGAAGGGCGCCTCGGCCGCACGACGGGCGACCGTCGCCGGTGAATCATCGACCGAGTGGTCGAGCTGCGGCGCGACGAACACCGAGCCCGGCGCCGCGTCCGCGAGCGCCTGCAGGCGCGTGGCCGGCGAGGCCGCCGACGCGGACCACAGATCGAGCGACGCCTCCTTCGCGCCGGAGAACCGAGCGAGCCAGCGATCGGCCCACGCGACATGCTCCAACCCGGCCGGACGTGCGGCGCCGACGGCGGCGAGCGCGCCCTGACGTTCGCCACGCGCGACGGACACCTGCCGTGCGGCCGGCGAGCCCGCTGCGGCGAGCCACGAGACCGCGGGCATCCGCATCGCCGACATCATCGAGCGCGGCACGATCATCGCGCCTCGCGACGCGGGCTCGACCGGTGCGAACGGCAGCCCCTGCGCGCGCTGCTCGCTCTGCGCGACGTTATGATCGACGGTCGCGACCAGGCCGCCAAGGCCGGCCGGCATCACGAGGCGCGGGCCGCGCGTCTGTTCGAACGAGCCCCCCGCCGCGGCGTTGCGCGCGATCAGCTCCGCGTTACGGAGCGCCTCACCGAGCTCGCCGATCGTCTGCGCCATCCGCTCCGGATGCTGCGCGAGGTTGCTCGCCACCACGCTCGCGAGCCGCGGCGACAAGTTCGCGAGCGCGGCCGAGATCTCCTGGGGCACGACCATGCGGGGCTCGAGCCGGCCCTCGGCGGTGGTCGGCGGCAGCCCGGTCGTTGCGATCGGGGCGAGGCTGACATCACGGGCGGCGGCTTCACGTGCCGCCTCGTGCAAGCGGTGCGCTCCCGCCTGCTGCTGCGCCTGCGCGAGCTGGCGCTCGGCGACGCGTCGAGCGATCCGCTCGTCGACACGCGCACGCTCGCTCGGCGTCACAGCAGCCGGCGTGCTATCGGCGCGCTGGCGCTCGGCCACGGGTGCTTGCGCGACCTCTTGCCGTGCGCGTGCCTGCAGTTGCTGGGTCCGCTCCGCGTGCTGGCGCTCCGCCACCACGCGCGCCGCGCGCTGGAGCTCCGCGATCTGCACGCGCTGCGCGCTGACATCCTCGACGACGCTCGGACCCGGCGCGGGCTCGCCCGGATCGGCCGCGAGCTCTCGCCGTGGCGCCGGCGGCGTCACGAGCTCGGGCGCGTACCCCGCGGTGCGGGTCGGTTCCGCGGCGGAGGGCGTCACGCTGCGCTGGAGCATCGTCGTCAGCACGGCTCGCAAGCCCGGGCTCATCGCTGCGACTCCGGTCAGCGGCGCGACCGCGCGCTGCATGAGCTGCGCCGCGTTGACCGCGGCGAACGGGACGAGCGGCGAATACGCGTCGTGGATCCGCATCGCCGGCGCGGCGAGCGCGGTGAGCGCGGCGGGCATCGCGAAGTCGTTCCGGATGGGCGGCGCGATCGAGAGCGATGGCGCGACGTGCTCGTACAAGGCACCGGGCAGCGCGACCTGCGCGCGCTGCGACGGGGCGACGTAGGTCCCGCGCGTGGTGAACAAGCCCTGCGGCTGGAGTCCACGCGCTGCCGTTTCGCGCGCCGCGGTCATCCAATCGAGCTCGTCCTGGTACCACGGGCGCGGGAACACCCACGACACGTGATTCGCCTCGCGCTCGGCGATGCCTTCGCTGCGTTGCTGCTGGAACAAGCGCAGCGACGCCGACTGCTGCGCCACCTGGAGCCAGGGCGCGACGAGCCGATCGACGAACCCGAGGTTGCGAAGCGAGCGCACCTGATTCGCGCCTGCCTCCGGCGCCCACCGCTCGACGTGACGGGTGGCTGCGTGCATCGCCGAGCCGCTGTTCCTGGTCTGGAACACGGGCCCCGACAGCGCGGCTGTCAGTGCGCGTGGCTCGGCGGCGCCGCCGCCCGGGGTAGGCGTCTCGATCGCCATGGCGCTAGGCGTGCTCCATCGCGGGAGCTGGCCGGTTCGAGTCGATCATTTCGCGCCTGCCGATCATTTCGCGCCTGCCGGAAGCGCCACGTACGTGAGCCCATCGTGGGCGAGCTCGAGCGTCTCGATCGCGAGCTCGCTCTTCGAGGCGTCGAACTCGGCGATGTCCCACTTGCACGGCCAGCCGCGGGTGAACGTCCACCGCGCCTGGGGCTGGAGCGCCGTATCGAGCTGGGTGATCGTGCCGCCGATCCGCGCCATCGTTCCCTGCATCCACTTCTGACGCCAATCGATCAGCGCGGAGCTCTTCGTGAAGCCCTGCTTGAACACCAGGTTCGTCCACTTCGTCGCACCGACCAGGTTGTACGTCGTGTCGTTGACGCCCCCTGCCCGCACCGGCACGACCTCGGTCTCGTAGCGCAGGCCGGAGACGGACTTGAAGAGCGCCTGACCATCCATGCCGAGGTCGACCATGAACGAGAATACGGGAAGTGGGTCATTGCGGAGGTTTGTCGGCATCGGGGCTCTTTCGTTTCGGTCGCTAGCTCGTCGGGGTTGCCTGCATCGTCTGAACGAGACTGATCATGATGAACTCTGCGGGGACGACAGGGGCAACACCGATTTCACACAGCAACATGCCGCTGTTGACCTGATCGGCTGGATTGGTCTCGGCATCACATTTTACGAAGAACGCCTCCTCGGAATTCCCTCCCACCAGCATCCCTTGGTTGTGGAGATCCGTCAGGAACGCGACCGTTCGGCGAGCGATCAGATCCCATGTCCGCTGGTCGTTGGGCTCGAACGTGATCCACGCGAACCCAGCCTCTAACGACCGGCGTAACATGATGAAAAGACGCCGAACCGTGATGTATCGCCACTCCGGATCGGATGACGCGGTGCGTGCTCCCCAGGGCCGAACCCCGCGCTGGAGCCGGAACGTGTTGACCGACTCGGAGTTGAGCAGGCCGATATGATCCTCGGTGATCCGCAGGGCGACATCCTGGACCCCCTCGATCTCGAGGTTCGCAGGCGCATGGTGGACGCCGTCCAGATCGCGCCGGGCAAAGCACCCGGCGAGGAAGCCCGAGGGTGGCGTGACCTGGATGCGGTCGTCGAGGCCGATCGCGCGCAGCCACGGCCAGTAGTACGCGCAGAACGAGCTGTCCGTGCGCCGCCGCCACCGCCGGACGTAGTCGATGTCCTTGGTCTGCGGGATATCGAGGATCGCGAACCGATCCTTCTGGTTCTCGCAGATCGCGATCATCTGGTCCTGGACCCGCTGCGCCTTGAGCTCGCCGCTCGGCCCCGGCTCGCGATCGTAGAACCGCATCGCATCGGGCGAGGCCAGGATCGCGACCTCGTCGGTCGCCGCGAGCGCGAGCAGGCCCGTGCGCTCGCCGGGCCCGATATCGAAGCCGATGAAGTCCTCCGGCGTGATCGCCTCGAGACCATCGCGTCCACCGGTCAGCCGTGTCATCGCGAGCTGGTCGGGCAGGTTGTGCGGGACCGGCGACTTGGTGTGCAGATCCTCGAGCCGGATCAGCCGGCTGCGCTGCGCGACGACCTTCGGCGCGTAGCTGCGCGAGGTCGGGTGCATCTGCAAGCCCTTGAACACCTCGCGGCGGTCGCGCATCGCGACGTGGATCTCGAACGTCAGGACCTCGAGGTGGGTCGGCGCCGCGGCGCGATGGCGGCGATTGACCGGGGTCTCGACGCCCCACTTGATCGCCTTGTCGCCGACCTCGCTGATCACTACGAAGTCGGAGTTCTCGCGATCGAAGATCCTCACGAGCGAGCCGACCTCGAACCCGCGCGTGGTCGACACCTGCGCCTCGCCCGCGCCGACGTCGAGGTCGCGGGTGAGCAGCGTCTGCGCACCGGGGGCGTGGACGCAGCGGAACCAGATCGTGTTGCCCCACGTCCCCTCGTTGAGGGCGCGGATCTTCATCGACGGCTTGTTCCAGTCGTCGATCTGGATATGTTCGGCGCACGCCGCGTGGTTGTTGCCCGGCGGCTCGCCGAGCGGCGGGTTGTGCGCGACCCGCACCATCCAGCAGTCGGTGCCGCCGTTCCTGAAGAACCCGTACACCGAGGCGGTGGTGTACGAATCGTCGAACATCCCGAACAGCTCGACGAACTCGTCCCAGTTCGTGAGCCGGGTCGGCTCGTTCATCGGCCCTTTTGGGTGATGCCGACGAAGCCGGTGATCCGCGTGTTCGCGATCGACAGCGGCGGTGGCACGACCGAGTCGAAGCTCTGGTAGATGCCCGGGGCTCGTTGGTCAGCGGACGGTCGCATGCGTATGCCAGCCATCTAGGTATTCCTCACCGTCGACGCGCTTCGTTGATCTCGCGGTTGATGCGAGCGATCTCGCGAAGCCAGACGTGACGTTCTTCGTGTTCCATGTCGAGGATGTCGTCGATGGACCAATGGAAGTGATACGCGATGTAGCTCACTTCTTGGTACAGCTGTTCACGCGGATAGGTAGCGACCGCCGCCCAGGTTACCCCGGGCCAGACTGGCCACTACCTCCGTCCTCGGTGATCAGGGCACCGGTGATCAAGTCGACATCCATCTCGTGCTGGCACTTCGGGCACGTGATGTGGTGCTTCGGTGCGCCGCCCTCCTCGTTGATCTTGCGATAGAATTCCTGCAGGTACGCGAGGTCGGTCGAAAATAGATTTTCGATCATGTCGACCGCGATGAGGGTGTGATCGCCGAGCTTCGTGATCACGCGAGACAGCAGGACGATCACGAGATACGCGCGGTTGCTCTGCACGCGATAGTCCTGCAGCGGCAGGATCTCGTCGCGCGCGGTCGCCAGGCGCATCACGCCATCGCGATGCAGCTTGCCTTCTTCATCGACATACCCGCGGGGTAGCCGAAACGGATACTGAGTCTTGAACGCCATCGAACGCGTTGCCTCCCCGAGCCAAGTAAAAACGAGAACGGCCCGCATCGGTTTCACACCGATACAGGCCGTATCCTAACCCGAACCCTGGTTACGAGTCGTACTGGTTGATCTTGAACTTCATCTGCTCGACGTAGAGCTCGACCGAGAAGCGCTTGATCTTCTCGGAGTTCGCTTCCGAGTCTTCATCGCTGAACTTCTTGAAGCCCACGTTCAGCAGCTCGACCTCGCCGAGCTCGTCGTGCATGTTCGGATCGAGGAACACGATGCGGCCGTTCATTTCATCCGACTCGAGGTGGTGACCGTCGACGAACCACTTCTTCGCGGCCTGCGCCCAGGCGTCGTGGTCCGCGTGCGAGATCGTCAGCTTGATCTCGGGGACGGTGACCTTCGCCGGGTGCTTGGTCGGCTCGCGGAAGATTCCGACCTGATCGGCGGCGACCGAACATTTCCACGTGAACGAGTCCACGGTCGCGACGCGGCTGCACGGCAGGTTACCGATCTCGACCCGGAAGTTCGAGCACAGCCACGCCTTCTGCTTCGCGCCGATCTTGCCTTTGATGTCCTCGCCGCTGGCCTGGTGCCAGCGAACCTGCTCGGCGTCGAACTCGACGTCGAAGTACGCCGCGTCCTTGGACGAGCCGTCGAGCTTGGGCACCGTCACCGAGGTGACCAGCGCCCGCTGGAACTCGAGGCGCGACATCGCCTTGTAGTTGAAGTCGGCCGACGTGAACGCGCCATCCTTGGTGATGTAGTTGCGATCGAAGGCCGCCTGGATCCAGTCGTACATGCCCTTGCCCATGCCGATGCCGACGGTGGCCTTGCCGGGCGTCCACTTGATGTTCGAGACGTGCTTCTTCTGGACGTTGGCGGGACCGAGATCGTTGGAGACAATATCTGCCTCCATGGCCATGCCACTGAACTTCTTCAAGAAGCCGACGTCATAGTCCGCGATCTGGAGCATGAACCGGCCGGCGGTATGTGAGCGTTGATCAGCCATTTATCTGTCTTTCCTGGTTATCCGTAACTCGTGCCGACCCGGCACGGAGAGCGTCGGCGGCTACAACGCCGGTACCCCATCCCCACTCCCGCCCATTCCTTGTAGCCACCGAAGATCCCCCTGACGTTTCCTGGATCGCTCCTTTGGGTCGTCGGGTCAGCCCAGTGCCGTAGTGCATCTGGGCTCCCACTTGATTTCCGACACCTCTTACGAGGTCGCCAGAGGCTTCCTTCCTACTTACTCTTCGACGCCGCCGCCGCTCGACATCTGGCCGATGCGGAAGATGACGAATTCTGCGGGCTTCACCGGCGCGAGGCCGATCTCGACGACGAGCTGGCCGGCGTCGATGACCTCGGGCGGGTTGGTCTCCTCGTCGCACTTGACGTAGAAGGCCTGCTCCGGGGCAACGCCCATCAGCGCGCCGTTACGCCAGAGCAGCGTCAAGAACGAGGCGATCGTCCGCTGGACGCGCTTCCACAGGCGCTGGTCGTTGGGCTCGAACACCACCCACTGGGTGGCGCGCTCGATCGACGACTCGACCATGATGAACAGGCGGCGGACGTTGATGTAACGCCAGCTCGGATCGGTCGAGAGCGTGCGAGCGCCCCAGATCCGGATCGCGCCGTTCATGAACCGGATGGCGTTGATGCCCTTCGGGTTCAGCAGGTCCTGCTCGCCGCGGGACACGTTGTACTTCATGCCGAGTGCACCGCGAACGATCTCGTTCGCCGGCGCCTTGTGGACGCCGCGCTCGCTATCGGTCCGCGAGTACACGCCCGCGATGTGACCCGAGGGCGGAACGAAGATGTTGCCCTTGTCCGGATCGTAGACCTGGATCCACGGGAAGTAGTACGCGCCGTACTTGGAGTCGCGCGGCTTGGGCAGCTTGTCCACGCCACCGGTGATCGTCTCCGGAGAGTCGAGGATCGCGAACCGATCCTTGCGGGTCTCGCAGTGCGAGAGCAACGCGTCCTGGACGGCCGGGCTGACCTGGCCCGGCGCCGCGACGATCGCGATCTCGTCGACCTCGTCGAGGCACTTCAGGCCGGTGCGCGCACCGGGACCGCCGTCGCGCCCGATGTAGAGCCCTTCGCGACCGCCACCACCGACGGCGGCGACTGGAGCCTTGTCGTCTTTCTTGTCGGTGTTCGCGGCCTTCGGCGCCGCGTGGACGCCCTCCGGGGCGCCGACGTTGACGACGAAGCAGCGCAAGCCGCCGTTGTTGAAGAACCCGTAGACCGCGTGAGCGAGGTGCTCGCTGCAGTCCTTGAAATCTCCGAACGTCTTCACGAACTGCGACCAGTTCGTGATCAGGACGGACTCGTTGAGCGGGCCTTTGGCCGACTCACCGAGGAAGCCGACGGTGTTCGTACCGACGGCCTCGATGGGCTTGGATCCGCGATCGACTTCTTCGACGTAAACGCCTGGTGACAGGTAGCTGGTGGCCATTTCGCTTTGTTCCCCTTGTGAAAAAACCGATGACGGTGGTCTTCACCCGTCTATCGGTGGTTGCCGTTACGACACTACTTCTTGGGAGGTCCCCCGAGATCCAAGCGGCGTGCGCCGAGAAACGGGTTGCCATTGGGCCCCTGCTCCATCGGCGTGCGCGATTCGGTCATCGACTTGTATTCGAGCTGCCGCGTCTCGACGCGCTTGAACTCCTCGAGCTTCTCCGGGAGGATCGGGATCGCAGTCCACGCCTGGATCGCGGGGCGGACGGGCTGGTTGAGCGAGCCCCAGAACCGCGCGAGCGTGCCTTCGTCGAGCCGCGCGCTCATCAGCACGTTGAGCTTGAAGTCGTCCTCGAAGGACTGGCCCTTGAGCTTGTCCCGCGTGATCTCCGCGTTCTCCATGATCGTGCGGATCATCAGGCCGAGCAGGAGCTGCTCGTCCTCGGGGGTCTGCGCCCACGCCGACATCAGGTAGTCGAGCCGGACCCACAGGCGGCGACGGCGGAAGAACTCCTTGATCGTGCCATCCTCTTGCGGCACCTCGACGAGCTCGGCGTGCGGCGTCGAGTCGTAGCCCTCGGGATCGATCGAGAGCTGGTAGAGATAGACCGAAACCGCGGGCAACTTGCCCTCGATCGCATCGGGCTTCGGCGCTTGCTCGACGATGTGCACGCGCTTGTAGCCGTTGCGCTTGAATTCCTCCTGCAACAGGCGCGACAGAGACTCCGACGTCTCCTTGATGATGTGATGCTGTGGTGTCACCCCGAGACCCCGGAACGCGTGCCGAAAGTAGAGAACGCGGATGTTGACCGACGATCGCGACGCGCATCAACCGATCCGGTAGCTTTTCGCTCGTGCGTCACTTGTTCGTGTGCACGAACCACAACGCGAGCGGAAAACCGGCCTGCGGCAAGCGCGGCGGTGCCGAGTTGATGCTGGCGGTCCAGCACGAGCTGATCGTGCGCGGCGTGACCGCGCGGGTCACGGAGTGTGGATGCCTGGGACCGTGCTTCGACGGGCCAAACGCCGTCGTGTACCCGGACGGCATCTGGTACGGCGAGCTCACCGCGCAGGACGCCGGCGCCATTGTCGATCACCTCGAGCACGGCACCATATACGGTGCGAAGCGCGCAGAAGCTCCCGGCGACTAGACGATCGGCATCGAATCGGCGCGGTCGGGCAATCGCGGTCAGGCAATCGCGGTCGCGAGGCGCGCCATTTCGCTGGTCGACCACGCCAGCGCGGCCGCCTCGACCGTCGCCTCGACATCGTTCGAGATGTCCTCGGCGGTCACCCACGGGAAGCTTTCGGCCAACAGCTCGCGCAGGTCCGAGCGACTCTGGCCGAAGCTCGGCGCGAGCAACGCGACATTGATGTGGAGGTGCGATCGCGCGAGCAGATCGACCGCTTCGAGCGGCGTCCGCGGCGCGAGCGGTGTCATCCCGCGCGCCGACAACCGCGCGATCAGATCGGCCCGGCGCGCCGATTGATCGTCGACGACGAGCACCGGCCGGCGTGCGGCCGCCGCGATCGCGCCCTCGATCGCCGCCTCGATCGCCGCGCGCAGCTCCGGCTCCATCTGACCGAACTCGACGGCGATCCTGGTCTGCTGCGCGATGCGTTCGACCCGGACCGTGCGCGCACTCAGCCAGCCGCTCTCGAGCCCGAGCTTGAGCTCGACGATCGCGCACGTGTCACGGACGATGGCGCGGTCGAGCGTCTGGCTCGTGACGAACAGGGCACCGCTCGCCGACAGATTCTCGATCGTCGCCTGTTGGTTGCCCAACATCGCGACTCCTCGAACCGGAACTCGCAGAGCACGTCGACGATCCATCGCTAGCCTCCCCTGTTCGACCGTCGGTAAGAATAGGATGGTTGCTCGCAATCCGAGTGCGAAATCGCCGCAACGCTGCGTTGCACGCCTGGCTCGACGCTTCGAGTCACCTACATGTGGCGCGAGCGTGTGGCTCAATACGTCAGCAAGGCGTCGAGATGGCTGCGCTCCCAGCGCTTCGCTTCGTCGAACCGGTCGTACATCGCCTCGTCGGCGAGGAACTCCTTGGAATGGAACTCCCGGCGGCCGTTCTTGACCCGGATGTCGTGGACCTGATGGAGCATCTCGTGGAACACGATCCACGCGACGAAGAATCGGGGCACGAACTCCCGGTCGAGCGAGCGATGGATCCGGATGAGCCGATCTTCGACAGCGTAGCTGCCCATCTTGATCGAGTTGCGCCGGCGCGGGCGGCCGTTCTTGGCGCCCCACGTGATCAGCGCCTCGATCTTGTTGGCGAAGTACTGGGCATTGAGCTCGTCGAAGATCGCGCGCAGATCGTGGTGCTCACCTGCGGTGAAGATCACCTGCGCGGGCTGGCGGCGCGCGCGGCCGCGGACATGCCCCGAGTTCCCGTCGATGAAATCGCCGAGGATCCTCGACGCATCGGCGTCGTTCTCGGCGATGTAGCGCGCGAGCGCGCGCGTGATCACCGGATCGGCATCCGCGAACATGTGGTGGAGGCGGACCTCGTAGCGCTTGTCCTTCGGGACGCGGCGCACCGAGATCATGGTGTACCGGTTGTCCGTGAGCACGACGCTGACGCGGCCCTTCGTCATGTGGGCGCGGATCCGGCGCTCGAGCGACTCCTGGGCGTCTGCAATTTCGGGAGCGGGATCCGTGCCGCGCTTGCGGCGGAGCGCGTCGACCAGCGCCGCGGCGTCGCTGGCGCTCTCGTCGTCCCGGGAGACGACGCTGCACGGGTCGACGAGGGCTGGGTTGACGTTCATCTCGCGCTCGATCGGAGAACCTTCAATCAAAACGACTGACTCCTGTTATTTAAGCAGACATCGCAGGGAGAACGTAGGACAGACGAATGGCATTCGGGTCGATGTGCGCCCGTCGAAACGACCTCCACCCCGCCGACGAGAAAAATGCTATCGCGGGGCGCTGCGGTGGATCAAATTCCTGGTGGGTGGAGGGATCGGATCTGATCGCAACTCCTCGATAAAATGGGGACCAGACGTTAAGGTCCGGGCCGATGAGCACGTTCCTCACGACCCACCCCCGGACCCATACCTGCGGCGAGCTCCGCGCCGGTGATGTCGGCAAGGTGGTCGTCCTGACCGGCTGGGTGGCGAGCTCGCGCGATCACGGCGGCTCGGTCTTCATCGATCTTCGCGACCGCGAGGGGATGACCCAGCTGCGGTTCGACAACTCGTTCAACGCCAAGGCGCTCGAGGCGGCGTCCGCGCTGCGCTCGGAGTGGTGCATCGGCGTGGTCGGCGAGGTTCGCTCGCGCGGCACCGCGCTCGACCGCAACGGCAAGGAGCGCAGCCTCGCGAACCCCAACCTCGCGACCGGCGGGCTCGAGGTCTGGGTCACCGAGCTCGAGGTGTTCTCGAAGAGCGAGACGCCGCCGTTCGCGATCGAAGACAACATCGACACCAACGACACGGTCCGGCTCAAGTATCGCTACCTCGATCTGCGCCGCCCGCGCATGCAGAAGAACCTCGCGATGCGCTCGCAGATCACGAGCACGACACGCGACTACCTCGCCAAGCAGCGGTTCCTCGAGATCGAGACGCCGTTCATGGTGAAGTACACCCCCGGCGGCGCGCGCAACTTCCTCGTGCCATCGCGGCTCAACCCGGGCAGCTTCTACGCGCTCGCCGAGTCGCCGCAGATCTTCAAGCAGCTGCTGATGGTCGGCGGCTACGACCGCTACTTCCAGATCGTGCGCTGCTTCCGCGACGAGGACCTGCGCAACGAGCGCCAGCCCGAGTTCACGCAGATCGACATCGAGATGTCGTTCGTCAACGAGCAGATCCTGCAGGGCGTGATGGAAGGCCTGATCCAGCGGCTGT
This sequence comes from Kofleriaceae bacterium, assembly GCA_039922635.1. Taxonomy (GTDB): domain Bacteria; phylum Myxococcota_A; class Polyangia; order Haliangiales; family Haliangiaceae; genus JABFXX01. The sequence goes on along the minus strand of JBDTEH010000208.1, from coordinate 4,078 downwards.
GGAAGGACGTGCTCGGCATCGACCTCACGCTACCGCTGCGCCGGATGACCTACGCCGAGGCGATGGACAAGTACGGCGTCGACAAGCCCGACCTGCGCTGCGACCTCGTGCTCCACGACGTCACCGCCGCGGCGAAGACGTCAGGCTTCAAGATCTTCGAGGGCGCGATCGAGACCGGCGGCATCGTCAAGTGCCTGCGCATCCCGGGCCCTCAGGACAAGCTGCCGCGCTCGATCCTCGACGGCCTGGCGGACTTCGCGAAGTCGTTCGGCGTCCAGGGCGTCGCCTGGGTGCGCGTCCAGGAAGGCGGCGCGTGGGCCGGCGGCCTCAAGGGCTTCGCCGACGCCGCGCGCGGCGAGATCAACCAGATCACCGGCGCGCAGGGCGGCGACACGCTGCTGTTCGTCGCGAACAAGTGGAAGGTCGCGAACACCTGCATGGGCGCCTTGCGCCTCCACCTCGGCGACAAGCTCGGCCTGATCCGCAAAGGCGAGTGGCAGTTCCTGTGGCTCACCGATCCCCCGCTGTTCGAGATCGACGACGGCGAGATCGCGGCCGCGCACCACCCGTTCACGTCGCCGCGGGTCGAAGACGAAGCGCTGCTCGAGACCGCGCCCGAGAAGGTCCTCGCCCGTGCCTACGACCTCGTGCTCAACGGCGTCGAGGTCGGCGGCGGCTCGATTCGTATCCACCGCAGCGAGCTCCAGGACCGCGCGTTCCAGGCGCTGCGGATCTCGGAAGAAGATCGGCGCGCCAAGTTCGGCTTCTTGCTCGACGCGTTCAAGTACGGCCCGCCGCCCCACGGCGGGATCGCGTTCGGCCTCGACCGCCTGACCATGCTCATGACGCAGTCAGACTACATGCGCGACGTGATCGCGTTCCCGAAGACCCAGAAGGGCTCGGATCTGATGACCGAATGCCCGACGCCCGTGTCGAAGAAGCAGCTCGACGAGCTGTTCATTCAAGTCAAAGCCGATCTGCCGAAGTGATCGTGCAGCGACGTGCGCAACGCACGAACCTGAGGTTCACGCGCCACGAGCGTGTGAGCGCGTCTTAGCGCCCCAGGGCGGTACACGAGGTCCGCGTTGGGTACACCCGACCCGTGCTTCGCAACCTGTTGCTCGTTGCCATGATCGGTGGTGTCGCTTCCGCCGGTCCGGGTCTTCACCCCGTTCACAACGCCGACGGTTCGATCCAGGTTGGAGATCACTCCTATCCGTCGCAGAAGGCGTTCTTCGAGTCTGCCGAGTGGCAGCAGAGCGGTGGACGCTGCGGCACACAAACACCGCCTGCGATGTCGCTGATCTTGCCGCCGACAGGCTCGTCCGATTGCACCAATATCGCCGAGGTCATCAATCCTGCGTACATCGACGGTCGCGTGTTCGTGGTCCAGGTGGTGTTCCACTTGATCCAGAAGACGGATGGCACCGGCAACATCACCGACGATCAGGTGAGGAGCCAGATCCAGATCCTCAACGAGGACTATCAGGCCCTCTCGAATACGCACGGGGCGCCCGGCAACAATGCTGGGATCAAATTTGTTCTCGCGCGCTTCGATCCAAACGGCAACCCGACGACCGGTATCGAGCGCTTCACGAATGACTCGTACTTCAGCGAGGGCGATCCGGGAACGAGTCCGATGAAGACCGCGCTGCACTGGGATCCCACGAAGTACCTGAACGTGTATTCGAACGGCCTCGATTCGGGACAGCCGGCGTTGCTCGGCTACGCGACGTTTCCCTTCGATCTCGCGCACACGCCATCGCAAGACGGGGTGGTGCTTACCTATGCGAGCGTCGGTCTCAACGCGGCGTACGCACCTTATGACCTCGGGGCATCGGCGACGCATGAAATCGGCCACTGGTTCGGGCTATTTCACACGTTCCAAGGTGGCTGCGGCACCGCGAACAAACCGTACTCGACCGGAGATCTGATCTCCGACACGGTCGCCGAAGCAACAGATGCGACAAATTGCACAGCGCATGCGTCGGGCTGCTCGAATGGTCTGAACGCACCGATCGAGAACTACATGGATTACTCGTATGACACCTGCATGACGACGTTTACCGTCGAGCAGATCAACCGCGCGCGTTGCGGCATCGTCAACTACCGGACCATCAACACCGAGCCGAAGTCGCTGTTCACGTTCACCACCAACATGCTCGCCGTCACGTTCACGAGCGCGAGTACCGACGCCGAGTCGCAAGCGGCGCAGCTCCACTACAACTGGGACTTCGGCGACGGCATGATGTCGACGGATCAGAACCCGACGCACACCTATGCGACCGCCGGCAGCTACAACGTCAAGCTCGAGGTCGTCGATCCGATGAGCGCGGCGAACACGTCGACCCAGGCCATCGTTGTCAGCGACACCGGCATGGGAAGCGATGGCAGTGGCAGCGATGGCAGCGGCAGCGATGGCAGCGGCACCGGTGGTGGCGGCGATGCCGGCACCGGTGCCGGCGGCAACGAGACCGGCGGTATGAACGGCGGGTGTTGCCAGGCGCCAAAGGGTGGCCTGTCGTTCCTGCTCTGCGGCGTGCCGGTCGCGTTCGTGCTGCTGCGCCGCCGCCGTCGTCGCTGATTTTTTCGCAACCTTCCGGCCTCGTGGCCGACAACTCGTCCATGTTGCCAGTCATCTCGGGTAGGGTCGCGACCATGTTCAGGCGGGCTATGTGCGTGGTCCTCGTTCTTGCGGGTTGCAGCAAGCGAAACGATGCAGTGTGCTGCCTGACGGCTGCGGACTGCGAATCGCTCGGTCTCTCTGCAGACGATGTCGGCAACCGTGGTTGCCGTGACGGCGAGTCGTGTATCGACCTGAGCTGCGTTCCAACGCCACAGGCAGATGCGTCGAACGATGGCAACTTAGGCGACAGCTCGCCCGGCCCCGACGCACCGTGGACCGGCCGCTGCGACCCGAGCAAGGATTTCGCCACGATCACGAATCAGCCAAACCTGCATGTCGCGTATGGGGAGAATCACTTCGCGCTGTCGAGCGACGAGCTTACGGGCTATGTCGGTCGCGACAACAACGACGTTTTCGAGGTGAGCGTCAGCGTCCGGACGACCGTGGCTGATGAGTTTCCGGTCGACGTACCGGATCCGCTTGCACCGTTGGCGTCCCACGCGTTCGAGGTGTTCCCGTCCCGACAAGAACACCTGATGTACGTCCACGGGCGGACAGTCCCCCCGTACCACCTGCTAAGTCGCGACGCGACGAACGAAGTCTTCGCGGACGACGGTGAATTTGGCCTCGGCAATGGGAGTTTTCCCGGCGATACAGTTCTCACCGGCGTCAGCGGTGACGCGACGAGGCTGTACTACACCTCAGGTGGTTCGCTGTATCAGGCCACATCCAACGGCTCATACGGCATTTTTGACGACCCCGCGAACATCACCTCCATGGCGATCAATGAAATCGCAATCTCTCCGGACGAGCTGACGCTCTACTACAGCACCAATCCGCCAACTGGGGTGTTTGTCAGCACGCGCGCGAACCGGACCAGCATCTTCGGACCCGGAAACCAGATCGCGATCCTCCCGTCCGACACCACGCCCGCCGCTGCCACGGCCGATGGATGCGTGCTCTACGTTCTCGGAAGCTACAACGACGCCACCGGCATCTTTGCCGTGACGAAGCCGCACTAACGGAACTAACCCGCACTGGAATGTTCGGTCGCTCGTCGGGCAACGCGTGCGCAGGCCGCGGTCGGGCTTGGCCGATTCCTGGTCGCCCTGGACAGTAATCGCTCGATCCGATACGAATCGTGCAGCGACCTCGGCCGAAGCAACGCTTCACGAAGGCGGCACGAAGGCCAGGCAAGGGACGAAGGGGCGAAGGATCGGGTTGCGGCTGCGCCGCTCGTTCGCGGGGTCGATAGGGTTCGTTGTTGTCGCGTGAGCGGGTTGGCTCGTTTGGACGGAGGCGGGACGAGAACGGCGATCGGAGGAGCAGAACGATCGCGCGGACCGCGCAGCGTCGCATTCAAGCGTTTGCCGGCTGCTCGCCGCGCGGGCTGCTCTTGTTGACGCAATGATAGGCTCCGCCCGTCGAGGTGGCTGGCCTCGGCCTCGCGGC
>JBDTEH010000207.1:0-5173 GCA_039922635.1 Kofleriaceae bacterium | reverse complement strand
GCCGTGGTCGAGGTCCACGTGCCCCCGCTGCGCCAGCGGATCGGCGACCTCGCGAAGCTGATCGCGATGTTCCTCGAGCGCGCTGGATCTCAGCAACTCGCGAAGCAGGTCGGCGGCGCCGCGCTCGAACGGCTCCAGCGCTACCACTGGCCGGGCAACGTGCGCGAGCTCCGCAACGTGATCACGCGCGCGGTCGCGCTCGCCGGCCCTGACGACGATTTTCAATCGCTGCCGTTCGTGCTGCGCCCGACGGTCGCGGCACCGGTGGACGACGTGTCGTTCAAGGCCGATCAGCCGTTCCACACCGCGAAGGACGCGCTGATCGCGCGGTTCGAACGCGAGTATCTCGAAGATCTCGTCAAGCGTGCCGGTGGCAATCTGGCCCAGGCGGCGCGGGCCGCGGGCCTGGAGCGCAAGTTCTTGTACAAGCTGCTCGAGCGCGCAGGGCTGCGCACCAAGGCCGGTGAAGACAGCCCCGACGACCCTACCGACGCCCCTGCCAAGTGATACTCGAGCTGCGATGCGCTTGTCGTGGTTGGTGGTCCTGAGCGGATGCGGGTTTCAGCCGGGGGCTTCGTCCGACGCGGCCCTCGGTGGCGAGCTCGCGCCTCCGCACGACGCGGCCGGCCCCGGAAGCGACGCCGCCATGGCCCGCGATTGCACGAGCGAGTGGTTCGCGCCGAACCTCCACTTCACGCCGCGCCGCCGGCTCGACGTGCTGGCGACGACCTTCACGGAGCGGGACCCGTCGCTGTCGCACAACGAGCTGCAGATCTGGTTCTCCTCGGACCGTGGCGGCGTGGGCGCGCTCGGCGGCACCGACGTGTGGACCGCGACGCGGACGACGATCGACGACGCGTTCGGGACGCCGGTCGTCGCGGTCGATGCGAGCAGCCCGCAGGACGACGGCAAGTACGCGATCAGCGAGGACGAGCTGTCGTACGCGGTGGCGAGCAATCGCACGGGCACCAAGGGTGGCTTCGATATCTGGGTCTCTCATCGCGAGACCGGCGGCGAGAACTTCCCACCTGCCGACAACCTGAAGTTGGTGCCCAGCATCGACGATGGCAACGATCAATACGATCCGTGGATCAACGACGACGCGACCCACCTGTACTACGCCCCGTCGTCCGGCGGCCAGCGGATCATGGTCGCGACGCGACCGAACGCGAACGCGCAGTTCGGCGCGGCGGTGGCGGTCGACGAGCTCAACCTCGGGTCACCGACCGCGGATCCGACGCTGTTCGACGGCGAGCGCATCGTGGTGTTCTCGACGGTCATCGCGGCGAACGACGGCGGCGCGACCAACACCGATCTGTGGTTTGCGACCCGCACCGATCCAGCGCAGCCGTTCTCGCCGCCACAGCACCTCGCGGATCTCTCGACCCCGGACTTCGAAGGCGATCCATGGGTCAGCGCGAACGGCTGCCACATCTACTTCGCCGGCTCGAAGAACAGCGACTACGACCTGTACGAAGCCGAGGTCATGTAGCTCGGCGAGGGGCTACTCGAGAGGATCCACCAGGTCATCGGGCTCGAGAAGCGGTGCATCGCGGGTGACCTCGAGCACATGCCGGACCAGCACCGGCAGATAGTCGGCGAGCGGAGGGCAGCGCAGCGTCGTGCCCGCGAGCGCGTTGTGGGTCTGGGTCTGGTCGTAATGGACGGCGTGATCGAGCATGTCGAGGAACGCGAGCGGGCCGCGGCTCAGCCGCGCGAGCCCGGGCGTGCGCAACACGGCGCGGGCGAGTGGCCGCGGGATCGAGCCGCGCGGGATCGCGGTGTGTGCGTGCTCGGCGACGCCCTCGAACACCGCGCGCGCGGGCAGGGGACTCGGATCGACCAGATGGAACGTCTTGCCCGCGGCACCGGCGCTGCGCGCGACCTGCCACGCGGCGTCGATCACGTAGTCGATCGGGACGAGGTGCAACGGCGTGTCGCCGCGCCCGAGCAGCGGCAGTCGCAGCCGCGAGGCGTTCGTCGCGATCAGCACCATCAGGTAGTAGGGCCCATCGAGCTTGTCGATGTCGCCGGTCCTGGAGTCGCCGACGATCGTGGCCGGCCGGATCACGGTGATCGGGAGCTGGCGCATCGCATTACGCACGATCTGTTCGGCCTCGAACTTGGTGCGTTCGTAGCCGTTGCGAAACTTCTGGCCGGCCTCGAGCTCGTGCTCGTAGACCGTGCCGCGGCGGTTGCCCGAGACCATCGCGGTCGACCAATGCACGACGCGCTCGAGCCGAGTCGAGTCGCGCGCGAGCTCGATCACCGTGCGCGTGCCGCCGACGTTGACCCGGCGTGCGGTGGCGTCGTCGACGCCCCTGAAGTAGATGCCGGCGAGGTGGTGGATCCAGGTCAGCTCCTTGGTCAACGCGCGGTACTCGTGGCTCGCCAGCCCGAGGTCCATGTCGCAGATATCGCCGACCAGGACCTCGGCGCGCGCACCGGCACCGAGCTTCGTGAGCAGCGCAGCGGCCTCGGACGCGAACTTGTCGCGCGCGAGCACGTACAGCTTGGTCGCGGGCTCGGCGGCGAGCAGCTTCGCGATCATGCGCTTGGCCGTGAACGCCGGAAACCCGGTGACGAGCGCGCACTCGCGAGCCGCGTTCGAGCGCGCGGCTCCCCCAGCGGTCGCCGGCGTGGTCGGGGGCGCGGCGATGCGCCCGTGGTTCGCCTCGATCTCGGCGATCAGCTGATCGACCTGCGCGGCCAGGTGGTCGAGCTGGCCGTCGTTGTGGATCACCCAGGTCGCGACGGCGAGCTTGGCCTCGAGCGAGGCCTGCGCGGCGATCCGGGCGCGCGCCTCGGCGGGCGTGAGCGCATCCCGCGCGACCAGCCGCAGCTCCTGGACCTCGGGCGTGCTCGCGACGACGACGAGGCCCGCGAGATGCTCGTACGCGCGGTTCTCGACCAGCAGCGCCGCCTCGTAGAACACGACCTGCGCGCCGCGTTCGCCGGCCTCGGCGATCGCCCGCGCGCTGGCCGCGGCGATCCGTGGATGCGTGATCTTGCCGAGGTCGGCGCGCGCCGCGGGATCCGCGCCGGGTCCGAGGGTCAGCGCGCCGAGGCGCTTGCGATCGAGCTCGCCTTCCGCGGTGAGGATCGCGGCGCCGAACCGCGCGACGAGCTCCGCGAGCGCGGGTTGGCCGGGCTCGACGATCTGGCGCGCGAGCGCGTCGGCGTCGATCACGGTCGCGCCGCGCGCGACGAGCAGCCTCGCGACGGTGCTCTTGCCCGACGCGATCCCGCCGGTCAGCCCGATCACGCGCGTCGTCACGTCTCTTCCGTTACCACGCGAACGCGAGGGTGAGGTAGCTTTCGCCCAGGTGCGTTGGCTCGTCTTGGTTTGCTGGGTCGCGACGGCGCACGCCGCGCGCCGGGATTGGACCGGTAGCGCCGCATGCGGTGCGTGCCACCCGAAGGAGCTCGCGGCGTGGCAGGCCACACCGCACGCGAACACGCGGGCGCGGTTCGAGGCCAAGCCCCCGGCCGCGTGCCTCGGCTGTCACGGGACGGGCGATGCGCCGGCGGGCGCCGCGGTCGAGGTCGCCGTCGGCTGCGAAGCGTGTCACGGTGCCGGGGCCGCGTACGGCGCCGACGACCTGATGCGCGACAAGCCGGTCGCGATCGCGCTCGGCATGGTCGACCTCGCGCAGCCCAGCGTGCGCGCCGCGACCTGCGCGAGCTGCCACCAGCGCCGCACCAAGGCGACGCCGTTCGATCCCACGGCGAATCCCCACCCGGTAGCCCCTTCATGAAAATCTCCGCCAAGTTCATCACCTCGGCCGCGAAGCCGACCGATTTTCCGCCTCCCGGCAAACCGGAGCTCGCCGTCGTCGGCCGTTCCAACGTCGGCAAGTCGAGCCTGATCAACACGCTGGTCCAGCAGGATGGGCTCGCGCGGACGTCGCGTACGCCCGGTCGGACCCGCCTGGTCAACTGGTTCGAGATCGACGACAAGTTTCACCTCGTCGACTTGCCGGGGTACGGCTACGCCGAGGTCAAGAAGGACGTGCGCGAGTCGTGGCGGCCGTTGATCGAGGCGTATCTCGACAAGCGCTCCGCGCTCGCCGGCGTGCTGTTGCTGATCGATATCCGGCGCGGCGTGCAAGACGAAGAGCTCGACTTCATCCCGTGGCTCGCCGAGCGCGCGATCCCGGTCGTCGTCGCGTTGACCAAGTCCGACAAGCTGGCGAAGCACAAGCGCACGCTCGAGGTGATGAAGGCCAAGAAGGACCTCGGCCTCAAGCGCGATCCGATCGCCGTCTCGGCGCAGACCGCCGAGGGCATCGACGCGATGTGGCGTGCGCTGTTGAAGCTCCTCGCATGAACATCGCGCCCGCGGTCGCCGCCGACCTCGACGCGATCGACGAGATCGAACGGCTGTCGTTCCCGGCGCCATGGCCCAAGGCGACGTTCGCCGGCGAGCTCGAGCGCGCGTGGGCGCGGATCGACGTCGGCCGTGTCGGCGACCGGATCGTCGCGTTCAACAACTACTGGATCGTGACGACCGAGCTCCACGTCCTGGCGATCGCGACCCACCCCGATCAGCGCGGCCGGGGCTTTGGCGGCCAGCTCCTCGACTTCGCGATCCGCCAGGCGATCGCGACCGGCTGCTCGCTTGCGACGCTCGAGGTCCGGCGCTCGAACGTCGCGGCGATCGCGCTGTACGAGCGCGCGGGCTTCAAGACCGTCCATGTCCGCGCGCGCTACTACCAGGACGATGGCGAGGACGCGCTGGTGATGCTGCGCGACCTGGCCTAGCTCGGCTCAGTACGAGCCGCCGACCGGGACGGTCGTCGCCGGTGGCGGCCGGGTCGCGTAGTAGATCGAGCCGCCTGCGGCGCCCGCGACGATCACGCTGCCGATCGCGAGCACGTACCAGTGCGCATACCAGGCGCTGCCACCGCCACGCTTCGAGAGATTGGCCTCGACCCGCAGCTCGCCATCCGCCGGTAACGAGATCTTGGTCGCGAACGGCACGTAGCCGGACTTCTCGACGCGGATCGCGTACGAGGCCGGGGCGTGCAGCTTGAGCGACGGGATCGGGGTGGTGCCGCGCTTCTCGCCGCCGATCGTGACCAGCGCACCGGCCTGACTCGAGATGATGTCGATCACGCCGAACCGCATGAAGTCGCCCGGCGGCAAGATCTTCGCGAGGTAGTAGCCGATC
>JBDTEH010000206.1:0-12317 GCA_039922635.1 Kofleriaceae bacterium | reverse complement strand
GCTTCCAGATCGGTCTTGGGAGCCATGGCCAGCATCGCATCGCGCGAGAGCGGCCTGTTATCGGCGTAGGTCGCGACGGCGCGTATCTTGTTGATCCCGTCGTTGTAATAGAGAACGTAGGTGTCGGTGTAGTGGAAACCTTCGGGTGCATCGAGCACGCCGAGCTGAAAGGTGTAGATCATCGGGACGCCACCCAGCGTCGTCGCGCCGACTTCGAATTGCGTGTCCTTCGATTCGGCCAAGACCTTGGGCATGAACTCCTTGAGCACGGGCAGGCCCTGCCACTTCGAAAGCTCGGGGGGGAGACACGTTCCATTGCACGGCTGGACCTGCACCGAAACCTTCAACTTCGGCCTGCCATCGGTACGGTAGATAACCGCAACCGAGTCGTTGTTCGTGCCGCTCGGATCTTTGGTGAAGGTGGAAAATTCGAGAGCACGGAGCTTGTCGCAAGTTGCATCGTCGAGATGCGCGGTCGTACGCTTCGGCGGGGAGCCGTCTCCTGTTGGAACGGTCACGTCCGGACGCCCCTTCGAGAGGAGTGCCCCACTACCAGAGGTTTGCGTACCAGACGTTTGAGCATTCGGCGGAGCCTCACGGTGCTCGGGCTTGCCCTTACAACTCGCGACGACAAACAGCACTGATAGAATTGCTCTGCGATTCATGGGTCATCCGAAACGACGAACGCCGCGAAAATTCTCGCGGCGTTGTCGCTCATTCGTCTTCGAATAGTTTACGGCTCGTAACCGTACGGGAGCCGTGGATGGATCCGGACCGTAGGATCACGGCGCATGCCCTGGAAGGTAACCAGCCCCGAGTCCGTGGACGAGGTGCAACCAAAAGAACCGGCGCCGCGGCAGCCGTTCGCGGGTGTGCAGTTTCCACTTCCATCGGCGGAGCCGGTGCCAAACCCAGGGTCGGTCATGGTATCGCAACGCGGTTCAACCTCGTCGTCGGCCGCGGTGATCATTTTGTCGCCGTTCTTGTCGTAGTGATAGAACGAGTGGTCCTCGCACCAGCCAACCGTGTCGTTGAACGGGGACGTGACGAAGTTCCCCATCTTGTCGAACGAGAACTCCCAGTTGAACACGCATTGCAGGTTGTTATTCGCGGCGGGATCGGCGCTTGGCTGCGCGGGCGTGACTGCATTGCCGATGATCGCGCTTGGCTGACACTGGTTTGCCGGACTCGCCGGGTCACCGGTGAGGTTCGAGGCGGTCGACGTGTTGCCACCGCAGTGGCCCGTCCCTCCCCAGCAGCTCTTCGGCTTGCACATCGCCGTGCAGGTCACGACCTGCGAGCCGCTCGTGTCTTCGTAGAGCAGTGGCATGTAGCCCTGCGAGCAACCGTTACTCGCGGTACTACAGGCGACGCGGCTGAGCGGGTTCGCTGCCTGGAGCGAGTTGCCGCTCGTGGCGGTGCACTCGTCACGATTATGCATGTCGGTGTTGTACTCGCGGGCGCACGAGAACGAGGTCGCCTGCGTATCACGGGGACCGCCGTAGCAACCCTCGTACGGCTGACACGCCGAGCCGGCGCGGACCGGATCGGCCGAGCCGGTGTGCAGGAAGTCGTTATCTGCGAACGGATCGCACTTGTAGTCGCACACGCCGGCGACGTTCATCGAGGAGACCTCGAAGATGTTGTGGTAGGCGACGCAGGCCGAGTCGGTCGCGCAGGCCGACGTCGCGTCGGCGCCGCTGTTGTCGCAGACCTGCTCGCACACGCCGACGCCGCCGGGACCGACGAGCTCGCGCTTGGCCTTGCAGAAGGTGCCGGCCTTGCAATCGTCCCAGCCCTGCGCGCCCGCGGCGTTGCGCGTGCACTGATCGTGCGCGACCTTGTCACCATCCGGCGCACACCCGACGTGGCCCAGGATGTTGGTGCCGTCGGCCGAGACGAGGTCGTAGACCCAGGTGCACTTCTCGCCGGTGTTGCAGCCGGTCTGCGACAGCGGGTTGCAGGTGGCGTCGGAGCCGCTGCCGGAGCCGGCGTCGGTGACGATGTGGACCTTGTTGTCCGAGTTGCTACCGCACGCGAGGAGTGCTGCGCACAGCGCTCCCAAAGCTAGCTTCTGCATTGTTCCCTCTTCTCGTTGCCGAAAGATGCCGGACCCTACTGAGGATGATCGTAGGGGTCAAGGCTAAATTGCCCCTCGGCCGTCGGTTCGCTATTAGACAAAACCTCGGGTTTTCCGACGATGATCGAAGTCACGGCCCGAGCTAACAGCTGCGCCGCGGGTGAGGGGTCAGGGCGTCACTGTGACCGAACCGGGCGGTAACGTGCCGGGACCAGGGCCTCGGTTCGCTTCGACGGCGAGGCCGGTCACGCCCGCGGCGAGCACGGCGGCGCCCGCGATGACGTACCACCGGCCATACCAGGGCCGTCTGGCCTCGGTCGCACCACCGGCGGCGAGCGCGATCTCGAGGGGCTGATCCGGCGAGGCGACGCGGGCGATCGAGGCGCCGCCGGCGTCGCGGGCCTCGAGGTAGTACTCGAGCACGTACGGCTTCGCGGACGGCTCGGGGGTGATCCGCGCCCGCCAGCGCCCGTCGCCACGCGGCAACGCTGCGACGATCTTGTAGGTCAGCTCGCCGCGGTGGCGGGTCGCGAGCACGAGGTCGAACACGTTGCCGCGGGTCACGCGGACCTCGAGCTCGAGCGGGTGACCGGCGGTCGCGGCGGTCGGCGCGGCGTAGTCGAGATCGGCGCCCGCGTTCGGATCGAAGCCGGGGATCAGCTGCTTCTTGAGCGAATCGAAGAACGCGCGAACCTTGGGCGAGCCGCTCGGATCGCGGAGCTGGTAGCCGGGATCGATATCGAGGATGCGCTCGAACGTCGCGCGCGCGGCGCCCTCGTCGCCGCGGATCAGGTCGGCCAGCGCGATGAGCTCGAGCGCGCGCAGCCGTTGTGCGCGGGTGGCCCGCGCGTCGCGGGTGACGGGGGTGAGCGACTGGATCGCCGCGGCGTAGTCCTGATCGTCGAACAGCTGCTGGCCGCGCGCGAGGAACGTCTCGATCGCCTGCGGGCCGACCGGATCGGCGTGCGCGATCGTGCCGAACAGGCCGAACGCGCCGAACAGGCCGACCACGAGTGCGAACAGGATCAGCGCGCGAGCCACACGACTCCTTGGTCGGTCGCGAGCACCGCGTCGAGGTCACCGTCGTCGTCGATGTCGGTCATCACGACGTCGCTCGCCGGCGGGGCGGGTTCGGCGGCGGCGAACACGCCGGTCGGTTGGCCGCGCAGCGTCGCGGCGCCGGCGTCGGCGGCGACCACCGCATCGGGCTCGCAACCGTCGTCCCAGCCGCCGAACGCGATCGCGTGCGCGACCGGTGCGGGCTGGGGCAGCCGCACGAATGACTGGTCCTCGAGGTGGCCATCGCGATCGATATAGAGCCGCATCGCGGCACCGGTGACCGCGACCGCGAGATCCGGATCATAGTCACCATCGGCATCGCCGAACGCGAGCGACTCGACCGCGAGCGCGACCGGCGGGACGATACTCGTCGAGAACGACAACATCCCGGTACCGCCGAGCCACGCCGCGAGCGGGGCCCCAGCCTGGCCGACGACGAGATCCGGCGAGCCGTCGCCATCGACATCGCCAAGTGCGAGCGCGCTGACCGAGGACACGTGGCCTGCCCCCGATAGCGCCTGGGTGGCGTGCGTGAAGGTAGCGGCGCCGTTGTTGAGCCACAGCTCGAGCGTCCCCGCGTAGCCGAGCACGACATCGGTGCGGCCATCGCGATCGACGTCGCCGAGCGCGACCGCCGCGACGATCACACTGCCGATCGTACCGCCGTCCTTGAAACCCTGGCCGTCGCGGATCCACACGGTCGGCGGCGCGCCATCGGTGACGATCACGAGATCGTCGTCGCAGTCGCCGTCGAGATCCGCGGACACGATCGCGAGCGGGGTGCCGGGGGGCGGCGGCGGTGCGGCGGTCGCAACGAGCGCGCCGTGTTGCGCGTCGATCACGACCGCGCCGCTCGCGCCGATCGCGACCACGAGCGTGCCGCCCGGGCCCTCGCTCGCCGCGAGCTTGGCGGCCGCGGGACCGACCGCCTCGCCGACCTGCGCCGGCGCGCGACCGGGTCCCTTGACGCAGGTGTCGAGCGCGAGCGTGACGTCGTGCGCGAAGTCGACGTGGGCCGACGCGCGCGCGGCCGCGACGCCACCGCGATCGCCGCGGACCCACGCGAGTGCGCTGCCGGCGTGGCCGGCCTCGACGCGCAACGTCTGGGGCAGCTTCGCGAGCTCGCCGGTCAGCGCGTAGTCCTGGCCGAACTGGCCGCCGCCGAGCTTGGTGTCCGCGACGCCGAGGCAGACGTGATCGATCGCCGACGGCACCGGACGATCGCTGGCGATCTGCACCGTGATCGCGTCGGTGCAACCGGCAGTCGCCGCGCAGATCAGCAGGACGAGGCGCACGGCCGCGAGGTTAGACGCCAGTGAACATCAAGTCGAGCGCCGCGATCAACTCCGCACGCTGGCCCCGCAGCGATCCGGCGAGCTCTCCGAGCTCGCTCGCCAGGATCGAGGCGAGATCTTGCACGACGATGACGTAGTCCGTGCCCTTCACCCGCGCGATCGGGTTGAGCCTCGTGATCGGCTTGCGGCCATACCGCTTGACCGCGATCATCGGGGCGACGATCCGCGTCGCCAGCCGGTCCAGGCTCTCGCTCTGCAGATCCACGACGAAGGGGTACACGCCGCCGCGCGGGTTGCGCAGGATGTCGAACTGGGCCATCAGAACCGCCGCCGGCCGTCGCTGAACAAGCCGTGGGTAGCCACGAAGTCGTTGTACTGGTCGATCGCCGCCCGGTTTTCGGTGAGCCATACCGCTGCGCGCGCCTCGCGGACGGCCGCTTCGATCGCGGCCTCGACGACCTCGGAGAGGTTCAGCGCGAGCGCCTTGGCCTCGGTGACGAGATCCGCGCGGAGCGACAGGTTCGTCGCCACCTTCTTTGCCCGCGAAGCCATGCGCATAGTTTATGCGCATCTTTCCCATGCCACAACCTCCGTCGGCGGGGAGCTGCGAAGCGGATTCCGATCGCGACGGTGGCACCCGAGCTATGATGCGCGGGAACCGTGGCCGTCGAAGCTGGTATCAAGTTCGGCTCGTACGTGCTGCTTCGCCGGATCGCACGCGGCGGCATGGCCGAGGTCTTCCTCGCGCAGCAGCGCGGGCTCGAGGGCTTCGATCGGCGCGTCGCGGTCAAACGAATCCTGCCGCACCTCGCGGACTCCCAGGACTTCGTGCGGATGTTCCTCGCCGAGGCGAAGCTCGCCGCCCAGCTCTCGCACCCGAACATCGTGCACATCTACGAGTTCGGTAAGGTCGACCATGACTACTTCATCGCGATGGAGTACGTCGACGGCGTCCACGTCGGACAGCTGTTCAAGGCGGGCGAGACCCATCAGCGAATCTCGCCGACGCTGGTGGCCCGGATCGGCGCCGACGCGGCCGCCGCGCTGCATCACGCGCACGAGCTGCGCGGCGTCAACGGCAAGCCACTGGGGCTCGTGCACCGCGATGTCTCGCCCGCGAACATCATGATCTCGTACGAGGGCATCGCGAAGTTGTGCGACTTCGGGATCGCGAAGGCGGCCGCCGCGACCGACCACCTGACCAGCCCGGGCCAGGTCAAGGGCAAGTACGCGTACATGTCGCCCGAGCAGACGATCGCGCAGCCGCTCGACGGCCGCAGCGACGTGTTCTCGCTCGCGATCTGTCTGTGGGAGCTGCTCGCCGGCCGCGTGATCGTGCCACGCGGCGACGCGGTCGCGGCGATGCGGCTGATCCGCGATGGCAAGCTCGAGCCGCTCGGCGTGGTCGCGCCGCAGTTGCCGCCCGCGCTGGTCCAGGCGATCACGTGGGCGCTCGAGCCCGATCGCGAGCGACGCGCGACCGCGGCCGATCTCGCGCAGGCGCTCGAGGCCGTCATCAAGTCATCGCCCGAGATCGCGACGCCGATGCAGCTCGGCGGCTGGATCCGTGCGCACTTCATTCGCGAGCACACGGGCGATGTGCCCGCGATCGCGCCGGCCGGGGCGGCGCCCGGCACGGTCGTGGTGCCGCGGACCGGAGCCTCGCGCGGGCTGTCCGCGCTCACGCCGGGGATCGGATCGCCGACCTTGATCGGCGCGTCGCGGCTCGCGCGCGTGCTCGCCGATTCGCGCGACGGCGACGAGACCTCGGACATGACGGCGATCGACACGCTCGAGGTCAAGCCGATCGATCTGACGGCCTCGCCGCCCACCGCCCCGAGTGCGCCGACGATGATCGTGCCGCCGCCGCGGCGCCCGAGCGCTGCGCTCGCTCGACCGGCGGACGCCGCGACCGAACCGACCGTGATCGCCGGGATCCCGGCAGATCAGGAGATCAGCGACGTACGCGAGACCGTGCAACTCGATCGCCCACCGCTGCAGGCGAGCCTGTCGACCGATTTCGTGGCGCCGCTGTCGGACCCGCTCCCGCGCCCGAGCGAGGCGCGCCTGCCGGTGTCCGCGGACCGCTCCCACGCACTCGGGTTTCTGCGGTGGCGTGCGCGACCGCGCCGGATCCGGATCGCGACGGCGATCGCCGGGCTGCTCGGGTTGGCGGCGATCTCGTTCTCGGTCGCGCTGTGCGCCTCGCGCTCGCACGGCCACGCCCCGATGACCGTGATCGATGCGAGCACGGAGCTCGCGCTCGCGCCCCACCCGGCCCTCGATGCCGCGCCCGAACACCCGCCGGCAGATGCCGAGGCCCTCGACCAGGGCTCGAGTCCCGCGCGCGAAACCGAGCCCGGGGCCGGGCCCGGGCCTGGGCCCAGCAATGAGGCGTACCTCGAGATCGCCACGATCCCCGGCGGTGGCACGCTGCGCGTCGGCGATCAGATCCGCGTCGCGCCCGCGCGGATCGTCGTGCGCGCCGGCACGTTCAACGTCACCGGCACGCTCTCCGGCTTCGCGCCGGAGACCCGCCACGTCGCGATCGAGGCCGGCGAGCACCTGAAGATCGAGCTCACGTTCAACCACAAGCTCGGCGCCGTACGCCCCCCGGTCACGCTCGGCCGGCTGACCATCCGGACGACGCCGTACAGCGAGGTGTTCGAGCACGGCAAGAAGCTCGATCAGACGCCGTTCGCGGACCGCGACATGACCGTCGGCACGCACACCCTGGTGTTCAAGAACCCGTCGCACCCCACCGTCACCAAGCGGATCACGATCTCCGCGGGCAAGGCGCTGAAGCTCAACTTCGCGCTACCGGACTAGCCGTGTCCCTGATTGCCCGTGCCCGTGGCCGTGATCGTCATCGTCCCCGTGGCCGTGGCCGTGGCCGTGGCCGTGGCCGTGGCCGTGGCCGTGGTCGTCATCGTCCCCGTGGCCGTGGCCGTGCACGAGAACGGGAACGCTACCGTGATCGTGATCGCCCCCCTTGACGATCAGAGGTCGAGCATCTCGGTCAGCATTAGCAACGACCCGTTCGAGCAAGGCGATGCCGCGGGCGTGCAGCGGGATTGGCCGTTGTCCCCGTCAGGGCTCGAGGCCGGTCGCCCACGAGTACTTGGGCTTGGTGTTGAAGTGGTGAGTCGAGTTGATCACGCGCACGGTGCCGGACTTGGAGCGCATCACGATCGACTCGGTCTTGGCGCCATCGCCGAAGAACCGGACGCCGTCGAGCAGGTAGCCCTTGGTCACGCCGGTCGCGGCGAACATGACGTGGCCGGCGGCAAGGTCCTCGATGCTGTAGATGTGGTCTTCGGCGCGCACGCCCATGCGCTTGGCGCGCGCGCGCTCCTCGTCGTTGCGAAAGCGTAGCCGTGCCTGGAGCTCGCCGCCGACGCACTTGAGCGCCGCCGCGGAGATCACGCCCTCGGGCGCGCCGCCGATGCCGAACAGGACGTCGATGCCGGAGTCGGGGTTGCAGGTCATCACGGCGCCGGAGACGTCGCCGTCGCCGATCAGGCGGATCCGCGCACCGGCCTGGCGGACCTCGGCGATCAGCGCCTCGTGGCGGTCGCGCTCGAGGATCACGGCGGTGCAGTCCTCGATCCGCTTGCCCTTGGCCTTGGCGATCCGCTGCAGGTTCCAGGTCGCCGATTCGCGCATGTCGATCACGCCGCGCGCCTCGGGGCCGACCGCGATCTTCTCCATGTACGTGTCGGGCGCGTTGAGGAACTGGCCGTCGTCGGCGATCGCGATCACGCAGATCGCATCGGGGGCACCGGTCGCGCACAGGTTCGTGCCCTCGAGCGGATCGACGGCGATGTCGACCTTCGGCGATTCGTTATCGTTGGTCTTCCAGCCGGCGCCGACCTGCTCGCCGATGAACAACATCGGCGCCTCGTCGCGCTCGCCCTCGCCGATCATCACGGTGCCGCGGATATCGATCGCGTCGAACGCGACGCGCATCGCCTCGACCGCGACCTTGTCCGCGAGCTTGCGATCCCCTCGCCCCATGAGGCGCGCGGAGGCCAGCGCCGCGGCCTCGGTGATCCGTACGACTTCGAGCGCCAGGTTGCGGTCCTGCATGGCGCCGGGTGTACCGCAGATCAGCGCGGTTTCACCAGTGTGCGCAGGAAGTCAGGAATCGGGCGCGGGCGCCCGGTCGGCCCGATCACGGCGTGGCGGGTAAAGCCCTCCGCGAGCAGCTCGCCGGCGCGCCGCACGAGATAGGTGAAGCGCAACGAGGCGCCGCGCATCTCCGTGACGTCGGTGTCGATCGCGAGCAGGTCCTCGTACCGCGCCGGCCGCTTGTAGTTGCAGTGCGCCTCGATCACCGGCATCGCGATCTGCGCGGCCTCGAGATCCTTGTAGCTCCGGCCGAGCGAACGCCAGTACTCGGCGCGCGCGCCCTCGAAGAAGCGCAGGTAGTTCGCGTAGTAGACGACGCCCATCTGATCGGTGTCGCCGAAGATCACGCGGACCTCGTAGATCATCCAACGATCCTGATCACGCGCGCCGGCTCCTTCACGACCGGGAGCGCGTCGATCGCGGCGAGCGCGGCGCGGACGTCGCCCTCGCGCGCCTCGTGCGTGACGACCACGACCGACACCGGGCCGTCCGACGCATGACCTGCATCCTGCACGACCTGCGCGATCGAGACGCGCTGCTCGCCGAGCAGGGTCATCAACCGGCCGAGCACACCCGGCGCATCGACCACGCCGAACCGCAGGTAGTACTTCGAGCGCACCTCGTCGAGCGGCAACATCGGCTTGTGCGCGAGCGCGGCCGCCGCGGGCCGCTTCGCACCGGCCGCGCGCGCGAAGATGTTGCGCCCGAGGTCGATACAATCCGAGACCACGCTCATCGCGGTCGGCAGCATGCCGGCGCCGGCGCCGTAGTACAGCGAAGGACCGAGCGCGTAGCTCTGGACGTAGACCGCGTTCTTCGCGCCCGCGACGTCGGCGAGCAGCCAGTTCGCGGGGACCAGCGCGGGGTGGACGCGCGCCTCGATCTCGCCGCTGCCGTGCTCGCGCGCGATCACGAGCGGCTTCAACACGAAGCCGAACTTCGCCGCGTAGTCGAGGTCGATCGGCTCGACGCGATCGATGCCATCGGTCGGGATCCGCGCGACGTCGAGCGCGGTCCCGAAACACAACCGGACCAGGATCGCGAGCTTGTGCGCGGCATCGCCGCCGCTGATGTCGAGCGTCGGATCAGCCTCGGCGTAGCCGAGCTGCTGCGCCTCCTTCAAGATGTCCGCGAACGGCCGGCGCGTCGCGGTCATCGTCGACAGGATGAAGTTCGAGGTGCCGTTGACGATGCCCCACAGCTGCTCGACGCGATCGCTCGCCAGCCCCTCGCGCAGGACCCGGATGATCGGCACGCCGCCGCACACCGCGGCCTCGTAGTAGACGTCGACGCCCGCGGCCTCGGCGGCCGCGAAGATCTCGGTGCCGTGCTCCGCGAGCAGCGCCTTGTTCGCGGTCACGACCTGCTTGCCCGCCGCGATCGCGGCGAGCACGACGCGACGAGCTTCGGTGACGCCGCCGATCAGCTCGCACACGATCTCGATGTCGGGACGCGCGATCGCCTCGTCGAGGCTGCAGAACAGCGCGTGATCGACCTCGACCACGCGCTGGAGCTTGTCTGGATCGCGCACCGCGATCGCGCGGACCAGGAGCTGCGCGCCGAGCCGGGCTTCGATCGCGGCCGCGTTGTCGGCGAGCAACTTGACGACTCCACCGCCGACGTTGCCGAGGCCGAGCAGTGCGACGCCGATGGTGCGTGAGCTGGTCACCCTGGCCGTTTGTACGAGTAATGCTCGCCGACGATCAACCAACCGGCGGTCGGATCCTTGCGAAACACCAGCGTGAGCGAGCCTTGCTCGGTCACGGTCGTGACGCCATCGCTGAGCTCGCGGGTCATCGTCGCGACGCCGAACGCCGCGGTCGGCGCGATCGAGGTGACCTCGACCTCCTTGAGGCGGATGTGGATCTCCTTCGCGCGCGAGAGCCGATCCTTGAGCATCGCGTCGACCGAGCTCCAACCGATCAGGGTCACGCCGTCGTTGACGAGCACGAGATCGGGATCGTGGGCGTAGAGCCGCTCGAGCGCGTCGATGCTGCGCACCTCGTACGCCTGGCGCCACTGCTCGATCGCACCGCGGGTCGCGATCGTGACCTGCTTGGGAGTCAGCTCCTTGGTCTCGACCACGGTGCCGGACTGCTTCTCGCGCGCGCAGCCGCCCAGGGCGCCCAGCGCGGCGACGAGCACGAGAGGCACCGCGAACCGCATACCCCGGGGCGTAACACGCCGTGCGCCCGCGCGCAGCGCCTTGGACCGCGAGATGCAGGGAGTTCTCGTATGATCCTCGACCTCGGCCACAATCATCCTGACTTCGTTTACCCGAACGACCAGATGCAAGCACAGTTGACGCTCGTGCTTTCGGGCCTCGCCGCGCTGCTGATCAGCGTGATGATCACGTTGACCGTGCTGTCGTAGCGCGGTTAATTCCGGCCATGACCGAGATCGTCTGGCTACATGCTCGTGAGGTGCTCGACTCCCGTGGCAACCCCACCGTCGAGGCGGAGGTCGGGCTCGATACAGGTGTGCTCGGGCGCGCGATCGTGCCCTCGGGCGCATCGACCGGCGAGCACGAGGCGCTCGAGCTTCGCGACGGTGACGCGAAGCGTTATCTCGGCAAGGGCGTGCAGAAGGCCGTCGACCACGTCCGCGACGTGATCGCGCCGACCCTGATCGGCATGGATGCCAGCGACCAGGCGTCGATCGACGCCGCGCTGATCCAGCTCGACGGCACCGCCATGAAGTCGAACCTCGGCGCGAACGCGGTGCTCGCCGTCTCGATGGCGACCGCCCGCGCGGCCGCGCTTGCGCACGACCTCCCGCTGTATCGCTACCTCGGTGGGGTCAGCGCGGTGACGCTACCGGTGCCGCTGATGAACATCATCAACGGCGGTGCGCATGCCGACAACAACCTGGACATCCAGGAGTTCATGATCGCCCCCGCGGGGTTCGACCGGTTCGAAGACGCGCTGCGCGCCGGCGTCGAGGTGTTCCATCACCTCAAGAAGTTGCTGCACGCGCGCGGCAAGGCGACGAACGTCGGCGACGAAGGCGGCTTCGCGCCGTCGCTCGACTCGGCCGACGAGGCTCTCGAGCTGATCCTCGAAGCGATCGGCAAGGCCGGCTACGAGGCCGGCAAGCAGATCTTCCTCGCGCTCGATTGCGCCGCGAGCGAGTTCTTCGACAAGAAGACCGGCACGTACACGTTCGAGGGCAAGCCCCGCACCGCGGCCGAGCTGACCGCGATCTACGCCGGCTGGATCGACAAGTACCCGTTCGTCTCGATCGAGGACGGCCTCGCCGAGGACGACTGGGACGGCTGGAAGCTCCAGACCGACCAGCTCGGCGCGAAGGTCCAGATCGTCGGCGACGACCTGTTCGTGACCCAGACCGCCCGGCTGCGCCGCGGCATCGATGCCGGGATCGCGAACTCGATCCTCGTCAAGCTCAACCAGATCGGCACGATCACCGAGACGCTCGACGCGGTGCGCACCGCGCAGCACGCCGGCTACACCGCGATCATCTCGCATCGCTCGGGCGAGACCGAGGACGCGTTCATCGCCGACCTCGCGGTCGCGACCAACGCCGGCCAGATCAAGACCGGCTCGGCGTCGCGCAGCGATCGGATCGCGAAGTACAACCAGCTGCTGCGGATCTGCGATCAGCTCGGCGACGAGGCCCGGTTCGCCGGCGTCCGCGCGTTCAAGCGCTCGTAGCGCTAACTCGATCGCTTGCGGCGCGCGCGAGGCGGTGAAAACACCGCTTCTTCGAGCTTGTGAACGCGATCCGGCAGATCC
>JBDTEH010000205.1:0-31454 GCA_039922635.1 Kofleriaceae bacterium | reverse complement strand
GGTCGCGGCCGGGCTCGCCACCGCCGCGCCCGCGTCGTCGCCGGGCCGGGCGGGTCCGAGCGCGGCGGCGTTGCCGCGCGGCAGTGCGGCGACGCCCGCGCCGAGCTGGGCCGGCTGGGCCGATTGGGTCGGCGATTGGGCGGGCAAGCTGACGTGGGCGGGCTGCACGCTCGATGGTCATGCGAGCGCGAGCCTGGCGTTCGACGCGACCGATGGCGCGATCGCGATCGACCTCACCCCGGCGGGTGGCGCGCTCGGCCCGATGTCGCTGGTCGAGACCGACCCGGGCTGGCAGGGCCAGCACGGCGACGTCTCGGTCCGGCTCGCCCGCGGCAACGACCACGGCAACGACCACACCGTCGAGCTCGCGGTCGAGCTCGAGTCCGGTTGCGCGATGCACGCGACGCTCCAGCGCAGCGCGGTCGGCATCGCCGCGTGCGACGAGCTCGCCGCGTGGGCGCGCATCGAGGAGCACTGCACGAAGCTCGCGAAGCCACGGCTCGAGAGCCTCGCGCGGCTCGTGCGCCAGCGCGCCGAGTGGCACCAGGCGCGCGGCGAGCTCCGCCCGGCGATCGCGCGCCAGTGCAAGGGCCGCGCGGCGAAGGTCGAGGCCGAGCTGATCGAGGCGGGCTGCGCGCCGGATCCGAACCCGGCCGCCATGCGCGGGCCCGAGTGCCACGCGCTGCGCCAGACCGCGGCGAAGCTCGCGCGCTGTTCGACGCTGCCGTTCGCGCTCGCGACCTCGCTCGCGCACGACGCGAACCAGCTCGCGTCCGCGGTCGCGGGCGCCGAGAGCGAAACGTCGCTGCGCGTCGTCGAGCGCCAGTGCCGCGAGATGCGCGCGCAGATCACCGAAGCGGGCCTCCAGGCCGGCTGCGCCATGTAAGAGAATTCGTACAAGGGCG
The DNA here is from genome assembly GCA_039922635.1 of Kofleriaceae bacterium. Taxonomy (GTDB): domain Bacteria; phylum Myxococcota_A; class Polyangia; order Haliangiales; family Haliangiaceae; genus JABFXX01. The sequence goes on along the minus strand of JBDTEH010000205.1, from coordinate 30,549 downwards.
GTTCCAAGGACGAGCAGGCGAGCCTCGTCTAAGCTCGCACGCATGCTCCCCGCCATCTTCGCGTTCTGCGGCTTCTACGTCGCAGGTTCGAACCAGCCGTTGTTCAACGACGCGACCCAGGTCGTGTTGATGCGGCAAGGCACGCGCACCGTGCTGTCGATGCAGAACAACTACAAGGGGCCGCCCGAGGCGTTCGCGATGGTCATCCCGGTGCCCGAGGTGCTGCACGAGGGCGACGTCAAGACGCTGACCCAGGACGTGTTCGCGCACGTCGAGCAGATGGGCGCGCCGCGGCTCGTCGAGTACTGGGAGCAGGATCCCTGTGCGCCGCCGCCGCCGATCGAGGCCGTGGGTGGGGCCGGAATCATGATGTCGACGCCGATGCCGGCGAAGGCGTCGGCCGGCGACCTCGGCGTCAAGGTCGAGGCGCGGTTCACCGCCGGCGAGTACCAGATCGTGATCTTGTCCGCGAAGGATTCGGGTGGGCTCGAGACCTGGTTGCGCCAGGAGAACTACAACATCCCCGCCGGCGCCGAGCCGCTGCTGCGGCCGTACGTCGAGACCGGGATGAAGTTCTTCGTCGCGAAGGTCGACCCGAAGAAGGTCAAGTTCGAGGGTGGTCGCGCCGCGCTGTCACCGCTGCGGTTCTTCTACGACAGCGATCGGTTCGAGCTCCCGATCCGGCTCGGGCTCGCGAACTCGAGCGGGACGCAGGATCTGATCGTCAACATCCTCGCCGGCGAGCGCTACGACGTCGCGAACTATCCGAACGTCACCATCCCCACGAACCTCGACGTCACGCCGATGGTCAAGGACAAGTTCCCCGCGTTCTACGCCGCGTTGTTCGACCGCACCGTCGAGCAACACCCCGGCGCGGTGGTCACGGAGTACGCGTGGGCCGCCGGGAGCTGCGATCCGTGCCCGGGGCCGACGCTCGGCGCCTCGGACTTCGCGACGCTCGGCGCCGATGTCATGAAGGAGAACCTCGGCTACCGCTACGTGTTGACCCGGTTGCACGCGCGCTACGGCAAGGACATCAAGGACGACCTCGTGTTCAAGGCGGTCCCGCCGATCGTCGGTGGTCGCGAGATCCAGGGCGCGACCGGCCAGCTCGAGACCGCGGCGCAGCCGGCCTCGACCAACAACTTCCAGGGCCGCTATGCGATCCGGTACCCGTGGACGGGACCGATCACGTGCGAACAGCCGCGGCGCGGGATCTGGGGCGGTCCGCCGGCCGGGCAAGCGGCGCCGCGGCCCGAGGCAGCGCTCGGGCTCGCGTTCGCACCGCGCGGCCAGCTCCAGCTCGCCCAGGCGCTCGCCAAGCCCGACCAGGCGCACTTCGGCGGCGGCGCGTTCGCAGCCGACAGTGCAGGCAGTGCGGGCAGTGCGGGCAGCGCCGTCGCCGCGCCGGCCGCGGCCGCCGCCCCCGCGGCGAACCCCAAGAAGTCGGGCTGTGGTTGTGAAACCGACGGCCGCGATGGCCTCGGGACGGCCGGGTTGCTCCTGGGGGCGCTCGCGTTGCTCCAGCGCAAGCGGAGACCGCGATGAGGCCCACGCTGCTCGGCGCGTCCGGATTGTTCAGACCACAACACCGGGGCGCGCGTCAGTACCCCTCGATGCTGAACAAACTGCTCGGGGCAGCGGCCCTCGCTCTGATCGTCGATGCCGGCGCGGCCCACGCGTTCTGTGGGTTCTACGTCTCGGGCTCGGGACAGAAGATGACGAACGACGCGACGCAGGTCGTGCTGATGCGTGATGGCACGCGCACCGTGCTGTCGATGCAGAACGACTACAAGGGACCGCTCGAGGACTTCGCGATGGTCATCCCGGTACCGGTCGTGCTGCACGAAAAGGACGTCAAGACGCTGTCGAACGAGGTGTTCGAGCACGTCGAGGCGCTCGGCTCGCCGCGGCTCGTCGAGTACTGGGAGCAGGATCCGTGCCCGCAGCCCCGCGACGAGCGGCTCTACGACATGGCACCGCGTCCGTCGAAGGCCGGCGCCATGGAGGACAAGCTGGCCGCTCCGCGGGGGCACGCGAGCGTCAAGATCGAGGCGAAGTTCGACGTCGCCGAATATCAGATCCTGATCCTCTCGGCGACCGACTCGACCGGCCTCGAGACCTGGCTCCGCGATAACCATTACAAGATCCCTGCCGGTGCCGAGCCGCTGCTGCGGCCGTATGTCGAGAGCGGGATGAAGTTCTTCGTCGCGAAGGTCGATCCGAACAAGGTCAAGCTCGTCGATGGTCACGCGACGCTGTCGCCGATCCGGTTCGGCTACGATAGCGAAGACTTCTCGCTGCCGATCCGGCTCGGCATGGCGAACTCCGGAGGCAAACAGGATCTGATCGTGAACATCCTGTCCAAGGACAAGCGCTTCGAGGTCGCGAACTACAAGAATGTATTCATCCCGACGAACTTCGACGTGCGCTCGACGGTCAAGCCCCGGTTCTCCGAGTTCTATGCCGCGCTGTTCGACAAGACGCTCGAAGCGAACCCCGGTGCGATCGTCACCGAGTACGCCTGGACCGCGACGCGCGGCTACCACTGCGATCCGTGCACGGAGTACGACGTCTCGACCCAGGACATGGCGACGCTCGGCGGTGACCTGATGCACGACGGGATCGAGAACGACTTCGTGCTGACCCGCCTGCACGCGCGCTACGGCAAGGGCGACATGAAGGACGACCTGCGCTTTCGCGAGGCCAAGCCGGTGACCGGCGGCCGCGAGACCTACGGCAAGGACGGCATCGAATACGGCGCGAAGCCGTCGCCGCAGAACTTCTTCCAGGCGCGGTTTGCCGTCAGGCACTGGTGGGCCGGGCCGATCGCGTGCAAGAACCCGCAGCGCGGCGTGTGGGGTGGCCCGCCGGACGGTGGCGCGCAGCAGACGATCGCGGCGTCGAAGCTCGCGTTCGCACCGCGGGGCCGGCTCGAGCTCGGCACGGTGATCGGGCGTGACCTGTGGGAGATCGGGTACAAGAAGCACCCCGCCGCGCGGCCGGCGCCGGCTCCGGCTCCCCCGGCGCACGGCACGTTCGCGAAGCCGCCGACCGCGAAGGGTGCGCTGTCGTTCGGCGCCGGCGTGTTGGGCGCGCTCGCGTTGCTCGGCCTCGGCGGCCTGGTCCGGTCCCGGAAGTGAAGCCGCTCGCGGTCGTGATCGGGGTGGTCAGCGCGGTGCTCGCGGCGTGTGGTGGCGGCGAGCCCCAGGCCGTGACGATCGACGCGCACGCCAACCCGGAAGCGATCGCGGTGCGGTTGCCGCACGCCGGTGGCGAGTTCGCGCCGAGCCTCGTCGAGATCGCGAGCTCGGCCGTGCCCAACGAGGTCAGCCTCGGCACGCAACTCTCCGATGTCGATAGCTGCGCGACCTGCCACGCCGATGCGGCGAAGCAATGGTCGGCGAGCGCACACTCGTTCGCGTCGTTCGGGAACCCGATCTATCGCGCGAACGTCGAGCTCGAGCGCCAGGCCATGGGCAAGCCGACCTCGCAGTTCTGCGGCGGCTGTCACGACATGCCGCTGATGGTCGATGGCCTGATGACCTCCGACGCACCGATCCCCGCGGACGATCTGCGCGCGCACTCCGGGGTATCGTGCTCGTTGTGTCACGGCGTCAAGCGCGTGACCAAGGACGGCAACGGCAGCTACGTGTGGTCGCGCGCGCCGATCGACGCGCCGGTGATGTCGGATCCGGCGTCGATCGCGCGCCACAAGGCGCAGGTCACGATGCAGCCGCTCGGTACCGAGCTGTGCGTTGGCTGCCATCGCGGCTTCCTGTCGCCCGAGATGGGCTCGGACCACATGCCGGTGCACCTCACCGGCCTCGACGAGCCCGGCATGTGGCGCAACAGCGCGTGGGCCGGTAACGGGATGGGCCGGGTCGACCAGGTCGTGCCCCAGACCTGCATCGATTGCCACATGGAGCGCGAGCCGGCGAGCGCGGACGAGCTCGGCGCCAAGACCGGTCCGCCCGGCGAGCGGACGCTCGCGTCCCACCGGTTCCTCGGCGGTCACACGTGGATGGCCGCGATGCGCGGCGACACCGATCATCTGAAGCGCCTGCAGGCCAAGCTCGAGGGCGTCGCGTCGATCGACGTCGCCGGCGGCTTCACCGAGGATCGCACGCACGCCAAGCACTGGCAGCTCCCGGCCGACGGCATGGCGGTCACGCCGGGCTCGCGGATCGACCTCGACGTGGTCGTGCGCAACCTGCTGGTCGGGCATCGCTTTCCCGGCGGCGTGCTCGACATTCAGGACACCTGGATCGAGGTCGAGGTCGCCGACGCGACCGGCAAGCGCCTCGCACAGTCGGGGCTCGGGCACGCGACCGCGCTCCACGACGAGGACACCCACGTGTTGCGCACGCTCGTCGTCGACGAGCACGGCGAGATCCTCGAGCACCACGAGTTCTCGAAGATGCGCACCCAGATCGCGCCGCAGTCGCTCGCCGCGCGCGAGGCGCAGGTGATCCGCTATCAGTTCGATGTGCCGAGGACCGGGGGCCTCGCGTTGCCGTTGACCGTCACGGCGCGGCTGCGCCATCGCAGCCGCACGCTCGCGCTCCAGGCCGAGGTCTGCAAGCAGGCCAAGACGGCCCAGGGCAGGGCGTTCATCGCGGGCGCGAAGGGCGCGCGCGACGTCGAGCTCGATCCGTGCAGGCCGCAGCCGATCACGCGGATCGCCGAGACCTCGGTGCAGATCGGTGCGGGCGCGCAGATCTCGACCGCGCGCCCGGCGTGGGAGCGGATGTACGAGCACGGCATGGCGCTCGTCGGGACGGTCAGCGAACGGCTCGAAGAGGCCAAGCTCGTGCTCGAGCGCGCGCTCGCGGCGGCGCCGGGGGGTAAGCCCAAGGCGATGGTGCTCGTCCAGCTCGGCTGGGTCGCCTCGAAGCAGGGCCGCGTCGACGACGCGCTCGCGCTCGTGGCGCAGGCCAGGGCGCTGCTCGCCCCGGCGCAGCCGGCGGTGCTCGATAGCATCGTCGCCGATGCCTTGATGCGGGTGTGGCGGTGGGACGATGCGGTCGCCCCGGCGCGCGCCGCGGCCAAGCACGCACCGGGGAACTCGGCCGCGTGGGTCGTGCTCGCGCGTTGCCTCGGCTCGGTCGGCGACGACCTCGACGCGCTCGCGGCGGCGACGACCGGGCTCGAGCTCGACCCGCGCAACTCGGACCTGTTGAGGACGCAGGCGACCGCGCTCGCCGCGCTGCACCGCCCCGAGGCCGGCGCCGCGCTCACCGCGTACGACCGGTTCCGATCGCCGGATGTCTCCGCGGAGCTGCGGATCTCGTGTGCCGCCGATTCGCCGCGGTGCGCGCGCGAACGCGAGCAGGGCCACTCGCACCTGTTGCATCCGGTGCGCTGATCGCGAACCATGGGGCGTGCTGTTCGAGCAGATCCGTTCGGGCGGATGCCTGTCTTACCTGATCGGCTGCGACGACTCGTGCGCCGCCGTGATCGTGGATCCAAACCTCGACCAGCTCGATCGATACCTCGCGCTGGTCGCGGAGCGCGGCATGCGCGTGCACTACATCGCCGAGACCCACACCCACGCGGATCACTTCAGCGCCGCGCGCGAGCTCGGCAAGGCGCTCGGCGCGAAGATCGTCATGCACCGCAGCTCGCCGGCACCGTTCGCGAACGTCCGGGTCGATGACGGCGAGTCCCTGTTGATCGGCAAGCTGCGGATGCGCGTGCTGCACACGCCGGGGCACACCGCCGATTCGATGTGCTTCGTGTTCGACGATCGCGTGCTGACCGGCGATACGCTGTTGATCGGCGGCACCGGCCGCACCGATCTGCCGACCGGCGATCCGGATCAGCTGTTCGAGTCGCTGTTCGGCAAGCTGCTCGACATCGGCGATCACCTGCGGGTGTATCCCGCGCACGACTACAAGGAGCGATCGTCGTCGACGATCGGCGCCGAGCGAGCGTCGAATCCGCGGCTGCAGAAGACCGAGCGCGCGGCCTTCGTCGCGCTGCTGCGCGGCCTCGATCTCAAGATGCCCGATCACCTGACCGAGGCGCTCCGCACGAACTGCTCGGGTGGCAAGACCGTCGCCCAGTTGATCGCCGAGGCGACCCGCGAGGTCGCGTTCATGGCGATGGCCGAGGTCGCGGCCCGGCTCGAGCGCGGCGCGACCGATCTCGTGGTGCTCGACGTGCGCGAGCAAGAGGCGTATGCGCGCGGCCACCTGCCGGGCGCGAAGCACCTGCCGCGCGGCCAGCTCGAGCTCCGCGTCGACAAGGAGCTCCCGGATCCGAACGTCCGGATCCTGACGTACTGCCAGCTCGGCCGGATCTCCACGCTCGCGGCGGCGACGCTGCGCACGATGGGATTCCCGCGCGCGGTGGCGCTCGACGGCGGCTACGATGCGTGGCTCGCCGCCGGGTTGCCCGTCACGACCTGAGGGCGCGGGCGCTACTGTGCGGCGACGTGCTTGGTGTACGCGTCGGCCGCCATCAACTCGGCGAGCTCGGCGGGCTCGGTGGGTTCGACCTCGATCATCCACCCCGCCTCGTACGGGCCGGTGTTGACCGACTCCGGCGAGTCCTTGAGCGCCGCGTTGACCGCGACGATCTTGCCGGACACCGGCGCGTACAGATCGCTGACGCTCTTCACGCTCTCGATCGTACCGAAGCGTTGGCCCTTGGTGACCAGGTCGTCGACGCTCGGCAGATCGACGAGCGTGATGTCGCCGAGTTGATCGACGGCGAACTGCGTGATGCCCACACGCCAGGACGAGCCTTGGCTGCGGAGCCACTCGTGATCGGCGGTGTAGCGGAGATCGGTTGGAAAGCTGCTCATCGTACTCACTTCGCTCGCTTATAGAACTTGCCCGAGACCACCTGCGCCGCGACGGGCTTGCCGCGGCAATCGATCGTGAGTTGCGTGCCGGGCGCCGCGAGCCGCACCGGCACGTACGCGAGGCCGATCGCGCCGGCGACCGAGATGCCGGGGCCACCGCTCGTGACGGTGCCGACGGTCGCGCCGTCTTGCACGACCGCATAGCCGTGGCGCGCGACCGCACGCGCGGCCGGGTCGATCGTGAAGCCGACGAGCTGGCGCTCGAGGCCCGCGGCCTTTTGCCTGACGAGCGCGTCGCGGCCGAAGAAGTCGCCCTTGTCGAGCTTGACCGCCCAGCCGAGCCCGGCCTCGAGCGGCGTATGGTCGTCATCGAGGTCGTTGCCGTAGAGCGGCAGCTTTGCCTCGAGCCGCAGCGTGTCGCGCGCCGCGAGGCCGATCGGGAGCCCGCCGAGCGGCAGCGCCGCCTCGAGCAGCGCGCTCCACAGCGCGACCGCGTCGCCGTTCGCGCACGCGAGCTCGAAGCCATCTTCGCCGGTGTAGCCGGTGCGCGCGACGACGCAGCGGACGCCCGCGATCTCGGCGTCGGTGAACGTGAAGCTCGGCATTTCCGCGAGCATCCCGGCCTTGTCGCCGGGCATCGCGTCGATCATCGCGACCGCCTTGGGGCCCTGCACCGCGATCAGCGCGGTGTCGTCGGAGACGTCGTCGACGTTACAGCCGACCGTCGTGTGGTCGCGGAACCACTCGAGATCCTTGCGCTGGTTCGAGGCGTTGACGATCACGAAGAACTCGTGGTCGCCGCGCTTGTAGAAGATGCAATCATCGACGATGCCGCCGTCGGGCCGGCACAGCAGCGTGTAGACCGCCTTGCCGACCGGGGCGGACTCGACCGCGTTCGTGGTCAGCTTGCCGACCACCTCGCGGGCCTGATCGCCGCGGAGGTAGACCTCGCCCATGTGCGAGACATCGAACAGGCCGACCGCAGCGCGCACGGCCTTGTGTTCCTTGATGGTTCCGGCCGCGTACTGGACCGGCATGTGCCAGCCACCGAAATCGATCAGCTTCGCGCCGAGCTGGCGGTGCACGTCGTGCAGCGGCGTCGTCCTGAGCACGTCCACGGGGGGACACTAGCCTATTCGACGGTCACGTGCTTGCGCGTGACGGCCGGATCTTCCTCGCGGTGGCCGACCTCGAAGTGCGCGCGGCCGCGGCTGACCAGCCGGCGGATCTCCTGCCACCCGAACGCGGTACGCCGGGCCAGCGTGACCACCGCGTCACCGATCTCGGTGTTCGCACAGTACAGCGCCGTGCCATCGGGATCGAAGTAGGGCGCGCTCACCATCTGGTCCGGCGTGCACGTCAGCTCGCCGACCAGCCGGTAGCGCGCCGAGCGCACGTCGAGGTCGATGCGCTGGCCGGTCCAGCTCGCGCGGTTGCGCACGAGGTGGCGGAACTGGTTGAACCGATAGCGCCGGCCGTCGAGCTCGAGCGTCGCCATCACCAGGGGCGGCAACAACCGGCCGCGGCGGCGTACCCGCGGTGTCGTCAGCTCGAGCAGCGCGGTCGGTTCGTCGTCGAACTCGGCGCAGTGCGCCCAGGTCCACGCGAATGCGTGGCGCTTGCCCCACACGTGGGTCTGGCCGAGCGTCGCCCGATCGAACGACAGCCGCTCGCCATCGACGACGAGCGAACCGGTCATGGCGACGCGCGGGTTCGGCGAGGCGACCGCGGTCTCGCCGATCCCGAACGTGTACGCGAGGTCGGGCAGCAACCGGAGCTCGTGCTCGGCCGGCTGCCAGCGCAGGTCCCACGCGATCGCGTGGCCGGCACCGTCGAACGCGCCGGAGGTGTGCGCGTGGCTGAGCCGGCTGTGGTCGATCGAGACCTCGAACGGGGCGAGCTGGTCGCGGACGAGCTCCGCCGGATACCTGCGGTGCACGCCGAACGTACGCTCCGGCGCGCGCGGATCGAACCGCGCGAACCACAGCTCGCCGCGCGCCGGCCCGTGATCCGGGGCCTCGAGCACGAACCGCAGCCAGAACCCCTGGCCGGTGCCGGGGTGGTTCCACGTCAGGTACCAGACCTCGTACGTGCCGGGCTGGTCGCGGAACCGGCGGTGGTTGAGCGCTTCGGTGCTCACGCGGCGGCTCCCCCATCGGAGGCTCTGGGCGGCAACACCAGCTTGGGCTTGCCGAGGATCCGTCCGCTCAGCCACGACGCGAACCGGCGCGGCACGAACCGCACGCCGAAGCACGACAGCTTGTTGATCCAGCCGGGGATCACGGTGCGCCTGCGGGCGAGCATCGCCCGGATCGAGATCTCCGCGACGCGCTCGGCGGTCATCATCGAGGCGTTCGCGAGCCAGCTATAATCGCCGGCCCCGGCGGCCTCGTGAAATGCGGTCTTGGTGCCGCCCGGGCAGATACAGGTCGCGGACAGCGCCGAGCCGCGCAGCTCGTCGTGCAGCCCTTCGGTGAAGTTGCGTACGAACGCCTTGGAGGCCGCGTACAGCGCCATGTTCGGCACCGCCTGATACGCGCCGATCGACGCGATGTTGACGAGGTAGCCGCGCGGCCGGTCCTGCGCGACGAACCGCTTCGACAGCTCGACGAGCGAAGCGATGTTGAGCTGGATCATCTCGGCGTCGCGCGTCGCCTCGGTGCGCGCGAACGCGCGGAACGCGCCGAACCCGGCGTTGTTGATCAGGATATCGATCGGGCCGGTCGTGGTCGCCGCGCTCCACACCGCAGCGGGACCGAAATCGGCTCCGAGATCGGCGGTGACGAGATCGACGTGGACGCCGTGACAGCTCGCCGCGACCTCCGCGAGCTGCGGCTTGCGCCGCGCCGTGAGCACGAGGTCACAGCCACGCGCGGCGAGCGCGCGGGCGATCGCGGCGCCGATCCCGCTGGATCCGCCGGTGACGAGTGCACGCAGCCCCGAGAGCTCGGCCATGCCGCGACGCTAGCACGTGGTAGGTTCAGGACATGCGCATCGCGCCACTGGTGCTGTTGGCCTTCGCCGCATGTGGTCCTTCGAACAGCGAGCTGCGAACCGCCAAGACGGCGGTCTACACGACCGACGGCTCGCGGTTGTTCGGGATCGCAGAACAGGCGGCGGGTGAGGCAAACTACAAGCTCGGTGCCGTCGACGACGGTCACCTGACGTTCGAGACCGTGCCCAGGTGGTATAGCCCCGAGGGCGGCCTCCAATCGGCCGGCGCCGACGACTTCACGCGCGTCGATCCCCACAGCGTCAAGGTGTCGTTCGTGGTCGCGGTCACGAGCATCGGACCGAACCAGTTCGTGGTCACGGTCACGCCGCACACCTGGCAGTACGTCGCCGGCAGCCCGCAGTTGCGCGAGCTCGCGCCGGGCGACCCGTACCTGCCGCCGTGGGTCAACGGCCGCGCCGACACGCTGTCGATGTCGATCTACGATCAGGCGAAAGGCCTGGCGGTGACGCCTCCGGTCGCGAGCAGGTAAGCAGCCGCCACCGCGCGAAACGCCCCACGGTCTGGCGCCTGCCGTCCAGCCGATGATACGACTCGCGCCATGCGGAACCCGAGCTTCCATCGTCTGGCGACCCTGATCGCGGCGCTCGCGCTGTGCGCGTGCGGCCCGTCCTCGAAAGAGCTGTCCGGCGCGAAGGCGGCGCACTACAAGGGCGACAAGCTCGTCATGTTCAACGCGATCAAGTCGACGGTCGCGGAGAAGTATCACATCGAAAAATCCGACGAGAATTCGCTCGGCATGCAGACGGTCGGCCGGTGGTACACGCCCGAAGGCCTCGCGGCCGGCGAGCGCAACGACGACATGCGCGATGTCCCCGACAAGTCGCTGCGGATCGCGCTGGTCGTGACGATGCAGCCCGATGGCGATAGCTACGTGATCAACGTCAAGCCGCTGATCATCCGCTACCTGGCCGGCTCGCCGAAGCCGGAGCCGCTCGCCGCCGATGATCCGAGCGTGCCGGGCTGGGCGACCGGCAAGGTCGACGAGCTCGCGATGGATCTCCATTCGGCGCTCGCGCAGTACGAGGTCAAGTCGCTGCCGGGCTCGGTCCCGCCGCCCGCCGCCGCGCCGGCTCCGGCCGCTGCTCCGGCTCCGGCGGACCCGGCCGCTCCCGCCGCGCCCGGTGCGACGACGACGCCCGCCGCGCCGGCCTCCTGATCATTCGCTCGCGATCATGACCACGCCCTCGAGCACCGCGCCGACGGTCGGAGTGGTCGGGCTGGTCGTCGACTCCGACGAGCTGGTCGGCCAGGGCGGCTTCCTCGCCCTGCGCCGGCTCCGGCTCCGTAACCGCCGCGCCGACGGCACGGTCTCGGCGCCGTACACGAACGACGCGGTCGTACGCCCGTACGGCCAGGACGCCGTGGTCGTCGCGATCTTCTCGCGCGGCGCCGGTGGTGTGAACGTGCTCGTGCGATCGGGCCTGCGGCCGACGGTCGCGCTCGGCCGCGACGCGCACGCCGCGCCGTTGCCGGAGGCGCTGCCATCGCTGTTCGTGACCGAGCTCGTCGCCGGGATCCTCGAGGTCGGCGATCGCGGGCCGGACGGGCTCGCGCGCCGGGCCGCCGCCGAGACGCTCGAGGAAGCCGGGTTCGTCGTCGATCCCGCGCACGTGATCGTGCTCGGCGCCGGCGCGTTCGCGTCGCCGGGCAGCCTGTTCGAGAAGGAGTACTTCGCGGCGGTCGAGGTCGATCCTGCCCGGCAGCTCGAGCTCTCCGGCGATGGCTCGCCGATGGAGGAGGGCGCCTCGACCCGGTGGCTAGCGATCGACGCAGCGATCGAGATGTGCGTACGCGGCGAGATCAGCGATCTCAAGACCGAAGTCGGCCTGCGCCGCCTCCGCGATCACCTCGCCTGAGCGTCCGCGGACCTCGCGAAGCCGCCGCGAGGCACCACGAGATCGCCGCGCAACGGGCCGCCTGTGGCCGCGGCTACGGTTCGTCGCCGGGCTGCGACGGACGTGCGGGCTCGGCCGCCTTGCCGTCGGCCTTCGCGTACTCGTCGAGCTTGCGATACAGGGTCTTGCGATCGAGCCCGAGGCGCTGCGCGGCGCGCGTCTTGTTGCCGGCCTCGTCGGCGAGCACCGCCTCGATGAACTCGCGCTCGAGCTCCTCGAGGGTCATCCTGCGCGCCACCGCCGCGCCCAGGAAATCGGCCGGCCGGCGCTCGCGCACGTGCGTCGGCAGGTCGTCGTCGGCGATCAGCTCGCCCTGGCACAGCGCGACGCCGCGCTCGAGCACGTTCATCAGCTCGCGCACGTTGCCTGGCCAGTGATACGCGAGCAGCAGGTGCTGGGCCTCGGGCGACAGCCGCATCTGCCGCGGCGGCGCCTGCTTGGCACCGAGCTGGACGAGCACGTGCTCGGCGAGCGGCACGATGTCCTCCGGCCGCGACCGCAGCGGCGGAAGATCCAGGTGGATCACGTTGAGGCGGTAGTACAGATCCTCGCGGAAGCTGCCATCGGCCAGCATCTCCTCGAGGTTCTTGTTCGTCGCGGCGAGCACGCGGACGTCGACGTGCTGGTTCTTGGTCGCGCCGAGCGGGCGGACCTCGTGCTCCTGCAACACGCGCAACAGCTTGGCCTGCAACGGCAGCGCGAGCTCGCCGATCTCGTCGAGAAAGATCGTGCCGCCGTCGGCCTCGACGAACAGCCCGGGCCGGTCCGCGCGCGCGTCGGTGAACGCGCCCTTCTTGTGGCCGAACAGCTCGCTCTCGATCAGCCCCTCCGGCACCGCCGCGAGGTTGACGCCGACGAACGGCCCGTGCCCGCGCGTCGAGTTGTAGTGGATGCCGCGCGCGATCAGCTCCTTGCCGGTGCCGCTCTCGCCGGTGATCAGCACCGAGGCGGTCGACCCCGCGATCCGTTGCACGAGCGAGACGACGTCGCGCATCGACTGGCTCTTCGCGATGATGTTGCCGAGCCCGAACCGGTCCTCGACCTCGCGCTGGAGCCGCGCGACCTTCGAGCGCAGCGCGCGTTCGCCGAGCGCCTTGTCGGCGACGAGCAGCAGCTCCTCGATCTCGAACGGCTTGGTGATGTAGTCGTACGCGCCGAGCTTGACCGCGCGGATCGCGGTCTCGATCGAGCCGAACGCGGTGATCATGACCACGTGCGGTGGCTCCGGCAACGCGCGCACGCCACGGATCAGGTCGAAGCCGTCCATCTCCGGCATTCGCAGATCCGTGATGATCAGGTCGAACCGATCGGCGCGCGCGAGCTCGAGCCCGATCGAGGCGCCGGAGGCCGCGCGTACGGCATAACCTGCATCGGACAGCTCTTCGGTGAGGAGGTCGCGCATCGCGGCGTCGTCTTCGACGACGAGGATCGAGACCGATCGTTCGGCTTCGGGCACCGCACGTTTGTACCGGCGCGCTGCGGCTACGGCAAGCAGCGGCCGGTCGACAGCTGACAGCTCAGCCGGTACCAGGGCCCGCTGGCGGGCTGGCTGCCGATCACCGTCGGGCATTGCAGGTCGTCGGTGCACGTTTGCACGCAGAAGTTGTGCTGGAGGTAGGTCGTGCAGGTAAAGCCGCTGCCCAGCGGGCCGCAGTCGCTCTCGGTGTTACAGGTCCGGGCGCAGACATCACGGGTGGCCGCGTTCTCGACGAAGAAGAAGCTGGGGCACGCCAGGCCGGCCGCGCAATCGGATTGGCTGTCGCACGCGTTGCCCTCGGTGATCGCGCCGGCTCCGGCGAGGTCGACGCACGCGCCCGCGACGCAGTCGCCCCGAAACAGCTGGTTGCGATACTCGCCGGCGCAATCGCTGGCGGCGGTGCACCCCGGGCCGGGCGCGCGGTGGGTCGTGACCGTGTAGCTGACGGGGGTCGGATCGGGGCTCGAGGAGAATTCGTTGACACGGATGTAGTAGCGGCCGAGCGGGAGGTAGGTCAGGCGGACGTGCTCGGCTTGCTCCCAGTACGACAGCCCGAGCGTGGCGCCGGTTGCATCGACGACCTCGAGATCGAGGTCGCGCGAGCCCGACCACGCGAGCTGGACGTCCCAGGTCTCGCCGACCGAGGTCACGTCGAACGCGAGGTAGTCTCGCTCGCTCGCCGGCCGCGAGCAGATCTGCCCGGCGTGCTGCGCGAAGCCGTCGCCGTCCGGCACCAGGACGGTCGCGCCGGCCGGACCATCGTCGTCGGGGTCGGCGGCGTCGTCGGTCGTGCACTGATCGATGCCGGCCTCGCACGCGTGCTGGTCGACGTCGCAGCGCGGCAGCGCGGGGTTCGTGCAGTCGAAGCTCGTCGAGCACGCGACACACTGGCCGTCGTCGCACACCGGCGTCGCGCCCGCGCACTGCGCGGAGCTCGTGCAGGTCTCGGGGTAGACGTCGAGCGAGAACGAGCTGTCGCTCGGCGCGTGCGAGGCGTAGTAGTCGACCACGACGAACACGTTCGTGCCCGGCGCGATGAAGTGACCGAGCTCGTCGGTGCCGGTGCTCGCGTCCTCGAACAGCAGGCATTGCGCGGCGCTCGGACCGGTCGGCGTCGAGCAGCCGGTGACGACGTAGAACGCGAGGTCGGCGCTGCTCGCTACGTGCACGACGTACGGCTGCTCCGGCACGAGCCCCGAGATCTGGAGAACGCTATCGGGGCCGGCCGATTCGATCCCGTACGGTGCGTCGGTCTGACGGCACGACGAGGGCGCGAGCACGTCGGCGCCGTCGAGCACGCCGTCGTGGTGCACCGGGACCGTGATCCCGATGGTCTCGAACTCGCGGCAGGCGGCATTCGACATCGGCGCGTCGGGCGGGGCATCCGGCATGCCGGCATCGGGGCTCGCGTGGCTGGTGAAGCCGCACCCGGCCATCACCATCAGGATCCAGAACACGCGTGCCACGGCAGGCCCACCCTACCGCCAAGCACCCGGAACCCACGCCGGACCTACTCACACCCGGTGAACCGGATGCGAGGCGGACACCGCACCGATCCGTATCAGGATCGCGAGGCGTATCAGACGGTTAGCTGTGCCCGCGGGTTCGGCGAGACCTGCGGTGGTCGTGCTCTTCGTCGACCAGGCGGACGTAATCGATCGGCTCCTCGACGACGTCTTGCGGCGTCGTGCCACCGAGCTCGCGCACGCGGGCCCGGAACGCCTCGGCGATCTGCTCGAATGGCGGTAGATCGCTCCGCCCCGAGAGCGCACCGGAGAGCGCGGCCTCGTTGGCCTCGGCCACGAGCTGGAGCGCGGTGTCGCGCGAGATCCGGCCTCGCCGCACGATGTCCTGGACGCTGGTCGCGAGGTGACCGAGCTCGTACTGCTTGGAGTCGATCATCTCGAGCGCGACGAAGATCACCTGGCGCGCGGACAACACCTGGTCCTCGTAGAGCACGAGCGCGGCCTGGAAATAGTTGTAGACCGGCACGAGGCGCGGCCCGAACCGGCGGAACCCGACCGGTGGCGAGTGCCGGTCGAGGTGGATGAAGATCCGCTGCACGGCCGCGCCCTTGGGCACCGCGGCCGCGAGCTCGAGGCAGCGCTGGGCGTCGTCGTCGTAAGCGCGCGACGCGGTCAGCACGCGCTCGAGATCGTGGATCGACACGCGCTCCGCGACGAGGTCGGCGTAGAGGCAGTAGATGATCGCGTCGGCCTCGGCGTCGTCGCCGAACAAGGTCTCGTGCGGCGCGGCGGCGGCGATCCGCGACCGCAACATCGCCGGCAGCTTGTACGGGATCTGCGCGCGCAACGCGCGGAACCGGCCGCGCAGGATGTTCTTGAGGTTGTTCTTGAGCACGAACTCGTCGTACTCGATGCCGTCGAGCGCGAGCTTCGCGGCGAGGACCTGGCGCATCTGGGTCGGGCTGCCCGACACGATGCAGATCCGATGGTCGCGCTGGGACAGCGCGCGCAACAGCGCCGTCGCTCCCGGGAACGCGTGCTTGTCGGCGGCGGTCTCGAACGCGCTCTTCGCGAGATCCGCGAACGAGTCGAACTCGGTGCGCAGGTAGGTCTTGTCGAGATCCCATCGGAACGTGTGGCGGGGCAGCTTCGCACCGGGCGGCAGGGCCGGGACGTCGGGCTCGAGCAGGCCGATCCGCGCGCCGATCCGTGCCGGCCACTTTCCCAACCGCCCGAACATGCTAATCGCGACGCCCTCTGGACCGCATCGATCGCATCAGCACGCGCATCAGCGCGCTCTCGCGTTGCGCTCGTCGAGCTCGGCCATCGTGCGCGCGATGTTGCCGGTGAGGTTGCCGGCGAGCGCCTTGTGGGCGACCTTGATCGCGTTGGTGACCGCGCGCGCGTTGGAGCGCCCGTGCGCCTTGATGAACGGGTAGCGAAAGCCCAGCAGCGGCGCGCCGCCGTACTGGTGCCAGTCGGTGATCTCCTTGAGCTGATCGATCGCCGAGGACAGCGCGATCAGGCCGAGCCGCCACGCGAGCCGCTCTTTGTGCGCGTAGCGCGCGAGCCGCACGACCGTCTCGGACACGCCCTCGAGCATCTTCAACACCACGTTGCCGACGAACCCCGAGGTCACGACCACGTCCGCGACCCCGCGCGGGATATCGAGACCCTCGATGTTGCCGATGAAGTTGAGCTCGGTGGTCTCGACCAGCGCGGCGTGGGCCGCGACCACCTCGGGCGGGCCCTTGCCGGCCTCGGTCCCGTTCGAGAGCAGGGCGACGCGCGGGCGCCGGTTGTGCGAGATCAGCTTCGCGTACGCCGAGCCCATCACGGCGAAGCCGACCAGATCCTCGGCGGTCGCGTCGATCGTCGCGCCGACGTCGAGGATCAGCGAGAACGGATCATCCTTCTCGCCGCGGCGCAGCTCGGTCGGATACACCGAGGCGAGCGCGGCGCGGCGCACGCCGTCGAGCAGCGGCCACTTGCGCGCGCACGCCAGGACGGAGGCCCCGGTGTTGCCCGCGGAGACCAGCGCGTCGCCTTCGCCGTTCGCGACGAGATCCGCGGCGACCGCGATCGAGGCCTCCGGCTTGGCGGCGAGCGCCTCGGCCGGCTTCTCGTCCATCTCGACCCACGCCGGCGCGTGGTGGACGCGGACGCGCGCACCGTCGTGGCGCATGCGCGGCAGCAGCCGGCCGAGGATCGTGGCGTCGCCGACCAGGATGATCTCGGCCGAGGTCAGCGCGAGCGACGCCTCGGCGGCGCCCTGGACGATCTCGTCCGGCGCGTGATCTCCGCCCATGGCGTCTACGACGATCCGGTGCACGCGCGCTCATCTTGCCACGAAGCGTCCGATGGAGCGCGCGTCGCGGGGCGCGGAAATCGCCGCCGGCGCGCGCGCCGGTCGAGGGATGCTATGGTGCGCGCCGCGTGGCGGAGCGTCTCTACATCGTCGACGGGCACGGCTACATCTTCCGCGCGCACTACGGCCTGATGAACGCCTCGCGCGGCGAGCGCAAGGAGGTCCGGCTGTCGACCTCCGAGGGCATGCCGACCGGCGCGCTCTACGTGTTCGCGCGCATGCTGATGCGGCTCGAGGAGGACAACCACCCGGTGCGCATGGCCGTGGTGTTCGACGACAAGAGCGGCACGCGGACGTTCCGCGCCGAGATGTACCCGGCGTACAAGGCGACCCGCAAAGAGCCTCCCGAGGAGCTCCAGGTCCAGATGGACTACTTCGCGAAGATCGTCAGGGGCCTGGGCTGGCCGGTGCTCGCGGTGCCGGGCGTCGAGGCCGACGACGTGATCGCGACGCTCGTCACCTCGGCGCGGGCCCAGGGCTGGGAGGTCGTGATCTACAGCGCCGACAAAGACATCATGCAGTTGATCGGCGACGGCGTGACGATGATCGATGCGCTCCATCAGAAGACCTACACGCGCGACGAGGTGATCAAGAAGATGGGCGTGCCGCCCGAGCAGATCGCGGACTTCCTCGCGCTCGTCGGCGATACCAGCGACAACATCCCCGGGCTCTACGGCGTCGGCGACAAGACCGCGGCCGGGCTGCTCGAGCGCTACGGTTCGCTCGACGCGCTGATCGCGGAGAACCCGATGGTGCCGCGGATCAAGGTCAAGCAGCCGTTCGGCGATCCCGAGCAACTCGAGCGCGTCCAGCTGTCGCGCAAGCTGGTCGAGCTCCGCCACGACGTGCCGCTACCGGCCAAGCTCGAGGACCTCGTCGCCGGCGACTGGCGGCTCGACGATCTGCTCGCGCTGTTCACCGAGCTCGAGTTCCAGGTCCTGGTCGAGAAGGTCAAGATGCGGATGCCGCCGTCGGACGACATGGTCGTCGTGCCGGCCCCCGAGCAGACCACCGTCGCGCCGGTCGCGGTGCGCCGCGATGCCCGGATCGTGACGGGCGCGGCCGCGATCCAGGCGCTCGCCGGCGAGGTCGCGAAGGCCGAGCGGATGGCGATCACGATCGAGCTCGATCCGGAACGCGCCGAGCGCGCGAAGCTGGTCGCGATCGTGATCGCGGTCCCCGGGCTCGCGCCGGCCTACGTGCCGATCGGCCATCGCTACATCGGCGCACCGGCACCGCCGCCGCCCGGCGATCTCGAGCCGCTGTTCCACGTGCTCGAGGACCCGACGATCGCCAAGGTCTGCCACGACTCCAAGACGATCATCCGCACGTTCGCCAACCTCGACCGCGCGCCCGGGAGTCACTCGCCGCGCGATCATGCCGGTGTCGAGATCAACGGCGTCGTCGAGGACACGATGCTCGCGGCGTTCCTGCTCGATCCGACCGCGGAGGCCGAGCCCGGCGAGGCGGTCGCGCTGCGGCTCGGCGGCGTGGAGCTGCCGGTGCGCACCGCGATCGCCGGGCGTGCGCGGTTCTCGCTCGAAGCCATCGAGGTCGAGCGCGCGGCGCCGTGGGCCGGCGCGATCACCGACGCGCTGCTACCGATCGCGGATCAGCTGCCCGAGCGGCTCGCGAGCGGTGGGTTGAAGGACCTCTACCGCACGATCGAGCTGCCGTGTGCGCGGCTGCTCGCGCAGGTCGAGCGCGCCGGCATCCACCTCGACGTGCCCCACTTCAAGCAGCTCGCGGCCGAGGTCTCCACCCGGCTCGCCGCGCTCGAGGCGAACATCTTCGAGCTCGCCGGCGGCGAATTCAACATCGGCTCGCCCAAGCAGCTCGGCGAGCTGTTGTTCGACAAGCTCGGGCTCGCGACCAAGGGCGTGCGCCGCACGAAGCTGGGGTGGTCGACCGAGGCCGAGACCCTCGAGACGCTCGAGCATCCGATCATCGCGCCGATCCTGGATCACCGCGAGCTGTCCAAGCTCAAGGGCACGTACCTCGACGCACTACCTCCGTTGATCTGGCCCAAGACCGGGCGCTTGCACACGACGTTCAACCAGGTCGTCGCCGAGACCGGGCGGATCTCGTCGCAGGACCCGAACCTCCAGAACATCCCGATCCGCTCGGAGCTCGGCATGAAGATCCGGCGCGGCTTCATCGCCGCACCGGGCATGAAGCTGATCGCGGCGGATTATTCGCAGATCGAGCTGCGCATCCTCGCGCACCTCTCGGGTGATCCGCTGCTGACCGCCGCGTTCCGCGATCGGGTCGACGTCCACACCCAGACCGCGGCCGAGGTGTTCGGCGTGGCGCGCGAGGCGGTCACCCCCGAGCAGCGCCGGATCGCGAAGGCGGTCAACTACGGGCTGTCGTACGGCCAGAGCGATTTCGGCCTCGCGCGCACGCTCGAGATCACGCGCTCGCAGGCCGCCGAATATTCGCGGCGCTACTTCCAGCGGTTCCCGACGATCCACAAGTTCATGGACGAGATCGTCGCGGTCGCGCGCGCGCAGGGCGGGGCGCGCACCCTGCTCGGGCGGTGGCGGCCGATCCCCAACTTGATGTCGAAGTCGCCGGCGGCGCGCCACGCGGCCGAGCGGGTCGCGCAGAACACGCCGATGCAGGGCACCGGCGCGGACCTGATCAAGCTCGCGATGTTGCGCACGAGCGAGCGGATCGCGCGCGAGGGCTGGCCGGTGCGGATGCTGCTGACGGTCCACGACGAGCTCGTGTTCGAGGCCCCGCCGGAGCTCGCCGACGACGCCGGCGCCGCGCTCAAGACCGAGATGGAGCAGGTGTTTACGCTCGCGGTGCCGCTCGAGGTCGACATCGGCATCGGTGATACCTGGGCAGACGCCTGACGATCGCGATACAACGGGCCCATGCGATCCGGGCTCGCGCGGTGTGTCGATCTTGTTCGCGTCTTCGTCGTCGTCGTCGTCGTCGGCCTCGCGTCCGGTTGCGGCGACAACCGCGACCTCGATCCGTGCCGGGACGCGTGCCCGCCGGCGCCCACCGCGACCTGCGATGGCAACACCGTCGTGACCTCTGGCGAAGCAACGTGCGACGCGGAGGGCACGCGCGCGAGCTGCTCGTTTGCCGAGACCCGGGTCGATTGCACCGCGACGTTCCAGCTGTGCGCCGCGGGGGCGTGTGTCGCACCGAACAGCCCGTGCGCGACGACGACCTGCACCACGGCGCCCGCGGCCACGTGCAGCGGCACGGTGCTGCAGACCTACGACCCGAACGGCACGTGCGATGGCACGAGCGGCACCGGCGTGTGCTCGTACGCGCCGCACGCGATCGACTGCGCGATCACGCACCAGTTGTGCGAGGGCGGTGCGTGCGTGGATCCGTGCGACGGCGTCGCGTGTACGACGCCGCCGGCGGAGAGCTGTACCGGGCCCATGTCGACGACCTACGCCGCGACCGGCACGTGCGTGGGCGCGACCGGCGCCGCGGTGTGCCACTACGCGCCGACCACGACCAACTGCGCGGCCACGAACGGCGCCTGCGATGCGAACACCGGCCTGTGCATCGATCCGTGCAGCAGCGTGTCGTGCACCACGCCGCCGGCCGCGTCGTGCACCGGCACCGAGTCGACGACCTATGCCGCGACCGGCACGTGCGATGGCACCAGCGGCAGCGCGGTGTGCGGCTACGCGCCCGTGGTCGTGGACTGCGCGGCGACCAGCCAGAGCTGCGACGGCGCGACCGGCCTGTGCACGAGCGTGTGCGTGGGCGTGACCTGCACGGCCCCGCCACCGCCGCAGTGCAGCGGTACCACCTCGATCTCGTTCGCCGCGACCGGCACCTGCGACGGCACCAGCGGCTCGCCGGTGTGCAGCTATGCGCCGGCGCCGACCGACTGCACGCAGGCGGACCAGACCTGCGATCCGGCGACCGGGCTGTGCGCCGATCCGTGCACGCTGACCTCGTGTACGACGCCACCGGCGGCGAGTTGCACCGCGAACCAACTCACGACCTATGCCGCGCCCGGCACGTGCGGCTCGACCGGCGGGGTGCCGACCTGCTCGTATGCCCCGACGACGCTCGACTGCGGCGCCGGGTTCTGCGCTGCGAACACCGCCTCGTGCCTCGCCGATTGCGGCGGCAGCACGTGCACGACGCCGCCGGCCGCGACCTGCAGCGGCGACGTCGTCACCAGCTATGCGCCCACCGGGACGTGTGACACGACGTCCACGCCGACCTGTGCGTACGCGCCGACGACGACGGACTGCACGGTCACCGGCCAGACCTGCAGCGCCGGCGCGTGCACCGGCCCTCGCGTGATCGTGCGGACCCAGGCCCCGGCGGCGGTCACGGACGTCGTCAACACCTCGCAGACCGTGTACGGCCGGATCTTGATCGAGGGCGTGACCGACGTGAACACCGGCGGTAACGACGCGCTCGGCTTCCTCGACATCGTCGAGCTCGGGGTCGGCGCCGGGACCGATCCGACGCAGTTTACGTACAACTTCGCGGTCCCGAACCCGGGTTACACCGGCGACGAGCCGACGTACGACGAGTACCTGTCGACGTTCACGATCACCGGCACGGCCGGGACGGTGTTGCACTACGCCTATCGGCTGTCGCGCGACGGCGGCACCACGTGGCTCTACGGTGATCTCGGCGCCGCGGGCTCGTCGGACGGCTTCACCACGCCGGGCACGTTGAACATCGCGGCGCCGTTCTTCAGCGAGTACGTCGAGGGCTCCGCGAACACCAAGGCCGTCGAGATCTACAATCCGGGCTCGATCGCGTTTCCGCTGAACGGCTGCGTGATCCGGCAATGGACGAACGCGGCGGTCACGCCGACGACGCTGCTCACGTTCGTCGCTGGAGATTCGATCGCGGCGAACGACGTGGTCACGTTCTGCCAGGCGACGCTGCTGATGGCCGCCGGCGCACCCGCGAGTTGCACCAAGACCACGGCGTCGACGAGCCTGTGGAACGGCAACGACACCGTGGAGTTGTACTGCGCGGGCGCGATCCTCGATGCGATCGGCAAGGAGTCTGAAAACCCGACGACGTGGGGCACCGACTCGACCACGACGACCGATCACACGCTGCTGCGCCACTGCGACGTGTTCTCCGGCGACACGAACGCGATCGATGCGTTCGATCCGGCGACCCAGTTCAAGGGCTACCCGAAAGACACGTTGACGGACCTCGGCGTCCGAACCTGCCCGCTGCCCTGAGGCTTCGTGTTACGACTCGGGGCGTGAAGATCTGGCTGCTCGCGTTCGCACTCGCTGGTTTCGGCGCCGGAATAGCCGGCTGTCACGATGCCTCGAAGGATCTCGAGGGCATGGTCAAGCAATGCGACGCTTGCAAGGACAAGGCGTGCGCCGAGCAGGTCATCGACAGCTTCGTGACCTACGCGAAGGCGAACCCGAACCCGCGCGGCGACGAACAGAACGCCGCCACGCAGTTCACCGCGCTGACCAAGTGCGCGATCGACAAGGGTGTCGACGTCAACACCCTGTTAACCAAGACCAAGTCGCTCTGACGGCGTTTGGCGTTTGGCGGGTGGTGCCGGTAGACTAGAGCCTCGATGCGCCGGCTCGTCGCTGTGATCTTGGTCGCCGCGTGCAACAGCACGCCGCCGAGCCCGGCGTCGGGCGGGACGGGCGTGCCGGCGTCGGCGGCGGCGATCGACAAGCACGCGGCCAGCGTGGCGGCCGCGACGGCGTCGCCGCCGTCGAAGGCCGGCAACCTGCTCGAGGGTGGCACCGTCAAGCCACACCACGAGGAGCAGGTCGTCGCCTGCCCGGCGAAGCTGCCCGACACCCTCGACGACGACGGCAAGGTCACCGCGCTGCTCGACGAGGCCAACCAGCAGATCGAGGCCGGCGCGTTCGCCGCGGCGTGGACGTGCGCGGACCGCGCGGCGGACCTGGCGCCGACCTCGGTCGAGGCGCACCACCTGCGCGGCGCGGCGCTCGCGGCGCTCGGCCGCGATCAGGAGGCCGCGACCGCGTACGCGCTCGCGCTCGCGCTCGATCCCGACGATCCCGAGACCCTGCGCGCGGTCGCCGACTTCTATATCAACGGCAAGGGCGAGCGCGGCCGCGATGCGTTACGGCTCGGGCTCGAGCTCGCGCAGCGGGGCAGCCGGCGCGCACTCGCACGGCGGCGGCGCAACCCTCCGCTCGCGGCGGATCTCGCCGTGCTCGAGGCCCAGGCCTTGAACGACCTCGGCCGCAGCGACGAGGCACTCGAGCGCGTCGATGCCGCGCTGCGGATCGCGCCGGGCCGGGGCGATGCGCTGCACGAGAAGGGCGTCGCGCTGTTCGATCTGTCGCGGTTCGCCGACGCCAAGGCCGCGTTCCAGAAGGCGCTCGGGATCCAGCCCGACGATCCGTACACCCACCAGATGCTCGGGCTCACGCTCGAACAGCTCGCCGATCCGGCGGCCGACAGCGAGCTCGCCCGTGCGGTCAAGCTCGCGCCGACCGAGCTGACCCCGCCGGTGTTGATCACGAAGGCGGAGTTCCAGAAGGAGATCGACGCGGTGATCGCGACGCTGTCGCCCGAGCGGCGCACCCGCGTCCAGCAGATCAAGGTCGAGATCGAGGACCTACCCGAGGCCGACGATCTCAAGGCCGTGACTCCGCCGTTCCCGCCGACGATCCTCGGGCTCTACCGCGGGCCGGTCGGCCGCGCACCGGATCCCGACGACGAGCCGTCGTCGATCGTGCTGTACCGCAAGAACCTCGCGCGCGCGGTCAAGACCCGGGCCGAGCTGACCGAGCAGATCCGCGACACGCTGCTGCACGAGATCGGGCACCTCGAGGGCCTCGACGAGGACGACCTGCGCCGGCTCGGCATGGAATAGCCGCGCTGGGGTAGGATGGCCGCGATGGCGGACGGCCCTGGCCTGGCGGTAGCTGCACCCGAAGAGGTGCAGTCGCTCGCGTCCGCGTTGAAGCGCGAACAGAAGAAGGTCGCGCTCGTCCAGGAGGTCAGCCGCGCGCTGTCGTCGATGGGCGACACCGATCAGCTCCTGAAGCTGATCATGAAGAAGGTGACCGAGCTGATGGAGGCCGATCGCTCGACGCTGTACCTGGTCAGCGAGGACGGCGGCACGTTGACCAGCAAGGTCGTGCAGGGCGACGAGGGCGACGAGGTCGTCGAGGTCGTCGAGATCCGGCTCGCGATCGGCGAGGGTATCGCGGGCTGGGTCGCGCAGACCCAGGAGACGCTCAACATCCCCGACGCATACGCCGATCAACGGTTCCAGCCCGCGTTCGATCTCAAGAGCGGCTACCGCACCCGCTCGATCTTGACCGTGCCGATGGTCGGCGCGCTCGGCGGTCTGGTCGGCGTGCTGCAGCTGATCAACAAGCACGGCGGGCCGTTCGAGCGCGGCGACGAAGAGCTCGCGAGCGCGCTCGGCAGCCAGGCGGCGATCGCGATCGAGAACGCGCGGCTGTATCACTCGCTGGTCGCGCAGAACCAGGAGTTGCTCGACACGCGCCGCGACCTCGAGCGCCGCCAGCGCGAGCTCAACGCGCTCTACGAGGTCGAGAAGGACATGTCGCACGCGCTCGACCTCGACGACCTGTTGTCGAGGATCCTCGCGCAGGCGATCACCGTGCTCGGTGGCGGCGCCGGCTCGATCGCGCTGGTCGAGCCCGATGGCTCGCTGCGGTTTCGCACCGTGCAGGGCCCGGCGGCGCCGCGGTTGATCGAGCGCACGTTGCCGCACGGCACGGGCCTGATCGGCTGGTCGATCGCGCACAAGACGCCGGTGATCGTCGACGATCCCGCGACCGATCCGCGCCACGCGCGCGAGGTCGCGGTCGAGTCCGGGGTGACGCCGGCGCACCTGATGGTCGCACCGCTGGTCGATGGTGAAGAGGTGATGGGCGCGGTCGAGATCATCGACCAGCGCAAGAAGACCCGCGAGGGCTCGCAGTGGACCGAGGTCGATCTCAAGCTCCTCGTCCTGATCGCGTCGCAGGCCGCCTCCGCGATCGCGTTCGCGCGCCAGCGCAACGAGCAGAGCAAGACCGATCGGCTAGCCTCGATCGGCCGGATGCTCGCGGGGCTGTTGCACGACCTCAAGACTCCGATGACGATCATCTCGGGCTACGGCCAGCTGATGGCGGCGAGCGACGACGCCGCGCAGCGCGAGGCGTACGTCGACCAGATCCAGCGCCAGTTCGATCTGATGGCGGGGATGACCCGCGAGGTGCTCGCGTTCGCGCGCGGCGACACCGACCTCGTCGTGCGCAAGGTCTACATGAACCGCTACGTCGAGGAGCTCGCGACCCAACTCGGCGCGGCGACCGCCGGGCGCAACATCGACTTCGCGCTCGAGGCCAGGTACGACGGCATCGCGTTCTTCGACGAACAGAAGCTGCTGCGCGTGTTCCACAACCTCGCGCGCAACGCGGTCGAGGCCATGCCGGAGGGCGGCAAGCTGACCGTGGTGGTCGACAAGCTCGACGACACGCTGACCTGGTCGGTGCGTGATAGCGGTCCGGGGATCCCGGCCGAGCTGCAGGGCCGGCTGTTCGAGCTGTTCTCGACCGGCAAGAAGGGCGGCACCGGGCTGGGGCTCGCGATCGTCAAGAAGATCCTCGACGATCATCACGGCACGATCGCGGTCGAGACGGGTCCCTCGGGGACGAACTTCGTGCTCAAGTTGCCGCTACAGAGGCCGAATGATGCTGACTAAGATGTTTGCGCTGGCGCTGGCGCTGGCGCTGGCTGCCTGCCAACGCCACGACCAGCCGGCCGCGCACACGGGCAGCGCGGGCAGCGCGGGCAGCGCCGTCATCATCGTGACGAAGACGGAGCTCACCTATCAAGGATCCGGCAGCGCGAGCGCGTCGAAGGACCCGTGGGTGCCCACCGATGCGTCGACCGTGCCCGAGACCGCCGAGGCCAAGAAGCACCGCGCGGACATCGCGCTCGGCCGGGTCGCGTCGATCATGCCCAAGCTCGCCGCGCTGCGCGAGCTGACCTTCGATCACGATATCCCGCGGATGTATCAATCGACCGAGGACTTCCGCACGTTCGTGCACACCGAGATCACGAAAGATCTGCCGAAGGACAAGGCCGCCGACGAGAGCGCCGCGCTCTATCACATCGGCCTGCTGACCAAGCCCGGCAACCTCGCCGAGCTCGAGGAGCAGGCGTTCACGACCCAGGCCGGCGCGTACTACGACCCGGTGGCGAAGAAGTTCTTCCTCGTGATGGTGCCCGACAGCGACCTCATGCTCGACACGATCTCGGCGCACGAGCTCACCCACGGGCTCCAGGACCAGCACTTCGATCTCCAGAAGTTCATGCCCTCGGGCGACCAGCTCGACGACGATCACCAGGCCGTGCGCCGGTTTGTCGCCGAGGGCGACGCCACGTTCACGATGTTCCTGTACTCGATCGCGCAGATGAGCGGCGGCAAGATCACGCCGAAGATGATCGCGATGCTGCGCGCGCAGCTCGCCACGTTCGCGACGATGTCGCCCGAGGACATGATCAAGCAGAACGCCGCTGGGTTCGGCGCCTCGCTCGATCCCGAGATCAAGAAGTCGGTCGACGCGATGGGCGAGATCCCGATGACGGTGCTCGTGCCGATGATCGACTCGTACATGCAGGGCGCGTTGATGGTCGCGGCCGCGTACGACCGCGGCGGCTGGAAGGCGGTCGACGCGCTCTACACGAACCCGCCGGAGTCGACCGAGCAGGGCCTCCATCCCGCGACCAAGCTGTTCCCGACCCGCGACCATCCCAAGGCCGTCACGTTCTCGGTCGCGGCAGCCAGGTCGGAGGCAGAGATCTCCAACGTCGTGCTCGGCGAGCTGCAGTGGCAGATCTACTTCCAGCTGTGGCTGCCCGCGCAGAAGGCGATCGCGTCGGAGGGCTGGGGCGGCGACCGAGTCAAGGTGACCAAGAACGCCGCCGGCAAGCTCACGGCGTGGATCGCGACCGTGTGGGACACCCGGAAGGACGCCGACGAATTCAAGGCCGCCTACGTCGCGAGCCTCGCGAAGCGGTTCCCGAAAGGTTCGGGCGATCCGGCGAGCGCGACCGGGTTCGATCGCGGCGATGACGCGGGCAAGATCTACCTGAACCAGAACGGCCTCGAGGTGGTCGCGGTCGACGGCGCCGAGGCGAACGCGAAGGCGGTCGGCGAGCTCGCGGCGGCGACGAAGATCCGTTAGAGGCAGACCCAGTACGGCATCTGCGTCGGGCCGAACGGCTGGCTCGTACACGTCCCGGTCGCGCCGGTGAGGGTGTGACACGGGTCCGCCGAACCACGGCAGGCCACATACGGGCACGACGTGTTGCCCGAGCTAGCCTGGCCGCACATCCGCTGCGCCTCGCCGCCGGCGTGGACGATCATGCAACAGACCGGTTGCGCCGGGTCGGTACATTGATCCGACGCGAGGCACGTCCCGAGCGGTGCATCGGTGGGGGCGTCGACCCGCGCATCACGGATCGCGGGTCCATCGATGTTCGTGGAAGGCTTGTTGTCGCCGCAGCCGGCCAGCAGGATCAGTTCGACGACCAACACGCCCGATAATGTCATGGGCCGAGCATACCCGAACCACCACGTTCGAGATTGGCCGATCTGCGCGCCGAGCATCGACGCGCTGCGTGACCTGGGCTCGCCTGGCTTGGTGCCGCCTGCGCGTGGGCTCAGCAGACCTCGACGCCGATCCACAGCGGGGCATGGCTCGCCTTCGCGAGCGCTCGCGCCGCGGTGATCCGCTCGCGCGCGTCCTCGACGCCAAACCGGCCGACGACCGCGTGGCCGCCCTCGTGCACCGCGCGCATCAGCTCGTGGGCGCGCGCGTGGTCGAGCCCGAACCCGGTCTCGAGCACGTGCTCGACCAGCTGCATGGTCGTGTAGTCGTCGTTGCGCAGCACGACGTGGACGTGGGTCTCGCGCGCCAGCGTGATCGGCGGCACGTCGCCGTGGACGAGCTCGAACACGAGCGCATCGCCCGACAGCGGAGGGTGGTCGAGCAGCGCACCGGCCGGCGTGCGCTGGGCCATCACCAGCGCGTCGATGCAGGTCATCGGTCGCGCGTGGCCGTGCGCGATGCCGAGCGCGGTGCCGAGCAGCTGGTTGCCATCGCGCGGATCGAGATCGTGGACGGCCGCGTCGAGCTGGGTCGTGACCGCGGCCTCGAGCGCGGCGGGATCACCGCCGAGCTTGGCGATCGCCGCGGCGACGCGCTCGTCCTGGACGACCGCGTAGAGCACGTGGAGCGGGCCGAGCGGCTGGTTGCGCGTGACCGCCTCGTGCTTCGCCAGGTGGAGCGCGACCTGCATGTCGCCGTCGAGCATCGTCGCGAGCTGCTTCTGGCGGTGGCGCTCCGCGCGGATCCGCGCGCGGTTCTGCCAGGTCCACAGCACACCCGAGGCGGCGAACGAGCCGAGCAGGAGCACGATCGCTTCCACACCTGCAGCGTACATCGAAGTCGCGCGGTCGCACGCGGACCTCCCCGATCTGCCATGCTTGCGAGGTGGCCGTGCTCGCAGGGCTCACCGGCATCACGAAGGCGTTCGGCAGGCGCCGCGCGCTCGCGGGCGTGACGCTCGAGGTCGCGGCCGGCGAGGCGGTCCTGCTGGTCGGGCGCAACGGCGCCGGCAAGACGACGCTGCTCCGGATCGCGACCGGGTTCCTCGACCCCGATCAGGGCACGGTCGTGATCGCGGGCCTGGCGATGGCGAGCCAGCGCGCGCAGGCGCAGGCCCAGCTCGGCTACCTGCCCGAGCACGCCCCGGCGCCGCCCGAGTTGACCGTGCGCGAGCACCTGAAGCTACGCGCGCGCCAGAAGGGCGTCGCCGACTGGGAGCGCGCGATGCAGGCGGCCGCGGTCGCGAGCGAGGCCGATCGCCGGATCGGCGCGCTGTCGAAGGGCTTTCGCCAGCGGGTCGGGCTCGCCGATGCGCTGCTCGGCGAGCCGCCCCTGCTCGTGCTCGACGAGCCGACCAGCGGCATGGATCCGATCCAGACCCGCGAGCTCCGCGCGCACCTGATCGCGGCGGCGCAGCAGCGCGGCGTGCTGGTGTCGAGCCACGCGGTCACCGACCTCGAGGCGCTCGCGACCCGCGTCGCGGTGTTGAAGGACGGCGTGCTGGTGGCGGTCGACACGCCGGCGGCGCTGCGCACGCAGACCGCGACGGAGTCGCTCGAAGACGCGGTCGTGACGTTGCTCGGAGAGCCCGCGTGACGGCAGCGAACACCCGTCGCTGCGGGCTTCCGCACGAAGTCGACACCAAGGCCACGCCAGGCGACCCAGGCCGCGAAGCGGGGCGGGCGGCTTCGCCGCGCAGACCTGCGGACGTGCGACGCGCGAGCCGCGGCGCAGCCGCCGAGGGCGCTTCGTCCGCTTCGTGGCCTGGATCGGCCGTCGTGGCGACCTTCGTGGCGACCGCCGTGCGCCGCTTCGCGGCGACCGCGGTGTCGAGCTTCGTGGCGACGCGACGGGCTGATTCGCGCGAGCGCTCGCAACGGTCCACGGTGGCGCGGTGAAGTCGGTCTACTGGGTGTGGCGGCGCGAGCTCGCGGTCACGCTGCGCGCGCCGATCCTGTACGTGATCGGCGGGCTGTTCCTGGTGGTCCAGGGCATCGCGTTCGCGGGCCTCGTGACCGCGCTGTCAGATCCACGCCGGCCCGCGCCGCTCGGCGCGCTGCTCGAGGGCCAGCTCGCCGGCACGCTGTTGACCTGGGTGCTCCAGCTCGTCGTGCTGACGCTGCTCGGCATGCGCACGATCGCGGAGGAGCGCCGCGGCGGCGGCTGGGAGCTGCTGTTGACCGCGCAGGTCTCGGAGCGTGCCGCCGTCGTGGGCAAGTGGTTCGCCGCGGTGACGCTGTACGCGCTGCTGTGGATCCCGACGCTCGCGTACCTCGGCGTGGTGGCCGCATTTCGCGGGGACGGCGGCGGCTGGGATCTCGCGACCATCGCGTGCGGCTACGCCGGTGCGATCGCGATCGGTGCGGCGCTGCTCGCGTGGGCGGTCGCCGCGAGCGCCGCGACCTCCACGACGCTCGCCGCCGGCGGGCTCGGGTTCGGGCTGCTGGTCGCGTGGTTCCTGCTCGGCGAGCTGCCCGCGCTCGCGCCCGATCTCGCGACCGATCACCCGGCGCTCGCGACCGTGCTGTCGACGATCGGCCTGCGCACCCGGCTGACCGCGTTCGCACGCGGCGAGATCGATCTCGCCGCCGTGCTCGTCGTCGTCACGATCGCGGTGACCGGGCTCTCGCTCGCGGTCGTGCTGGCATGCGCGGGGCGGCGGCGCCCGAGGGAGCTCCGCGAGCGCATCGTCGCGACCGCGAGCCTCGCGGCGATCGGCGTGCTCGCGATCGCGCTCGCGGTCCGCCACCCCCATGCGTGGGACGTCAGCGCGCACCACGCGAGCTCGCTCGATCCCGCGACCGTGGCGGTGCTCGCCGAGCTCGGCGACGACCCCGCGCCGGCGACGCTGACCATCGTCGAGCCGACCTACGGCGCGCTCGAGCCGCTGTACGACGAGGTCGTCCGCGTCG
>JBDTEH010000204.1:0-29369 GCA_039922635.1 Kofleriaceae bacterium | reverse complement strand
AGGTCGTGGCCAAGGCGCTCGCGAAGCAGCCGCAGCATCGCTACGCGAGCGCGGCCGAGATGAGCGCGGCGATCGATCAGGCGCTCCAGCGGCGCGCGAGCATGGCCGAGCTGATGGCGCGCGCGGTGCCGCAACGCGCGCCCACGGATCCCGCGACGCGGCCGGTACTCGATCCGAGCGGCGCGCGGCTGGCGACCGCGTCGGGGTGGACCATGCCCGACGGCCAGGCACCGACCGCTCTCGCGCTCGACGCGATCGACGCCATCCCCCGGGATGTCGAGCTGCCGCCGACCCGGCGGCGCACCGTGCCGCCGACGCGCATCCACCCGGACGTGCCCTCGACCCGGATGCTGCCGATCCGCGGCGTGCCGATCACGCGCACCCAGCTCCTGCTCGGCGGTGGTGCGCTCGTGGTGCTGATCGTCATCGTCGCGGCGACCCGCGGCGGGGGAGCGACCGGACCGGCGGTCGCGGCTACGGCGGGCAGCGCGCACGTGGTTCCGGTCGTCGCCTCCGCGACCGATCCGGTGGCGCCGGCGCTCGCGCGCGCGAGCGATCTGTTCGCGAACGGCGATCTCGAGCCGGCGCTCGACGTCGTCACCAAGGCGCGCCGCGCGCATCCCGAGAGCGCGCAGCTCGCCTATCTCGACGGCAAGATCTACTTCGCGAAGCTGTGGTGGTCCGATGGCGTGAAGGCGTTTCGCGACGCGATCCACCTCGATCCGGCGTACGGCACCGACCCGGAGCTGGTGAAGACCGTGATCCGCGGCTTCATCACGACCCCGGAGCCGGATCCGAAAATCGAGGAGTTCATCCGGCAAGACCTCCGCGGCGCGGCCCGGTCCGCGCTCGAAGACACCGCGAAGAGCCATCCGAATGCCGCGATCCGATCCCGGGCGGCCGCCGAGCTTCACCGGATTCCCTGACCCCAAGGTGGCGGTGTACGCGCTACACCAAAACCCTCCCTTTCACCGCAATCCGGACCTGAAAGCCACTTTTTTTCAGGTGGGGATCTGCCAGTAACTCGGCGCGTCAATTCACGGTTTTTTCGACTTCCACAGGGTTATCCACAGGAGAAATCAACCTCTGAAAATCCCTCACGAAACATCTGGGACGTCGTCCTCAATCCACCCTCAATCCACAGCTAGTCCACGTGGATATCTAGATCGGGCTCACACTAGATGTAGGACATACTCCCGCCCGAGCCCCCAAATATAGCGCAGTTTTTGTTGCCCAGCCCGTAGCGCCTCAGTACAAAGGGGCTCTCGCCGAAGCCATGCGCGTGGATCACATTTGGTGACGTCAACCGTCACACCGCACTGGTAGAGATCATCCACCGATAGCTAAAGCGACCAAGAGGGATTCCGAGCTGATTAGGGAGTGGTTCCAAGCAGATGCAAGCATCTGCTCTAGCCGCTGCTTTGCCCGTCGGCGTCCCACCTGGACTACCCATGTTTTCTCACCGCGTTGCCATTGAGCTGATTGAGATGAAAGAGGAGGGGTCATGCTCGTGAAGTCTGCTGCCGTTGCGCCTGGCCATGGTCAGGACCAAACCGGAAGGTCTACGTCGGCCCGGAAGTCGTCGCGCGTCATCAAGGACGAGCGCCCGGGTCTCACGTTCGAGCGCTATTTCACGCGCCAGGGCGTCGACCCTTTCGACACCGTCCAGTGGGAGCGCCGTGATGCGGTGATCTCCGGCGCCGACGGCAAGGTGTTCTTCGAACAGCGCGCTGTAGAGTTCCCGAAGACGTGGTCCCAGACCGCCACCAACGTGGTGGTCCAGAAGTACTTCCGCGGCACCCTGGGCACCCCGCAGCGCGAGCAGTCGGTCCGCCAGATGATCGGCCGCGTCGCCGATACGATCTACGGCTGGGGCAAGACCGACGCGTACTTCAAGACCGAGCAAGACGCGTGGGCGTTCCGCGACGAGCTCGTGCACCTGCTGCTCCACCAGAAGATGGCGTTCAACTCGCCGGTCTGGTTCAACGTCGGCGTCGAGGAGCACCCGCAGTGCTCGGCGTGCTTCATCAACTCGGTCGATGACTCGATGAGCTCGATCCTCGGGCTCGCGAAGACCGAGGGCATGTTGTTCAAGTACGGCTCGGGTACGGGCTCGAACCTGTCGAGCCTGCGCAGCTCGCGCGAGTTCTTGAACGGCGGCGGCACGGCCTCGGGCCCGGTGTCGTTCATGCGCGGCTTCGACGCGTTCGCCGGTGCCATCAAGTCGGGCGGCAAGACCCGCCGCGCGGCGAAGATGGTGATCCTCAACATCGATCACCCGGACGTCGTCGACTTCATCGATTGCAAGGCGATCGAAGAGAAGAAGGCGTGGGCGCTGATCGACGCGGGCTACGACGGCGGCTTCAACGTCGTCGGCGGCGCGTACGACTCGGTCAACTACCAGAACGCGAACCACTCGGTGCGCGTGACCGATGACTTCATGAACGCGGTGGCTCGCGACAGCGATTGGTCGACCAAGTCGATCACGAACGGCAAGCCGGTCGAGACGATGCGCGCGCGCGTGCTGATGCGGAAGATGGCGGACGCTGCATGGGTCTGTGGGGACCCGGGCATGCAGTACGACACCACCATCAACGACTGGCACCCGTGCATCAACACGGCGCGGATCAACGCGTCGAACCCGTGCTCCGAGTACATGTTCCTCGACGATTCGGCGTGCAACCTCGCGTCGCTGAACCTGATGAAGTTCCGCGACCCGGTCGAGCGAGGTGGCGAGTTCGATATCGAGGCGTTCCAGCGGGCGTGCCGCACGACGATCACGGCGATGGAGATCCTCGTCGATAGCTCGAGCTACCCGACGCCGAAGATCGCGGATAACTCCTACGCGTTCCGCCCGCTCGGGCTGGGCTACGCGAACCTCGGCGCGCTGCTGATGTCGCGCTCGCTGCCGTACGACGGCGACTCGGGCCGCGCGTACGCGGCCGCGATCACCGCGCTGATGTGCGGCGAGGCCTATCGGACCTCCGCGAAGATCTCGGCCGACGCGACTGGCCCGTTCGTCGGTTATGCCGACAACGAGACCCCGTTCCTCAAGGTGATGAAGAAGCATCGCCTCGCGGTCGAGAAGATCGACCCGCAGTACGTGCCGGCCACGCTCACGCAGGCCGCACGCGACGCGTGGGACGATGCGATCGCCGTCGGCGAGAAGTACGGCTTCCGCAACGGCCAGACCACGGTGCTCGCGCCGACCGGGACGATCGCGTTCCTGATGGACTGCGATACGACCGGCATCGAGCCCGACATCGCGATCGTCAAGTACAAGCGGCTCGTCGGCGGCGGCCTGTTGAAGATCGTGAACCACACGGTCCCCGAGGCGCTGACCCACCTCGGTTACGACGCCAAGGAGAGCGAAGCGATCATCGCGCACATCAACGCGCACGATACGATCGAAGGCGCGCCCGGCCTCAAGGACGAGCACCTGCCGGTGTTCGACTGCGCGTTCCGGTCGTCGACCGGCACCCGCTCGATCCACTACATGGGTCACATCCGGATGATGTCGGCGGTCCAGCCGTTCCTGTCGGGCGCGATCTCGAAGACGGTCAACCTGCCGACCGACTGCACGGTCGAGGACATCGAGGACGCGTACATCAAGGCGTGGCAGCTCGGCCTCAAGGCCATCGCGGTCTACCGCGATGGCTGCAAGCGGACCCAGCCGCTGTCGACGAACATGGCGCAGGCCACGTCCAACGGTAAGGTCGTGGCGCTGGGGAGCGCGAACGTCGATCCGCTCGAGCTGCTCGCGCCCGAGGAGCGCCGCCTGGTCGAGGCGCTGCGCGCCCGCAAGACCCGCGCGGCCGGTCCGCCGATGGCCACCCGCTACAAGCTCGCCGACGAGCGTGCGTCGTTCACGCACAAGTTCTCGATCGGTGGCCACGAGGGCTACATCACGGTCGGGCTCTACCAGGATGGCTCGCCGGGCGAGATCTTCGTCCGCATGGCCAAAGAGGGCTCGGTGATCGCCGGCCTGATGGATTCGTTCGCGACCTCGATCTCGCTCGCGCTCCAGCACGGCGTCCCGCTCACGGTGCTGATCGAGAAGTTCAAGGGCACCCGGTTCGAGCCATCGGGCTTCACCGGCAACCAGGAGATCCCGATCGCGACGTCGATCATGGACTACCTGTTCCGCTGGCTGAACATCCGGTTCCCCGTCGACGGTCCGGGCCTCGGCGAGCGCCACCCCGCGGCGCGCTCGACCCAGCTCGACCTCCCGAAGGTACCGCTGCTGTCGAAGGACTTCATCTCGGTCGAGGTCAAGGCAGGCCTGGAACCCGCGATCCCGGTGGAAGTGAAAGACCGCGCGTGGGTCCAGGAGACCGATGCGCCGCCGTGCCACGAGTGCGGCACGTTGATGGTGCGCAACGGCGCCTGTCACAAGTGCCCGAACTGCGGCTCGACGAGCGGCTGCTCGTGATCAGGTCGTGAGCTCGCCACCCGGCGAGTAGGTTGTACCGAAGGAGCCCGTCACCCGACGGGCTTCTTTGTTTTCGGCCGCCCGGAGTGGCTGGTGACGACCAGGGCGCCGATGAACGTGACAGCGGTCGGCGGCGCTGTATAACTGGCTCCGTCATGCAGGGCATCGAAGCGGTGCGCCGCGCTGTTCTTGAGCGGATCGGCGCGGACAGGTGACGGGCGCTCGTTGGTCGTTGGTGACCGCCGCGGCCGTGCTCGCGGTGTCGTCTCGCGCGTTCGCGGGCCCGCCGTTCGTGACCGACGATCCCGAGCCCGTCGAGTACCGCCACTGGGAGCTCTATCTCGCCTCCCAACAGGAGCGCGTCGCGGACGGCTGGTCCGGGACGGCGCCGCACGTCGAGGTCAACTACGGCCCGGTTCCGAACCTTCAGCTCCACGTGATCGTGCCCCTCGCGTTCTCGCGTCCGAACGCGGGTGAGGCCACGTACGGAGTCGGAGATACCGAGCTGGGCGCCAAGTATCGTTTCCTCTCCGAGACCGAGCATCGGCCGGAGATCGGGGTGTTCCCGCTCGTCGAGGTCCCCACCGGCAACCGCGATCGCGGGCTCGGCGACGGGCACGTGCAGGTGTTCGTGCCGGTCTGGCTCCAGAAGAGCTTCGGCGACTGGACGACGTACGGCGGCGCTGGCTACTGGTTCAACCCGGGCGCGGGGAACCGCAACTGGTTGTTCGTCGGCGCGCTGTTGCAGCGCCGGTTGAGCTCGCACGTCACCGCCGGGCTCGAGGTCTTCCATGGCACGCCCACGACCGAAGGTGGAGGCGCGGAGACCCACTCGAACCTCGGGCTGATGATCGACTTCACCGACGAGCACCACCTGCTGATGTCGGCCGGAACCGACCTCCAGGGCGACTCGAGCTTCCAGGGCTACCTCGCGTATCAGCTCACGTTCGGGCCGAGCACCTGATCCGGCGGTGACCACCGGGCGCCGCGCGCCGATTCGAGGACTCGCGGCGTCAGACCGGTTTGGCAGACTCGGCGTTCATGGATCCGGCCAACCTGTCGGCGCAGCTCGAAGCGGAGCTCATGCGCGAGCTCGCGCGTTGCTACGATCGCATCAACTGGACCCACTTCGCGGAGAAGCTCAAGCGCCCGGTGATCGTGCTGGCGGATGCACCGCAGCGGCTCGGCCAGTGGTCGCGCGCGACGCGCTCGCTCGAGCTGCAGCGCGCGCTCGTGCTGGACCAGCCGTGGCCCGCCGTGCTCGCGGTGCTCGAGCACGAGATGGCGCACCAGTTCGTCGACGAGGTCTTGCAGATCCGCGACGAGACCGCGCACGGCGACACGTTCCGCCGGGTATGCGAGCAGCGCGGCATCGATGGGCGCGCGAACGGCGCTCCGGTCGTCCGCGCCGGGCCCGAGCTGGAGGCGGCCAACCGCACGCTCGACCGGATCCGCAAGCTGTTCGCGCTCGCCGGCAGCTCGAACCAGCACGAGGCCGAGACCGCGATGAAGCGCGCGCACGAGCTGATGCTGCGCCACAACATCGAGCAGCTGCCGATCGTCCACGAGTTCGAGGTCCGCCACCTCGGCTCGCCGCGGCGGCGCACGAGCTCGGTCGAGGCCGAGGTCGTCGGCCTGTTGTCGGAGCTGTTCTTCGTCGAGGTGATCTCGATCCCGGTCTACGTGGCGCAGACCGGCGGACATGGCCGGGTCTACGAGATCGCGGGCACGCTCGCGAACGTCGAGATGGCGAGCCACGTCTACGAGTTCCTGCTCGCGACCTGTGATCGGCTGTGGCGCGAGAACCGCACGGACGCGCGCGTGCAGAGCGGCCGCGATCGGCTCGCGTATCAGACCGGCGTGATCCGCGGGTTTCGCGACAAGCTGGTGTGCGACCGCGTCGAGCTCCGCGGGGTCGGCCTGGTGTGGCGCGGCGACCGCCGGCTCGAGGAGTTCTATCGCCGCCGCCATCCGCGGATCGTGACGCGCCGCCGCAGCCTACGGGTCGGTGACGCGCATCACGCCGGGCGCGAGGCCGGGCGCACGGTCGTGCTCCACAAGCCGGTGACGACCGGCCCAGGCGGCCCGGGTGGCGGCCCGAAGCTGCTGCGCGGGTGATGCGCGGCCCGAAGCTGCTGCGCAGGTGACGTGCGGGCCGCGAGGTGTCATCCTGGAGGGGATGCGAATCACGTCGTCTGTGATGCGTCGGAGTGTACGGCTGCCGTCCGCGCGGCTGCACAGCTCCTCCACGGCGCGAACGATCGCGCGCACCGCGATCGGCCCCCGCGATCCGCTCAACCCGGCGGCGATCATGATCGTCGAGGCAGCGTTGTGCGCGCTCGTCGCGCTCGTGCAGCACCTGCCGTCCGCGCGGGCCGCCCCGATTATCCCGAGCCACACGATGTGGATCGTCGCCGGCGCCTGGCTCGCGCTCGCCGCCGGCGTCGCCGTGGTGCGGCTCGCCGGCGCGAGCTTCGCCGCGCGCCGCCGTCACGCCGAACAAGACGGCGACCTGTTCACCGCGGTGCTGGTGATCGCGGTGCTGTTCGCCGTGTCGATGGCCGCCGGCGCGCTGTAACCGCGAGGACGAGCTCGAGGCTGCGCTCAGTCGGCGCAGGTGACCGCGGCGTGGTGGACGATCACGTCGTCGAGCCAGACCTCGAACATCGGTTGATCGACCGCGACGTTGGTCGGATCGAGGTTCGGCCCGATCCCGAGGATCGAGAGCGGCGGCTCGCCATTCGTGATGCCGCTGTACGAGGCCGAGCCGAGATCGCCGCCGAGGTCCATCACGCCATCGTCCGGAGCGACGTGCCAGATCAGGCACGTCCACGTGTCGAGCGGGATCGGCACGGGGAGCGCCGAGGTGCGGTCGTCGAACTGGCTGTACAGCGCGGTCTCGTCGGCCTCGGCGAACAGGTAGTCGCCGTGCCCGCCGCCGGCGAACTGATCGGCAGACAACAGCTCGAGGTGATTCTGCACGTCCGCGTGCGCGCCGAACCGGACCCACACGCGCACCCAGAACGGCGCGGTGCCGGTCGCGAACGTCGTCGATTCGGCGATCAGCGCACCGGCCATGCCGCCCGCGCCGATCGGCGGCACGACGAAGTGAAGGGAGCCCGAGCCGCGGTGGGCGAGCGTGGCGTGGCTGACCTCGCCATAGGCAGTCCAGACCGAGCCAAGCACGGGATCCTCGAACTGGTCGCACAGGTCGAACCCGGCGCAGCTCGGCGTGCCGGCCTCGCCGCCCGGCCCGGCCGCGGCATCCGCACGCGCATCGGCGTCGGCCGTGAAGCCGATGCGCCCGCACCCCGCCCAGACCGAAGACACGGCCCAGACCGAAACCACGGCCGCGATCGCGCGCCACCGAGACAAGGTTCCACTCTACGCGGAACCGCCGTCCGCGAGTAGACTGCGCTGCCGTGTCGCTGAACGAGCTGTT
This sequence comes from Kofleriaceae bacterium, assembly GCA_039922635.1. Taxonomy (GTDB): domain Bacteria; phylum Myxococcota_A; class Polyangia; order Haliangiales; family Haliangiaceae; genus JABFXX01. Next base: position 21,495 of record JBDTEH010000204.1, on the reverse strand, counting down.
GCCGAACGCGCTGTTACGAGCGCGCAACGCGATCGGCTACGAGCGCGGCCAGCGCTACTGGCGCGAGGGTCGCGTGATCCAGTACGCGGTCGAAGGCGACCAGGTCACGGGCGTCGTCGCGGGTGCGGAGGACTACCTCGTGCGCATCCACGGGGGCGGCAAGAAGCTGCTGACCGCGTGCAGCTGCCCGATGGGCCTGCGCGGCGACCTGTGCAAGCACGTGATCGCGCTCGCGCTGCACCACACCGCGATCCGCGAAGGCGGCGAGCTCCGCCGCGCGCTGCCGGCGAGCGACGAGCCGTGCTTCGCGACCGACGCCGAGCTCGTCGCGTGGACCGACGACCACCACATCGGCTTCGAGCTCGAGACCAGCGCGGAGATCCTCGCGGGCTCGCTCGTGCGGGCCTATTCGAGCGAGTGGCAGCTGCGCCGCGTGCTGTGCACCAAGTCGCTCGGCGAGGTCGGCTCGCTCGACGGCGCGCGCCGCGCGTGGGACGAACCGCGGCTGGTCCAGGCGACCGCGGTGGCGGCGGCGGCACACCTCGCGAAGGTCGCCGCGGAGGTCGAGGCCGGGCGGGTCGAGGAGCGCACGCCGCGGGCGCCGAGCGCCGCGGCGCTCGCACCGCTGTGGTCGCGCTTGCAGGAGCTCCGCGCCCAGCTACGCCTCGGCGCGATGCCGCGCGGCCGCGCGAGCCGGGCGGGAGGGACGTGGAAGGTCGACCGCGACGGTGCGGCGATCGAGTGGCACGAGGCGACGCCGGTGCGTGGCCTCAACTTCCAGGTGATGCCGGTGATCGCGCGGCTCGCGTTCCACCACCACGTGGAGCAGACGTGCACGTGCAAGCGCGAGCCGTGCACGCACGCGATCGCGCTGATCGACGCGACGCTCGACCGCCTCGCGGATCCGGGGCGCCTCGCGGAGCTCCAGCCGATCGCCGAGGAGCTGATGCGGCCGCCGTGGCAGCGCGCCCTCGCGGAGCTCGATTTCGCCGAGCCCGGCACCAAGCCGCGCACCGCGATCGAGCTGTGGTGGCAGATCGAGCACGAGCTCCGCACCTACGCGATCAGCCCGATCGTGAAGCGCCAGCTCAAGAAGGGCGGGATGAGCAGCGGCACGCGGGTCTCGGTGCAACGCCTGGTCGCCGAGCACGGCCACTCGCTCGACGAGCGCGACCGCACGATCGTCGAGGCGCTCGACGGTTGGAACCCCGGTTACAGCACCTCGTATCCGTACAAGGCGTTCGCGGCGCTGGTCGACCATCCGCGCGTGATGTGCGACGGCGAATCGATCGCGCTGGTCCGCCGCGCGCTCGGCTTCACGGCGGTCGAGGCCCAGGCGCCGTCGGCGGCGTGGGCGGTGCCGAAAGGCCAGTCGAGCCGGACGCCGGCCCAGGCGCCGGCCGGCAACCTGCGGCTCGAGCCGACCGTCGACGGTGCACGGTTCTCGCCGCGCCTGCTCGGGCCGCTGCTCCAGGCGTTCGCGCCGGGCGAGCCGCTGATCGTGATCGAGCCCGAGCACCAGCGCGTGTTGATGATCGATGTCGGCGAGGAGGCGCGCAAGCTGTGGCACGCGATCGCCAGGCACGGCGATACATTCCCGCCCGAGAGCCACGCGGCGCTGCTCGAGCGGCTCGCGCGCGTCGAGGGCAAGCTGCCGCTCGCGGTCGCGCCGCGGCTGATGGGCGAGCTGCTCCACGAGCCGGCGACGGTCGTGCTGCGGCTGCGGATCACCGCGGTCGCGACGCTCGAGCTCGAGGCGTTCGTGCGGCCGGCGCGGGGCGCGCCGCTGTTCCCGCCCGGGGTCGGGCCCCGCGAGGTGATGGTCGCGCGCGAGGGCGGTCGCGGCTACGCGAAGCGCTCGTTCGACCGCGAGCACGAGGACGTGCGCAAGGCGCTCGCGCTGTTGCCGTTGCAGGACGCCGAGGAGGGACCGCCGGGCACCCATCGGGTCAACGATCCGGACACCGCGCTGTCGATCGTCGCCATGCTCGAGCACCCTCCGGACGGCATCGCGGCCGAGTGGCTCGACGATCGCCCGCGCGTGCTGTCGTCGCCGCAGCTCCAGCACCTGCGCGTGCAGATCGATCAGAAGCGCGATTGGTTCGGCGTGACCGGTCAGCTCAAGGTCGAGTCGGGCCGCATCGAGCTCGCGGTGCTGCTCGACGCGGCGCGCCGGCAACAGCGGTTCGTGCGCGTCGATGCGAATCGCTGGGTCGAGCTCTCGGAGATCTTGCGCGACCGGCTCGGCGAGCTCGCCGACCACGCGTTCGAAGGCCAGGTCAGCAAGGGCATCGAGCTCTCGGTCGGGGCGGTGCCGATCGTCCAGAAGCTGGTCGATGCCGGCGTCGAGGTCGAGACCGACCAGACCTGGCGGCGGCTCGGCGAACGGCTCGGCGCGGCGATCCGGCTGCGGCCCAGGCCACCGGCGGCGTTGCAGGCGACGCTGCGCCCGTACCAGATCGAGGGCCACGCGTGGCTCGCGCGGCTCGCGGCGTGGGGGGCCGGCGGCTGCCTCGGCGACGACATGGGCCTGGGCAAGACCGTGCAGACGATCGCGCTCCTGCTCGATCGCGCGAAGCTCGGCCCGGCGATCGTGCTCGCGCCGACCTCGGTCGCGCTCAACTGGGTCGACGAGCTCGCCCGGTTCGCGCCGGCGCTGCGGCCGATCGTGTACGGGGAGGCCGGCGATCGCGCGGCGACCTTGCGCGCGCTGACCAAGAAGGACGTGTTGATCGCGAGTTACGGCCTGCTCGCGCGCGACGCCGAGCAGCTCGCGCAGCGCGAGTTCGCGACGCTCGTCGCCGACGAGGCGCAGGCGCTCAAGAACCCGCGCACCGAGCGCGCGAAGGCGGCGCGCATGCTGCACGCCGACTTCAAGGTCGCGCTGTCGGGGACGCCGATCGAGAACCACCTCGGCGAGCTGTGGTCGATGTTCGCGCTGGTGTTCCCGGGCCTGCTCGGCAGCTGGGAGCAATTTCGCGCGAGGTTCGGCGCGCCGATCGAGCGCGATCGCGACGAGCGAGCCCGCGGGGCGCTGGCGCGGCTGATCCAGCCGTTCCTGTTGCGCCGCACCAAGGCGGAGGTCGCACCGGAGCTGCCGGCGCGCACCGAGATCGTCGTGCCGATCGCGCTGTCGGCGCCCGAGGCCGAGCTCTACGAGGATGCGCGGCTCGCGACGGTCGCCAAGCTCGACAAGTCGGGCGGACGCCCGACGCGTGGCGCCGCCGGAGGCGGTGCGGAGGCAAGCGACAAGCGCCGCTTCGAGGTGCTCGCCGCGCTGACCCGGCTGCGCCTGCTGGCCTCGCATCCACGGCTCTACGATCCGAGCTCGGCGATCGGGTCCTCGAAGATGCAGCGCTTGCTCGAGCTCGTCGAGGAGCTGCGCAGCGAGGACCACCGCGCGCTGGTGTTCAGTCAGTTCACGTCGCACCTCGCGCTGGTCCGGGCCGAGCTCGATCGCACGAACGTGCCGTACCTCTACCTCGACGGCGCGACGCCGGCGCCCGAGCGCGCGCGCCTGGTCCGCCGGTTCCAGGCCGGCGAGGGCGACGCGTTCCTGATCTCGCTCAAGGCCGGTGGCACCGGCATCAACCTGACCGGCGCGGACTACGTGATCCACCTCGATCCGTGGTGGAACCCGGCGGTCGAGGATCAGGCGACCGACCGCGCGCACCGCATCGGCCAGGACAAGCCGGTCACGGTGTACCGGCTGGTCGCGCGCGGCACCGTCGAGGAGAACATCCTCGCGCTCCACGGCACCAAGCGCGCGCTCGTCGCGAGCGTGCTCGACGGCACCGGCGCGGCCGCGAAGCTCTCGACCCGCGACCTGTTCGCGCTACTTGGCTGAATCGATCCACAGCGGGAACTTCTCGGTCCCGGTCAAGGTCGGCTTGGTCGCGGTGGCCTCGCGGTGACGACGTGTGCGCCGGCTCACGAGCTGCACGACAGCATCGAGCACCCCGGCTTCGCGCGGGCCCACTCGGGGCGGGGCTGCGCGTAGCGCTCGAGCCCCGGGCGCTCGCGATACGGAGCGCGCAGCACGTCGAGCAGCACGAGCAGCTCGGCTCGGTCGCCGCGCTCGGTCGCCGCGATCACCTCCTGCAGGAGGTAGTTGCGCGGCACGTAGATCGGGTTGACCTCGCAGATCCGCGCGGCGCGCTCGGCCTCGCTGAGCCCCTCGACCGCGACGCGCGCGCGATAGCGCTCGAGCCAGCGCGCGATCATCGCGCGATGCAGCGGCGTGACCTCGCCGTAGATCGCCTCGGGAAGTCGCTCGGGCTCGGCGAGCCGGCGGAACCACAGCGTGAAATCGACCTCGATCGATTGCATCAGCTCGGCGAGCTCGGCGAGCAGCCCGTCGTCCTCGACGATCGTGTCGCCGCGGCCCGCGAGGCCGAGCTTGCGCAACATGGTGTGGCGATACAGCGAGCTGAACTCGCGCGGGAACGCATCGACCGCGGCGCGGAGCCTGGCTTGCTCGCCGGGGTTCTCGCACACCGGCGCGAGCGCCTTGGCGAGCTGCGCGAGGTTCCAGTGCGCGATCGCCGGCTGGTTGCCGAACCGATAGCGCCGGTTCGCGGCGTCGGTGATGTTCGGTGTCCACGCGAGGTCGAACGGCTCGAGCCAGCCGTACGGGCCGTAGTCGATGGTGAGGCCGAGGATCGACATGTTGTCGGTGTTCATCACGCCGTGGACGAAGCCGACGCGCATCCACTCGGAGAGCAGCCACGCGGTGCGGTGCGCGACCTCCGCGAACATCTCGGCGACGGTCTTGCCCGGGAACCACGTCGCGCGCGTGTAGTCGACGAGCGTGCGCAAGGTCGCGTGGTCGTCGCGCGCGGCGTGGAGCTCGAAGCTGCCGAACCGCAGGAACGACGGCGCGACCCGGCACACCACCGCGCCGGGCTCGTGCGCGGGGTGACCGTCGTAGAGCAGGTCGCGCAGCACGGGCTGGCCGGTGATGACCAGCGAGAGCGCGCGGGTGGTCGGCACGCCGAGGTGGAACATCGCCTCGCTGCACACCAGCTCGCGCAGCGACGAACGCAGCACCGCGCGGCCGTCCGCGGTGCGCGAATACGGCGTCGGGCCGGCGCCCTTGAGCTGGAGCTCCCAGGTCTGGCCGGCGTGGGTGACCTCGCCGAGCGTGATCGCCCGGCCATCGCCGAGCTGCCCGGCCCACGTGCCGAACTGATGGCCGCCGTAACACGCCGCGTACGGCGCCATCCCGGGCACGACGCGGTTGCCGGCGAGCACCTCGACCAGCGCGCCCGCATCGCGAGCCGGTGCCTCGAGCCCGAGCAGCGCGGCGACCTCGGGCACGAGCACGAGCAGCTCGGGCGCCGGCACCGGGGTCGGCTCGACGCGCGAGTAGCACGCTTGTCGCACCTGCCGGGTGTGGTTATCGCTGCGCGGGTCGCCTGGCAGAGCGCGTACGAAGGCGTCGGTGAACTGCAACTGCTCGACGGTGGTCACGTCAGGACAGTATGGAGAAAAACTGCTCCATCGGCGAGGCTCGTGCGTTGTCAGCCCGGATGCGGGCGTTTGCGATCACAGGCATCGGTATTGGCACTGGCATCGGCATCGGCATCCGCATCGGCATCGTCGTCGCCGTCGGGCTGGGTTGCGGCTGCAACCACTTGCCGATTCACGAAGCCGCCGCGGCCACGGCGGGCGCGGCGGGCACGGCGGCCGGCGCGGTGGCCGCGACCCACGAGCCGTCGCTCCCGGCGCTGGTCGTGCCCCAGGAGACGATGCAGTTCCGGATCACGTTCCGCGGCATCACGGTCGCGCAGGTCCAGACCGCGATCGGCAAGGAGGGCGTCGTCGACGGCCACCGCGCCGTGATCATCAAGTCGGCCGGCGCCAGCGTGGGCCTCGTGGCGCTGCTCGGCAGCGTGCGGTGGGAGCTCGAGACCACGCTCGACCTCGATCGCGGCGTACCGCTGCGCTCGCACGAGGAGTCGTGGGCCGAGCTCGCCGGCCAGCACGAGCACGACGACGATCGTCACGACTGGCACGAGGGCGAGACGCGGCACGACCTGCACTCGGCGATCTGCACGTTGCGCGGCTGGGAGCCGGTGGCGCACGAGCCGCGCGAGGTCCGGATCGGCCTCGGCGGCGGTCACTTCAGCCTGACGATCTGGCGGGCCGGCCGCGGCCTCGTCGGCGGGCGTCCGGCGCTGCGCTACGACGGCGTCGCCGCGCACGAGTCGCACTTCACGATCTGGCTGTCGGACGATGCGGCCCGCGTGCCGCTCGCGGCCGAGACCGAGACCCCGGTCGGCGGCGTCGCGGTCGAGCTCACCGACTACGGTCAGCTCCGCGACTAGCACCACGCTCGCGCGGGCTGCCGACCTCGGCCGAGCCGATCCCGCGTCAGGACGTCGCTGCGCGTTCGAACCGCGCGCGCGCGAGCTCCGCGATCACCGGCTCGGCGTCGGGTTCGACCCGCACCGCGATCCCGTCCGGCGTGCGCGCGAGCGTGACCCCGCCGATCGCGACCGAGGCGAGGCCGAGCGCGCGGAACGACGGGATCACCCGCCGCGCGAGGAGCTCGGCGTCCCCCGTCCGCGGCGTGACGAACGCGACGTGGCGCTCGGGCCCCGCGAACGTGGCGAGCTCGTCGACGACGTCGCGCGCGCGGCGGGCGACGTTGCGGCCACGCACGACGAGCTCGAGGTGACGTACCGACGCGAACGCGGGTGCCGACAAGTACGAGAGCGCGAGCTTGTTCGTGTACGGCACGCCGAACAGGTGCGTGAGTTGACCGGCGCGGCGGTCGCGCAGTTCCTGGAGCAGGGCGTGCGTGCTGCCATCGGCGCGGCGCAGCCCGACCAGGCCCGGCGAACCGACGAGCGCGCGATACAGCGGCTCCGGCCCCTTGCCGATCCGCACGGTGTGCAGCATCGCGAGGCGGACATCGCCGAGGAACGCCGCGGTCGCCGCGGGATCCGCTGGAGGCTCCGCGACGAGCGTACCGCTCGCCGGCAAGCCGCCGTGGAGCTTGAGGTCCGCGAGGAAGTGCACGAGCGGACCGAGCGCCGCGGCGCGGTCCTGCGCGCTCACGCGTTTGCCCGCGCCGAGCAGCGCGAACGTCGCGGCGCACGGCTCGCCGGCATCGCCGAGCGCGTCGAGCAGGACCGCGCGCGCGACCGCGTCATCGGGCGCGGCCGCGATCTGCTCGACGAGCGCGAGCACCGGGCCCGTGCGCGCGATCGAGTCCCACGCACCGGCCGCCGGATCGCGCGGGACGATCCGGACCGCGCTCGCGGTCGCGGTCCGGAGCGGCGCGGGCGCCTGGACGGTCCGCCGCGGCTGGCCGGGGACATCGACCGCGGTATAGGCGCCCGGCCATAGCTGGTCGACGAACGCGAGGTGCATGCCCTTGTCGAGCCCAAACACGCTCGCATCGAGGTGGATCTGGCGCACGCGCGGCTCCTGGATGTTGACCAGCGCGTCGTGGCCGCTCACCCACACGACCTTGGCTGGGACGCGGGCGAACGCGTTGCGGTGCGGGTGCCAGGTCGCGACGGTGATCGAGGTCTCGGCGGGTGCCTCGCGCGCGAGCCGCTCGAGATCGGCGAGGGGCACGGCGAGGATGCCGGCCGCGAGCTCGAGCCACAGCGCGCCGGCGTGGCTGCCGATCGCGCGGACGTCGACGACGTGGTCGACCGTGATCGCGACCGCGTCCGGACGATCGGCGTCGACCACCGTGAGCGTGTGGTTCGCCGCCATCACCGCGAAGCGCTTCCAGTACGCGATCGGGCCCACGATCGCGCTCGCCCCACGAGCCCACACCAGCCGCTTCGCCTGGCCGAACGTCTGCTCCTCGAAGCCGTCGGGCCGGCCCTCGTTGGCCGGTGCGGAGCCGTGCGCGGCGAGCTTCCACTCCACGGACCTCTTGTACCGCCACCGCCGCTACATGTGCGCGGCTTGATCGGTGCCGGACTTCATCTTCCAGCCGGCGCTGTCGCGGACCCAGGTCTCCTCGACCCTCGGTGCATCTTTCGCCGCCTGGGTGAACACGACCGCCGAGTCGTCGGTCGTGTGCCCCATGCTGATGATCTCGCGCGCATGTGCGTTGTCCCGCGCGATCGACGCCTTGATGTCCTGGCGAACGCTCGCGACGTTGGTGTAGTGAGGCTGCGATCCGGCGCAGGCGGCCGCGAACACGATGCCGATCAGTAGAGACTTCATGACCTCATCCGATGAGCACGAATCGGTCCATCGCGACTCGCCGCGCCGGCTGCAAATCCTGCGATTCCAAGCGGATGTCGCCCCGTGTCGCGCGCGTCGCACGCGTATCGACGGACCGTATCGACGGTGTACCTGGTACAGCGCCGGAACAGCCGTTAGGATGGGTCACCGATGATGCGTTGGGGAACGCTGGTGCTGGGGCTCGTCGCGGCGTGCACCACGTCGCAGCCCGAGCAGCATGCCGTCGAGCAGGGCCTCACGATGTGTCCGGACCAGGTCGTCGAGGGGCTCGATGTCTACACCGGCACCGGCACGATCGACTGGGCCAAGGTCCAGGCCTCGGGGCGCGGCTTCGCGTTCATCAAGGCGACACAGGGCGACTACAACATGCAGGCGACGTTCGCCCCGAACTGGGCGAACGCGCTGGCCGCCGGCGTCAAGCGCAGCCCGTATCACTTCTTCGACGGCACCATCGACGGCGTCGCGCAGGCCAACACGTTCCTCGCCGAGCTCCAGTCCGCGGGCGGCCTCCAGGTCGGTGACCTGCCGGCGCTGCTCGATATCGAGTGTCCGACCTCGAGCGTGCAGTCCAGCGCCCAGGCGAACTGCGAGCACACCGGCGACTCCGGCTGGGTCGACCGCGCGACGCTCGCGCAACGCATCTATGACTGGCTCGACACCGTGCAGGCCGCCACCGGCCGCGCACCCATCCTCTACAGCTATCCATCGTGGTTCGCCGCCGTCCAGATGACCGACGCGCGGCTCGCGACCTACCCGCTGTTCATCGCCTCGTACAACAGCTGCGCGACGATCCCGCAGCCGTGGACCAGTGCCGTGTTCTGGCAGTACTCCGCCACCGGGACCGTCCCCGGCGTGACCGGCAACGCCGACGTCGATCGGTTCTTCGGCAGCGCCGCCGACCTCGACGCGTTCACGATCCAGCCCGCGCCCCAGCCCGACGCCGGCATGGTCGATCCGATGCAGCCGCCGCCCGCCGCGATGCCCACCGGCTGCGGCTGCCGCGGCAGCTCCGCGCCGCCCCTCTGGAGTGCCGCCGCGCTCGTCCTCCTGCTCCTCCGAAGGGGACGTACTACAGTTTCACAAGTTCGCCGCCGTAAGTCCTCATAATGACATCCCCGAAAAAGGGGACGTACTACAGTTTCACAAGTTGCGGCGGTGACTGCGCGCGCCGGACGCCGGACACGAAGGCGGACACGACGCTGGACATGAACGCGATCTCGGCGCTGACCGCTCGGTCGGCGGGTCGCTGTGAATGCCGCATTCTCGAGCAATGTGGATCGCCAAAAAGTTGCCCGGGTTGTAGCGGGGGCGTTAGGCATTTCATGGGGCCCTTATGGAATCGACCAACACCGCGCTCGCCGAGCTCGAGGAAGCTGCACCCGCCGCCGTCATGCGCGGTACCGCGCGCGGCCTGGAGTGGAACGTCGATGGCCGCGCGAGCGCCGCGGCGGTGGTCCGGGTGCTCGAGGCCAAGCTCGCCGAGGCGCCCGCGTTCTTCCGTGGCAGCGACGTGCGCATCACCGTCGAGGCCGGGCCGCTCTCCGGCGGGTGCCTGCTCCAGCTCGTCGAGCTCTCGACCCGGTTCGAGCTACGCATCGTCGAGGTCGGGGCGCCGAGGCCGGCGCTGCCCCCGGCGCTGATCGTCGAGACCAGCCCCGTCGCGGTCGAGCTCGCCGAAGGCTCCGCGCCGACGCCCGTCGATGACCCGCTCCTCGAGCTCGTTCCCGACGACGACGACGACGGCATCGTCGTCGAAGCGCCGACCCAGATCGCGATCCCGGCGGCCCCGGTGGCCCCGACCCCGGCCGCTTCGGTGGCCCCGGTCGCGCTCCCCGCGATGCCTGCCGACACCACGCGGCTGTTCGTCGGCCCCGTGCGCAGCGGCGTGATCCTCGATCACACCGGCAACCTGATCGTGTTCGGCGACGTCAACCCGGGCGCCGAGGTCCGCGCGACCGGCAACATCGTCGTGCTCGGCCGGCTCAAGGGCACCGCGCACGCCGCGATCGGCTCGGACACCGGCTTCATCCTCGCGCTGCGGCTCGAACCGCAGCAGCTCCGCATCGGCCGCCGCGTCGCGCGGGCCGCCGATAACGACACCTCTTCGAACGACGCCGAGATCGCGTATGCGACCGGCGACCAGATGATCGTCGAACGCTACAAGGGTCTGCCGCGCAACCTCGCTACCGCCATCTAAGGAGTCACCATCATGGGCCGCGCCATCGTCATCACGTCAGGAAAAGGTGGAGTCGGTAAGACGACCACCACCGCCAACCTCGGGACCGCGCTCGCGCAGCTCGGCCACACCGTCGTGCTCGTCGACGCCGATATCGGGTTGCGCAACCTCGACGTCGTCATGGGGCTCGAGAATCGGATCGTGTTCCACTCGGTGGACGCGATCCGCGGCAAGTGCACGGTGCAGAAGGCGCTGATCAAGGATCGCCGCCTCGATAACCTGTGGCTGCTGCCCGCGTCGCAGACCGACGACAAGGACGCGGTCACGCCCGACGACATGAGGAAGCTCGTGATGGAGCTCAAGGCCACGCACGACTTCGTGCTGATCGACTGCCCGGCCGGCATCGAGCAGGGCTTCAAGAACGCGATCGCGGGCGCGGACGAGGCGATCGTGGTCGCGACCCCGGAAGTGTCGTCGATCCGCGATGCGGACCGCGTGGTCGGCTTGCTCGCCGCGGCGGGCGTGACGGCGCGGCTGATCGTCAATCGGATCTCGCCGCAGCTGGTCAAGCGCGGCGACATGCTCTCGCAGGCCGACGTGATCGAGATCCTCGCGCTCGAGATGCTCGGCGCGGTGCCGCTCGACGACCAGATCATCGCGACGACCAACAAGGGCGTGCCGGCGGTGCTCGAGGCCTCGAAGTCGCTCGCCGCGCGCGAGCTGATCCGGATCGCGAAGCTGCTCGCCGGCCACGAGGTCGAGGACAAGCAGCCGGTGGGGTTCTTTACCCGGATCGGGCGCGCGCTCGGTCTGTCGGCGTCGCCGGCGTGAGGTTGCTGATCACCATGTGGCAGAACATCAAGACTCTGTTCGGCACCAAGCCCAGCCGCGAGGTCGCGAAGGGGCGGTTGCACCTGGTGCTCGCGCACGATCGCACGGGCCTCGACGGCGGACGCTTGCAGGAGATGCGCGAGGAGATCGCGAAGGTGATCGCGCGCTATGTCGAGATCGATCCCGAAGCGGTCGATATCCAGATCGAGACGCGCAACCGCGAGACCCAGTTGACCGTCTCGAGCGCGATCCAGGCACGCTCGGCCACCTGATCCGGGACGGATCGCGGCGTAGACTGCGGTCACCATGATCGCAGTCCTCGGCACCGGTCTCCTCGGTAGCAACTTCGCGCGCGCCCTGATCGCCAAGGGCGAGACCGTCCACGTCTGGAACCGCACGTTCGCGCGCGCGCAGGCGCTCGAGGTCGAGGGTGCGAAGGCGTTCGCGGAGGCCGCGCAGGCGGTCGCGGGCGCGGCGCGCGTCCACGTCGTCGTGTCCGACGATGCCGCCGTCGACGGCGTGCTCGCCGCGGCATGCTGCGCGGCAGGCACGCTCGTGATCGATCACTCGACGACCTCGACCGCGGGCGCCAAGGCACGCACCGCCCGCGCCGATCTCACGTACGTCCACGCACCGGTGTTCATGGGGCCGCAGAACGCGCGCGACGCCACCGGGATCATGTTGATCTCGGGCGACCGCGCGCGCATCGAGCGCGTGACGCCGATGCTCTCGACGATGACCGGCACGCTGATCGACCTCGGCGAGCGCGTCGACGCCGCGGCCGCGTTCAAGCTGATGGGCAACACGTTCCTGATGGGGTTCACCGCGGCGATCGGTGACTTGATCGGGCTCGGCAAGGCGCTCGGGTTTTCGGCGGCAGAAGCGATCACGCTGTTCGAGCACTTCAACCCGGGCGCGATGATCGGCGCGCGGGCCAAGCGGATCGCCTCGGGTGACTTCACCCGACCGTCGTGGGAGCTCGCGATGGCGCGCAAGGACGCACGTCTCGTTCAGGAAGAAGTCGAGCGCGCACATGTCGCACACGCCGGGCTCGTCCTTGTGCCGGCGATCACAGCGAGGATGGACGAGATGATCGGGCGCGGTCACTCGCACGACGATTGGACCGTGATCGCGAAGGACTTCGTTTAAGCTCGCGTCATGCGTTGGTTCCTGATGGTGGTGGCAGTGGCGGCGTGTTCGAGCACGCAGGCGATGGACGATCAGGCTCCCGGCGCCGACGGCGGCGACGGCGCTGCCTGCTACGACTCCTTTACCGAGACCCAGGGCGAGGGCACGTACTACGCGGCCGACGGCACCGGCAATTGCAGCTTCGACCCATCTCCGGACGACCTGCTCGTCGCCGCGATGAACAAGCCCGACTACGGCGACGCGGCGTGGTGCGGCGCGTGTGTCGCGGTCACCGGCCCCAAGGGCGTGGTCACCGTGCGGATCGTCGACTCGTGCCCGGGCTGCGCGCACGGCGACCTCGACCTGTCGCCGCAGGCGTTCGACATGATCGCCGATCACGCCGCTGGTCGCGTGCCGATCAGCTGGCACGAGGTCGGCTGCGACGTGACCGGCCCGATCGAATATCACTTCAAGGATGGCGCGAACGCGTACTGGACTGCGGTCCAGCTCCGTAACGCGCGCTACGTGACCACGAAGCTCGAGGTGATGAACAACGGCGCGTATACCGAGATCCCGCGCCTCGACTACAACTACTTCGTCGACGCGTCCGGGCTCGGCCCCGGACCGTTCGAGTTCCGGGTCACCAGCACCCGGCCTCAGGGCGAGCTGGTCCTCGAGGACTCCGGCATCGCGCTCGGCGATAACGTCACGCGGACCGGCGCGAACCAGTTCCCGGTCTGCGGTCCTTAGCGACCTGCTTGTAGCGGAAGCATTCGACGAGGTGATCGTTGATCAGGCCGCACGCCTGCAGGTGCGCGTACATGATCGTCGTGCCGCAGAACGAGAACCCGCGCTGCTTCAGCGCCTTCGCGAGCGCGTCGCTGTGCGCGTCGCGCGGCGGGATCTGCTTGGACGTCTTCCATTGGTTGACGACCGGCGTGCCGTCGACGAATGACCAGATGAACGTGTCGAACGAGCCGAGCTCTTCCTGAACCGCGAGGAACGCCTTCGCGTTCTTGACGCATGACTCGACCTTCATCCGGTTGCGCACGATCGCGGGGTCTTGCAGGATCTTGGTCACCCGCGCGGGCGTGAACCGCGCGACCACCGCGGGGTCGAACGCGGCGAAGTGCGTGCGATAGCCGGCCCGCTTGTTGAGGATCGTCGACCACGACAGCCCGGCCTGCGCGCCCTCGAGCACGAGGAACTCGAAGTGGCGGCGATCGTCGTGCGTGGGCAGCCCCCACTCGGTGTCGTGGTAGTCCCACATCGCGCCGGCTTGTTCGCCGGCCCAGACGCAGCGTTGCATCCGATCAATGTACGAGGAACCACTTCACGTTCGCCATCACCTCGAGGTGGAAGTGATTGCGGTGCGGGCGATTGAAGTCGGGCGTGAGCACGACGTTGAACAGGTGCGCCGCGACGGTCGAGCACAAGATCTCGCGTAGCTCCTTCGCGCTCGCGGTCGCGGGGTGCGGCCCGGCGCCGTCGCCGCAGGTCGGAGCGCCGATCTTGCCGTGGAAATCCTTGCTCACGTCGAGCACGGTGCCGTCGCGCTTGGTGAACCGGCCCGCATCGAGCGCGAGCGCGCCGTTGTGCTGGCCGCCGATCCGGTCGTCGGCCCACGTCTTCGGCGGCGGCCGGTACATCGAGTAGTGGCGGACCTCGACGATGTCGTGCTGTTCGAGGATCTGCGCGAAGTCATCCATCGCGAGCACGAGCCGGCAGTCCGCGATCTCGTACGGCGACTCGGCGCGCCGGGCGTCACCCTCGTCGCTGCGGAACTCGACGCCGTGGAGCGCCCCGGTCAGCCGGATCGGATCGAGCACGCCGCGCGCGGTCTCCTTGGTAAACCCGATGTGGCGGTTGCCCAGCTCGGTCTCGCACGCCTCGGGCGAGAGCGCGCCGTAGGTCACCGCGGGAGTCGCGGCGGCGTCGCTCGGGGTCTCGAACCGGGACTTGGCGTGCTTGATCGCGTGGTGGGTCTTCGCGCGCGCGCGCGACTTCGAGGTCGGTGCGGCGAGCGCCGTCGCGCCCAACGCCACCACGATCGCGAGACCCCGCATTCGCCCGACTCTACCGGAACCGACGCGGTGATGCCGGTGGGTGGCCATTCTGACGATGCGCCGGCTGCACGCGCGGATCTGTCGGACGGTCTACTGAACTTCGACCCAGCCGATGCGCGGGGTGTGGACGGTCGCGATCGGGTGGGGCGCGCACGACAGCTTCTCGTCGTCGTACGCGTACGCGTAGCGATGATCACCGATCGGCGTGAGCGTCTCCCAGCCGCGCCAGCGACAGCCATCCGAAACGTTCGCACGCATGTCGAAGCGCAGTGGCCGGAGATGATCCGCGTCGAGCTCGAGCTCGACGGGACCGTCCATCCACGCGCTCAGGTACAGCGCATCGGGGCTCGATACGGCGTGCAGGACGAGGCGATGGTGATCTGGGTGATGGCGCTGGGGCATCGCGGCGATCGCGCCCACCGCAAGCGCGGCGACCAGGACCGACCTGCCGACCGGAACTTCAAAGGCCTGCATCGATCCAGTGTGGGCCGGCGCGTGAACGAATGCCAGCCGATCGTGAAGGCCCGATCGTGAACGATCGTGAACGCGCATTGACGTCGGCGCCAGACTTCGCGGAGTTACGGCGCGGTGCGGGAGTTGCTCTACGTACCTCCATGCGGATCGCGCTGGGACTGGCCGTGGTGACCGGATGCTCGTTGTTCATGCACTCGATGGAACGCCCCACCGCGACCGTGCGGAATGTCTCGGTGTCGTCGGCGGGGCTCGCCGGGGTGACCGGCCAGCTCCAGGTCGATGTCATGAACCCCAACGCGTTCAACGTCCCGCTCTCCGGGATCGACTGGCAGCTCTCGGTCGGCGGCACCCGCGCCGTGACCGGTCAGGTCGCGCTGCAACAGACCATCCCCGCCGAGGGCATCTCGCCGATCACCACGGCCCTGTCGATCGGCACCATGGACGCGATCCGGGTCGCCGCCGCGCTCGGTAGTGGCGCCCACACCTACATGCTCGACGCGCACTTTCACTTCTCGACCGCGGTCGGCCCGATCGATGTCGAGGTTCACAAGACCGGCGAGCTCGCGATGTAGCTGGGCGTGGTTAGCCGTTCGCGAACCGGTTGCGTCGTCTCGAGGCCGGCGCGAACCGTTTGCACCTCATCGCTGCGGCGGTAACACGCCATCCTCGCCGAGCCTCGCGCGAAGGTCGTGCGGCGACAGCTTGGTGAGCTCGTGCGCGACCTCGGTGACCGTGGTCCCCGGCTGTAGATGGTGCATGGCGGTCCGGAGTTGCCCGAGCATGCGAGGGCCAGCGCACACGATCACAGTGGCGAGGCTGTGCGCCGTGGCGATCTCGCCGATCCGGGTGGCGACGTGGTCGGCGAACTCGGTGATCAGCTTGTCGACGTGACCACCGGCGTGCTCCACGTGCGTGCTCGCGAGCTTCGCGACCTCGACGAAGTGCTCGGCGATACCGGTCGTTTCATCCGAGCGATCATAGAGATAGAGGTGACTGTGCTGGGTGTCGGCGGTGACGATGCAGGCGCGGTACATGCTGCGACCGACTGCAACTCGCCGGCCAGGTGCGGCCGTGGATGTGGTGAGGTGATTGCAATCGACTTGGCCATGACGGCCGGCAAGATCCTGTGTCCGATCGACTTCTCCGAGTTCTCGGCCCACGCGATGACGGTCGCGGTACGGCTCGCGCAGGCTCGGGGTTGCGAGCTCGTCCTCATGCACGTCTGGTATCTGCCGCCGGTCGCGACCACCGGAGAGGTGGTCTATCCCGCCGAGATGATCCGCGGGCTGGTCGACGACGTCGAGCGCGGCCTCGCCGCGGCGGTCGAAACCGCACGCAAGCTCGGCGCGACCCGGCTGTCATCCAAGCTGATCGACGGCAAGCCATGGGTCAAGATCGTCGAGCTCGCCGAGGCCGATCCCGAGATCGATCTGATCGTGCTCGGGACGCATGGCCGCACCGGCCTCGCGCGGGTGTTCCTCGGCTCGGTCGCGGAGATGGTCGTCCGTCATGCACCCTGCTCGGTGCTCACGGTTCCGCAAGGTTGCGGCGCGTCGTTCCGCCGCATCTTGTGCCCGGTCGACTTCTCCGAGTCATCGCGGCTCGCGCTCGATCTCGCGCTCGGCTTCGAGCCCGGGCTCGCGCCCACCGCCGATCGCTCGGTGATGCTGCTCCACATCATCGAGCCGCCGCGGATGTACGCCGTGGAAGCGGCGACGAACCTGCACCCGGGACTCGCGGGGGAATCGCAGGAGTTGCTCGACGACTGGGGCAAGGCCGCGACGGCCACGCACCCCGCGAAGGTCTCGACGCTCGTGCGGATCGGCCGGCCGGGGCCGCAGATCCTCGCGATCCTCGAGGAGGACAAGGCGTTCGACCTGGTCGCGGTCGGCAGTCACGGCCGAACCGGGCTCGCCCGGACGTTGCTCGGCTCGGTCGCCGAGCGCGTCGTTCGTCATGCGGCCCGCGCGGTGCTCGTCGCTCGGCCCCGGCGCTGACCGAGGTCGCGACGGGGCACGCGACTTGCTCGATGATCTGACATGACCAAGGTCCTCGTCACGTATGGCTCGAGGCGCGGAGGCACCGAGGGGCTCGCGAAGGCGATCGCCACGACGATGCAGATGCGCGGGCACGAGGTCGACTGCATGCCCGCGCGCGAGGCCCGCGACGTGTCGTCCTACGACGCGTTCGTGGTCGGTGGGGCGCTGTACGCCCACCGCTGGGTCCGCGAGGCGCGGCGCTTCGTCGCGCGCAACGCGCGGATCTTGCGCGATCGACCGACCTGGCTGTTCTCGAGCGGTCCGCTCGGTCCGGCCGACGCCGAGCCAGCCGCCGTGCGCGGTGTCGCCGCGCTGAGCACGAAGATCGGGGCCCGCGACCATCGCACTTTCGGCGGCCGGCTCGAGCCGGAGCCGCGCGGGAGGCTCGCGAAGGCGATGGCCAAGAACTACGCGGGCGACTGGCGCGACTGGGATCGCGTGCGAGCGTGGGCGAGCGAGATCGCGCGCGAGCTCGTGCAACTGCCATCCACCGTGGTCATTCCGGAGACGTCTCCGGTGCGGTGGCCGCTCGCGCTGCTGTGCGCGGCGACCGCCGTCACCGCGATCGCCGGGGGGCTGCTGCTGATGATCGCGCCCGACGGCTCGCGGCTGCACGCACCGCTGGCGCTGCTCGCGCACTCGCCGTTCTCGAGCTTCTTGATCCCGGGCGTGCTGTTGCTGGTCGTCGTGGGAGGCACGAACGCGCTCGCGGCATGGTGCGTGGCGCGCGACCTCCCGCACGTGCCGGAGATCAGCTCGATCGCCGGGCTCGCGCTGTTCGGCTGGATCGTCACCGAGATGATCCTGGTGCGCACCACGACCTGGCTGCAGCTCGGCTATCTCGGGATCTCGATCGCGATCGTGATCGGCGGCGTGCGGCGCATGCGCGGAGCGCTCGCCCTCCGGCACGGCTAGAACGATGCCAGCAGCGCGGTTCGCGCAGCCGGTGCGGGTCAGCGGTCGCGGAGGGTCTCGTGGCAGTGCGCGCATGCGCCCAGGAGGTCGCCGAAGATCTGCTGGCGTTGCTCGGTCGACGTCGCGGCCGCGGCACGCGTCGCGAACAGCCGCACGTGCGCGACGTCGTCGAGATCCCCCTGAAAAGCCGGAGTGACGGCACTCGCCACGAGGTTGATCGGCATCGTGGTCAACGCGGTGGCGCCCTTCGTCCAGCGCGCCGGCGACGGTCCGATCAGGCCATCCCACATCAGCATCGCCGCCCACTGGTGATCGACCATCCTCGGTGTCGCGGAGCTCGGGTCCGGCCGTGGAACGTCGGCGAACACGATCTGGGCGTACGCGGCTTGATGACAAGCAGCACATCGCATCCCGAGGACGCTGGTCGCACGAGCGGCCGCGTCGAGGCTGGTGGTGTTCGCGATCTGGCGCGCCGCATCACGTACCGCTTCGGCGTAGGGCCGCCACGCCGGCAACAGGTCGGGATCGATCAAGGCATCGATCACCCGTGCGCTGGTGTGGACGCCCTCCAGGTTGCTGACCGCGACCGCGTACTCGATCTGGCGTGCGGCGGCGTAGCGTTGGTGCATGCGCTGATCGGCGGCGATCACCTGATCGGACAGGCTCGGCCGCGTCGCGGCGGGAGGCGCCGTCCGATCGTCGTAGGTGTGACAACCGACGCCGAGGAACAGGAGGATCGCTGTGGTCCGCACGCCCGTGATTCAAGCACGAGGCGTGCCTGTCGCGTTCCGACCCAGGCGCGCAGATGTCGCGCCGCGATCCGGCGTTGTAAGCTGCGCGCAGGATGCCCTGGGTCAAGATGCCGACCGCGGCCACGCAGGCGGCCATGCGCGCCGTGAAGGCGCCACGAACGTGAGCAAGAAGCGGCCCGCTCGGCCGGACCGGACCGCACGGCGCGTGGACGAGCGTGGCGCGCGCGAGCTAGTGCGCGACCGCGAGAAGCTCGCGAAGCTCGTCGCCGGCGGCGCCGCCGATCATCCGATCGAGGTCAGCTCGGTCGCGGTGATCGAGGGCCGCGTCGGTGCGCTGCCGTGCCCGCAGTGCGAGGGCGAGTATCGCGTGCTCGACCATCGCTTCGAGGGGCCGGGGCTGCGCGCGGTCGCGGTCGCGTGCCGGCGGTGTGGGGTCAAGCGCACGCTGTGGTTCCGCATCGTCATCGACGAGCCAAACTAGCAACTGTCTGTGCCCGATCGGTGAGATTGCGCCGCGCGCGGCGCGGCCCCACGATGGAGAGATGTCGGAGTCGCCGATCCTCGCCACCGTGCCGCTGGGCTTCCAGTGGCCCACCCTCGATCCCTTCCTGTTCTGCGTCCATCACGATGACGCGTACCCGGCTGGCAACGACCAGCTCGGGCCGGTGGCGTCGCTCGCCGGGCGCGAGCTCGGGATGGACTTCGCCGGCAAGGATGGCTGGCGCATGTACCACGGCGAGGTCGTGCCGGGCTTCCCGCAGCACCCGCACCGCGGCTTCGAGACCGTCACGATCGTCCGGCGCGGCCTCATCGATCACTCCGATTCGCTCGGAGCGACGGCGCGCTTCGGCGGCGGCGACGTCCAGTGGTTGACTGCCGGCAAGGGAATCTCGCACTGCGAGATGTTCCCGCTGGTCCACCGCGACGAGCCGAACCCGGCCGAGCTGTTCCAGATCTGGCTCAACTTGCCGAGCCGCGACAAGCTGGTCGATCCGCACTTCACGATGTTGTGGGAGCCGAGCATTCCGCGCGTCGAAGCGCCGGGCGTGCTGGTGCGCGTCGTCGCGGGCAGCCTCGGGGACGCCACGCCGCCGGCGCCACCGCCGAGCTCGTGGGCCTCGCGTCCCGAGGCCGATCTCGCGATCTGGACCGTGAAGCTCGCGGCCGGTGCGAGCTGGACGGTGCCCGCCGCCCGACCCGGGACGAACCGCATCCTCTACGTGTTTCACGGGGCCGCGACGATCGCCGGCACGGACGTGAAGGCGCCGACCGGCGTGCAGGTCCGACCCGACGCGGCGATCGCGGTCACCGCGCAGAGCGAGACCGAGATCCTGGTGCTGCAGGGCCGCCCGATCGGCGAGCCGGTCGCGCAGCACGGCCCGTTCGTGATGAACACCCGCGAGGAGATCCAGCAGGCGTTCGCGGATTACCAGCGCACGAAGTTCGGCGGCTGGCCGTGGCCGAGCGACGATCCGGTGCATCCGCGTGACGAGGGCCGGTTCGCGAAGCACGCGGACGGTCGCGTCGAGCGCGCCGGATAGTGCCGGTCAGTGCACGACGAAGCCGCGCGGCAGCGAGATGTTGATCTCGGGCTTCTCGGCCTCGGTGCCCTGCGCCGCCGCGAGCTTCAGCGGCTGCAAATTCCCGAGCGTCTTCTCGTCGACGACCGAGCCGCGGTCGGGCATCGAAATTCCATTCGCGCCGAGCTGCGCCATGAACACGAGCGGCGTCCCGTTGCCGTTGTAGCCGAGCTGCACGAGCGAGTCGGGCTCGAACTTCGCGCACTTCTTCTCGCAGCAGTAGAACTCGCGCGTCACGCGGTAGAAGCCCTCGGGCTCGAGAGCGTGGAGCACTTTCGGATCGAAGTCCGATGGCACGGTCGTGCCACGCTCGGACCACCTCGCGCGGTTCGCGATCCAGGTCTCGGGCAGGTACAGGCCGGGGCCGGGATCGCCGTGGTTGTGAAAGTAGACCAGGCGGCCGGCTTCGATGCCGGCGACGGTCGCGGTCAGACGATAGGGTCCACAGGGCGGTAGGGCAGGCGGCATGACTACTCCGATCGGTTCGACCTGGAGCGTAGCCTCTTGCGGGCGGTCAGGTAGCGCGGAGTGGCGGCGAGTCGCACGAGGTGGCGCGCGCGGGCGGGTCCACCGGCAGCCGTGATCGCGACCCCGATATCGCCGCACGCGAGCAGGCCCGAGCGATCGGCAGCGCGCTCGCACGCGGCGAGGTACGCGCTGGTGTCGAGCACCCCGAGCTCGATCCCGGCGAGCCGCTCGGTGATCCGGCGGCGGAGCAGCAGCGGGATCGCGCTGCGCAGCCGGTCACCCTCGGTGACCGCCGAGCTGTCCGGATCGGCGCGCTTCGCGAACGCGTGATACAGCCCGGTCACGAACCGCCCGAACCGTGCCGGCGTCGTGCCGGTCGCGAGCAGCCGGTGGCTGCGTGCGAGCTCGACGACGCGGCCGAGCCGGAAGCGCAGCTCGGTATCCACCGCGGGGTCGGCATCGCTCTGCGAGCGCGCGCGGATCGAGCCGAGCGCCGGCCCGATCACGACGACCGGTGGTGCGGCGAGCAGCACCGCGAGGTCCTGGCCGCGCTCGATCGCGTACAGCAGGGTCTGTGGGCCGCCCAGCGCGTTCGCGATCTGCGGGTACAGCGCGGCGGCCGCGGAGCTCGTGCCCGCGGCGATCCGGCGCGCGCTGTGGAGGTCGGCTCGCTCGAGCGCCGCGCGCGCGTCGGGCACCACGAGGCCGATCGCCTCGCCGACGAGCTGGACCAGCTCGCCGAGCACGCCCTCGTCCTCCTCGTCGACGAGCGCGCGCCGCTCGGCTTCGTCGAGGGGGGTCGCGTAGGCCTCGTCGGACGCCATCGGGCGCGGCGTGTGGTTCGCGAGG
>JBDTEH010000203.1:0-18250 GCA_039922635.1 Kofleriaceae bacterium | reverse complement strand
AGCTCGATCGTCCCTGTCGATGTGCTCGCGACGCCATACGTGGCGGTCGCCAGCCCATCGAGCTCCATGTCGACCAGCGTGATGCTCGCACTCCCCGAGGCGCCTACGAGGGTCCAGATGCCATACGCGAGACCGCTCGTCGCGGTTCCCGAGCTGTCGCGATCGCCAATGATCGTCAGCGTCTGGTTTAGCCCGACGGCAACGGTCTCCGGGAGTCGCCCGGTCACGTGGATGATCGTCCTGGGCGTTGTGGAACGCGCGGTAGCGATCGATCCGCACGGCGTCGCCTCGGTCAAACAGTCGCCGGCGCCACCAACAGCGACCCACGCGACCTCGCTCGAGACGGCGCACGCACCGGACGGTTCGCAGGTGTGGCTCGAGCAATCAGCGTTGACCACGCACGCCGTGCACGCGTCGCTCTTGCACACCGGCGAGTCGCCCGTGCACGCCGCCGACTCGGTCGTCGTGCACTCCACGCACGCCTTGGTGCCGGTGTCGCAGACCTTGCCGGTATCGCCGCAGCCGGCGACCGTGCAGTCGAGCGCCTCCATGCCGTCGATTTGCTTGGGCGCGTCGACCGCGTGCTCGTTGCAGTTGTGATCGGGGTTGCCCGCGCAGTAGTTCGAGTTTTTACAACCGGCGATCAACGCGAGCGCAACGATCAGGTGCTTGTCCATGATGTTCTCCTAGAACCGGGTCGCCCAGCCGACGACCGCGCCGTCGTGCGAGACCGACGCGATCGGTGCCGACTGCGCACCTTGGTGAAACCACAACCACGCGCCGGCCGCGGCGGTCGCGACGCCGGCACCGAGACAGATCACCCCGGCGGTTTGGCCGGCGCGGTATTGGCTCTGGGGGCCGGTCGGCGACACGCTATCGGTCGCGAACAGGACGGCACCGGTGATCGCGACCGCGGCCCCGATGCCCATCACGACGGCGGGCACGACCTTGCGCGGTGGCTCGTCGCTCGACGCGGCCGGCGCCTCGGGCTCGGACGTGGGCGCCGCTTCGGCGACCTGGGCCGGCGGCGGAACGTGGACGTGCGAGCTGGCCGGCGGATCCTTGCCGAGGACCAGCATCAGATCCTCGACGACGCCGTGCATCTGTTTCTCCGTGCAGCCGTGGCAGACGCGCCGCTCGGCCATGGTGTCGTGGCCTTTCGCGACCCAGTAGCCGACGATCGAGATGTCGCGCTTGCCGTTGGCCGCGGGCGCCACGTCGACGCGCGCGTAGAGGATCGAATCGGACTTCGCGCGAGCCTCGATCACCTTCTTCGCGCAGTTGAGATCCTCGACCACGAAGCAATCGATCAGCGTGTTGATCGCGTCGGGGTCGAGCGCGGACGAATAGACGGTGTAGCCGCGCTGCTTGAGCCAGCTCTCGAGGTGCGAGAGCAGCTGAGGCTGGAGCGTTGCTTCACCGGTGACCACGACGCCGATATCGGCCCGCGCGGCAGAAGTTGCGAACAAAATCGCGAAAACGGCCAACTGGGCCAGACGCTTCATCATTTGAACCTGGTGATCTCTTGGGTCTTGCCGGGATCGATCGTGACCATGAAGGTCTCGTCGTAGCCGCTCTCGTTGGTCAGGTGAACTTTGTGTTTGCCGGGGGCGAGCCGGACCGTGCGCGGCGTATCGCCGTACGTGGTCTTGTCGACGGTCACGGTCAGCGTCGGCATCGCGGTGATGTGGATCGCGCCTTGGGCCTTCTTCTCGCCGGCGGCAGAGTGGCTCGTCGGGATCGAAGATGCACCTTTTTGGTGGTCGTGGGCAGCGACTTCCACCACACCGGCGTCGGGGGGAATCGCCACGAGAGAGGCTGCGTCCGGCATGCCCGCGTCGATCGCTGTGGGGTGGATCACGGCGATCGCGGCGCCCGAGCCCGAGCCCGAGCCCGAGCCCGAGATCAGGGCCGCGCTCGCGCCCGCGTCGAGCGATGCGCCCGAGCCCGCGTGCTTCTTCGTCACCACCATCACGACGATGAACGCGAGCACCGCGCTCAACAGCCCGGCCGCGACCAAGATCGCGGTCTTCGCGCCGCGCTTGCGCGCCAGGGTGCTCGAGGTGATCGTCGCCGTCGGCGCGCTCCGCCCCGAACCGAGGCTCGGCATCGCGGTGGCCGGCGTGAACCCGGCCTGGCCGTCCATCATCGTACCGGCGTGCGGGGAGAGCGAGACGTGGGACGGCGTGTGGCCGGGGTGGACCGGCGTCTGCGCCGCTGCGCCCCCGCGCGACCGCAGCGCGCTCCCGCGCACCGGCGCGTTCTCGGGGAACCGTTCGGCGAGCGTCTTCATCAGCAGCTCGCGGCCCGCCTTCGGGGAGTCGTGGCACTCGAGCAGGTCGCGGATCGCGTCCTCGGCCGTCGCATAGCGCGCGGGCAGGTCGCGCTCGAGCAGCTTCATCACGACGCGCTCGAGGTCCTTCGGGATCTCGCTGCGCAGGGAGCGCGGCCGCGGCACCTGGCCGAACAACACCGCGGCGAGGGTCGTGCGGGTGTCCTCGCCGACGAACAGCCGCCGGCCGACGAGCATCTCCCACAGCATGATGCCGACCGCGAACAGATCGCTGCGGCCGTCGAGCTGCTCGCCGTTCGCCTGCTCGGGCGACATGTACGCGGGCTTGCCCTTGATCATCATCGACGCGGTCGCCGCGCTGGCCTCGCGCGCCTTCGCGATGCCGAAGTCGGAGACCTTGACGGCGCCGTCCCACGACAGCAGCACGTTGTGCGGCGAGACATCGCGATGGACGATGCCGCGCAGAGTGCTGGTCGAGATCGGCAGGTCGTGCGCGTGGCCGAGGCCGCGCAGCACCTCGCTGATCACGAAGATCACGAGCGGGATCGGCAACAGCCCGCTCGACACCAGGGCATCGAGGTCGCGGCCCTCGACCAGCTCCATGACCAGGAACAGCCGGCTCTCGCTGTCGCGATCGAAGTCGAGGACCGACACGATGTTGGGGTGCTGGAGCTGCGCGCTGATCTGCGCCTCGGCCACGAACATCTGGCCGAACGAGGGGTTGTCGGAGAACCCCGGGAGCACGCGCTTGATCGCGACCTTGCGCGAAAAACCTTCCGCGCCGAGCATCGAGCCCAGGAAGACTTCCGCCATCCCGCCGCCGCCGAGACGATGGTCCAGGCGGTATTTCCCCGAATTCCCGAACATCGGGCGCGGCTATTATACGGCAACCGGCTAGCGCGACGCGAATGCGTGGTGACCGGTGATGCCGCGATCGGCGAAGTACCGCCTGGCCGCCTCGCGGTGGGTCGAAAATGCGAAATCTTCGTCGAGCCCCCCGGGACCAAAGATCACGCCGCGTTCCAGGGTCTCGGGGTTCGCCACGAACGCGGGCAGCGCGTCGACCGGCGCGGTGACCGCGAAGATCAGAATCCGGTTCGGTTTCGGTTCGCTCGACGCCAGCCAGTGGAGCCGGCACGACGCCGGATCGACGATCACGGCGGTCTCCTCGCGGACCTCGCGCGCGCAGCCGACCTGCCACGACTCGTGCTCCTCGATGAACCCGCCGACCAGCGCGAGCTTGCCGATCTCGGGCGGAATGCCACGCCGCACGACGAGGAGGCCGTGGCCCGCCGGGTCGAGGATGGGGACGAGCGCGACCGCGACCGGGATCGGGTTCGCCCACACCATCGCGGTGCAGCTCGGGCAGGTCCGCGGATAGCGAGTCGGGTCGGGGAACCGAGCTCCGCAGTGATTGCAGCAGGTGTTGGCCGGGTTCATGGCTTATCTCGGAACCAACGAGTCCATGCCGCGCTCGCGCATCTCGCGCCGCCACGCCTCGATCAGCTTGACGAACGCATCGCCGAGCTCCGGATCGAACTGCGAGCCCGAGCACCGCTCGATCTCGGAGATCGCGACCTCGTGGCTGAGCGCGCGGCGATACGCGCGATCCGAGGTCATCGCGTCGTACGCGTCGGCGATCGCGACGATCCGCCCGACCAGCGGGATGTTGTGGCCGGACAACCCACGGGGATAGCCGCCGCCGTCGAACCACTCGTGGTGGCACCAGCACCCGTCGATCAACCCGTGCAGGCAGGGCACCGGAGCGAGGATGCGCTTGCCCTTCTCGGGGTGCTGGCGAAACACCGCCACCTCCTCGGGCGTGAGCTTGCCGGGCTTGTTGAGCATGTCGTAGCGCACGCCGATCTTGCCGACATCGTGCATCACGCCCGCCTGCACGATCCGCCGGATCTCGGCGTCGGGGAGCGTGAGGCCTCGGCCGAGGATCTCGGAGTACACCGCGACCCGCTCGCTGTGGCCGCGCGTGTAGAGGTCGCTCTCCTCGAGCGCCTGCGCGAAGCCCGCGACGGTCTGCTGGAACATCTCCTCGAGCGATAGGTTCGCGGTGCGCAGGCTCTCGTTCGACTGCACGAGCTCGCCGTACAGCCGCGCGCTGTCGATCGCGCTCGCGGCGCGCGACGCGAGCACCGCGAGCATCTTGCGGTGACCCTCGTCGAACTTCTTGCCGGCGGTGAACGCGAACACGTTCATCACGCCGACCATGGTGCCGCGCACCTGCAACGGCACCGCGACGAACGAGGTGAGCTCCTGCGGCGCGGATGATTCCGTGAAGAACCGCGAGGCCTTGCCGCCGTGCGCGAGGATCGGCAGGCCCTGTGCGAACTGTTCCGCGAGCACCCCGAAAGCGGGGGAGGGCAGGCCCGCGCTGCGATCGACGTCGGAGCCGACGATCCGGACGCGCTCCTCGAACAGGCCGGTCGTGGCGTCGAGCAGGTGCAGCGTCGCGACGTCGGCCTTGACCTCGTCGATCGCGGCGCGCAGCACGACATCGAGGATCTTGTCGATCTCGTGCGATAGCGCGATCGCCTCGGACACGCGATAGATCGTGAGCGCCTCGCGCAACCGGATGTTCTCGGTCTGCAGGCGCTGGCGGTAGAGCGCACGCTCGACGACGTGGATCACCTCCTCGACCTTGAACGGCTTGAGGAGGTAGTCGTACGCGCCCTTCTTCATCGCCTCGATCGCGGTCTCGACCGTGCCGAAGCCGGTCATCAACACGGTCAAGACGCCGAGCCGCTCGGCCTCGATCTTCTCGAGGAGCTGCAGCCCGGACAGCCGCGGCATCTTGAGATCGGTGATCAGGAGGTCGTAGGGCCTCAGGCGCAGCTCGACGAGCGCCTTCTCTCCGTCCTCGACGGTGTGGACCGAAAATCCCTCGAGGGTGAGGAACTCCGCCAAGTTCTCGCGGATCACCCGCTCGTCATCGACGACGAGGATCCGCGCAGCCTCTTCACCTTGTGGTTCGGCGGCGCCCAAACGACCCCATCAGTTCGACGCGCTGGGTGCCGGGCTAGGCGCCGGGCCGGGCGCCGCGGCGGGAGCCGCCATCGGCTGGACCTTCGGGGCCATCGGATCCCAGAACACGCCCGCGCGGCCGTTCTCTTTGTCGGCTTGCGCCTGGAGCTGGAGCCAGTGGTCACGCTGTGCCGTCACCGACGCCTTCGCGCTCTCGGCCTTGGCCTTGGCCGAATCGGTGCGCGAGTGGCGGTTCTCCTGCTGCTGAGGGAACGCCTCGTAGTTCACGCCCTTGGGCGCGATGTTGTTGGCCTTCGCGAGCTGGGCCTTCGCGGACTCGTACTCGGCCTCCTGGAAGTACATGTTCTCCTGCGTGTAGCGCAGGTAACGCCCCAGGTAGCTGCGATAGCTCTCGAGGTACTTCACGCGCGCCTCGGCCGCCTTCTGGACGTCCTTCGCGGCCGCGAGGCTCTTGGTCGCTTCGTTGATCCGGGTCATGTCCGCCGAGGCGTCGGCGCTCTTCTTGTTCGAGCTCGCGGAGTCGACCGCGAGCTTGGTGGCCGAGTAGTCGTTACGCGCCTCGTGGAGCTGCGAGTCGGCCTCCTTGACCTGCGCCTCGGCGTTCGCATTCTCCATGCGCGCCACGTTCCAGTTCTGCTGGGTCTGGACGACGTTCGCTTTCTGGTCGAGCGGAATCGCCGCGATGTACATGTCGTCGAAGTGCTTGTCGAGCGGCCCCGGGGGCTTGTCCGACGAACCACACGCGACACAGGCCAAGACACCGATCGAACACACGAAGCTGAGGAATCCCCGCATAAGTGGGCAGAGCCTACTACGCTCCGGGCGCTGTGGGCTACCATCTCACCGATGTGCCGGCGCGCGAGCTCGGAGCGGCAGAGCCGGCGTCGGGGCACAGGGAGCCTGCGATGACCACGCTGCTCGCCGTCGACGTGGGCAACACGAACACCGTGCTCGGCGTGTTCCGCGACGACGAGCTCGCGGCGCACTGGCGGATCCAGACCGTCGCGCAGCGCACGTCGGACGAATACGCGGTGCTGCTCAAGACCTTGCTCGATCTCGACGGCTTTCCGTGGAAGTCGATCACGGCCGGGATCATCTCCTCGGTGGTGCCGCCGACCGTTTTCGGGATCCAGCAGTTCTTCAAGCGGCACTGCGGCGGGCCCGCGCTCGTGGTCGGCCCCGGGATCAAGACCGGGATGCCGATCCTCTACGAGAACCCCCGAGAGGTCGGCGCCGACCGCATCGTCAACGCCGTCGCCGCGTTCGAGGACTACAAGAGCGGCTGCATCGTCGTCGATTTTGGCACCGCCACCACCTGGGACGTCGTCAACCCGAAAGGCGAGTACATGGGCGGCGTGATCGCGCCCGGGATCCAGATCAGCGCCGAGGCGCTCTACGAGCACGCGGCGAAGCTGCCGCGGGTCGAGCTGGCCCGCCCCGGCAAGATCATCGCGCGCAACACCGTGCATTCGATGCAGGCCGGCCTCGTCTATGGCTACGCCGGGATGGTCGATGCGATCGTCACGCGGATCCGCGCCGAGGTCGACTGGACCGCGCGCTGCGTCGCGACCGGCGGCCTGGCGTCGCTGATCGCGACCGAGACCAAGACGATCGAGGCGACCGACGACCTGTTGACGCTCAAGGGCCTCAAGATCCTCTATCACCGCAACCATGCCCCGCAACCATGACTGAGCACACCCCGCTCGACGTGACCCAGCTGTCGCCGGCCGCGCAGAAGGCGCTCGGCGCCGGCCCCGGTCGCATGATGGCGTCGCGCGGGCTCGTCCCGCTGCCGCCCGCGGATCAGCTCGCGGTGCTCTACCAGCTCGCGATCGATGGCGACCAGAACCTCGCGACCGCGGCGCGCACGACCGCGATGGGGCTGCCCGACACGCTGATGGCCGGTGCGCTCGCGAACCCCGCGACCGATCCGCGCGTGCTCGATCTGTTCGCGCAGCTGGTCGCCGACACCCCGGCCGCGTTCGAGGCGCTGGTCGCAAACCCGAATACCTCCGATCCGACGATCGCGTTCCTCGCCGCGAACGGCGGCAGTCGCGAGGTCGATCGGATCGCGACCAACGAGCAGCGCCTGCTGCGCTACCCGCAGATCATCGCGGCGATGTACCAGAACAAGGCCGCGCGGATGTCGACGGTCGATCGCATCGTCGAGCTCGCGGTCCGTAACGCCGTCCGGGTGCCGGGGTTGGCCGCCTGGGACGAGATCGCGCGGGCCTTGCAGGCGCACCCCCCGCCGCCGGGGTCGTACGCCGAGGCCGATACGCTGCTGATGTCCGCGCTCGCGGTCGGCGAGGAGCACGCGCTCGTGGTCGGCGACGCCGACAAGGTGCTGCCGGAGCTCGGCGACGACAAGCCACTCGAAGAAGACAAGCCATTCAACAAGTTGTCGGTGCCCGGCAAGATCCGCGCGGCCACGCTCGGCAACGGCGTGATCCGCGGCGCGGCGATTCGCGATCCGATCCGGATGGTCGCGATGGCCGCGATCAAGTCCCCTGGCGTAACCGAGTTCGAGGCGGCACGGTATGCGAGTAACCCCGGCCTCTCCGAAGACGTCATCAAGTACATCACGCTCAAGCGTGAGTGGACCAAGCTCTACGGCATCAAGTACGCGCTGTGCAGAAACCCCAAGACCCCCGTGACCGAGACGATGCGGTTCCTCCCGTTCCTGCGCGAGAAGGACCTGGCGGCGATCTCGAAGAGCCGGGGCGTGCCCTCGGCGGTGGTCGCTCAGGCGCGCAAGCTGGTGTCGCAGCGCAACGGGCCCGCGAAGAAGTGAGCGTCCCCGCACCACCCGGGCTGCTCGGCCGGATCGGGCTCGCGCTGGTGCGTCCGCGCGAGGCGCTCGCGATCGGCGGCGAGCGTGCGGCCGCGGGGCGCTCGGGCAGCGACCTGCTCGCGGCCCTCGCGATCCTGTTGGTGGCGACGCAGCTGCGCTGGCTGATCCAGGCGGTGTGGCTCGGCGCGGCGGTCGCGCTCCAGCTCGGGCTCGCGTCGCTGACCAAGATCCTGACCGGCACGCTCACGGTCGAGCTCGCGGCGCTCGTGATCGCGGCGGCGATCCTGTTCGTCGCCGCGGGCGCCAAGCGCGAGCCTGGCCGCGCGTTCGATCTGGCGTGCGTGACCGCGCTGCCGCCCGTGATCGTGCACCTCGTCGCACAGACCGTGATCAGCATCGGCAACCTGCCGCTGCCCGCCGCGCTGCGCTGGGCCGTCGAGCTCGTCGCGTTCGGCTGGATGCTGGTGCTGGTGGTGTTCGCCGTGACCCTCGAGCGCGCGCCCGCCGTGCCCGCAGCCGGCGCGCCCGCGACCGCGATCCCGATGGCCGCGCGGCGCGCCGGCTGGATCGTCGCGACCGTCGCGCTCGCGAGCTTCGCGGTCCAGCTGGTGTGGGTCGTCCAGAACACCGATCTCGTGCGCCCGCTGCAGACCGGTGCCGAGGCCCCCACGTTCTCGCTCGCGCGGATCGGCAGCCACGGCCAGCTCGGCGCCCACGTATCGCGGACGCCCGGTCGGATCACCGTCGTGGACTTCTGGGCCACCTGGTGCGGCCCGTGCCTGCGCTCGATGCCGCACCTCGATCAGCTCGCGCGCAAGCACCCCGAGATCGACGTGCTGACGATCAACCTCGACGACCCGGCCGCGGCGCGCGCGATCTTCGACAAGGCGCACTACCAGCTCCAGTTGCTCTCCGACGATGGCGCGACCAGCGAGAAGTTCGGCGTCGTCTCGATCCCCCACACCGTGTTGATCGACGGCGACGGCATGGTGCGCGATACCGCGAGCGGCGCGCTCGAGGCCCAGATCCGCGCGATCGAGTAGGCCAGCTCGGGCCCCCAGATCGGGCCCAGATCCGGGCCGAGATCCGGAACGAGATCCGGAACGAGATCGGGAAGTGGATATCGAAGCGCGGCGATGGTAACCAGGTGCATGGCCAGCCTGGTCTGCGCCACCTGCCGCAAGTTGATTCCCCTCGGGACCGCCGCGGTCCGCTGTACCGTTGCCTCCTGCAACACGGGCCGGATGAAGCTGCGGTTCTGTTCAGTCGTGTGCTGGGAGAAGCACGTCCCGACCGCGCGCCACCGCAAGGCGAATTACGTCGTCGAAGGCGGGAGTTCCGCCTGAATCACCGCACGTGATATTTTTATGCGGTGCGGTTAGGGACCTGCATCGCGCTCGAGCTCGTCTGCGCGGTCGGCGCCGCGGCGGGCGTGTGGGTCGTCGCGGGCCGCGGCGTCGAGGTCGCCGGCGAGTATCTCCAGCCCGAGGCCTCGGCGGCCACCACGACGACCCGCGCGGTCACGCGGCTGCCGAGCGCGCGGCTCGAGGTCGGCCTGCCGCTCGGCGATACGACCGTGTTCGACCAGCCCGACGATCAGCTGCTCGCGCCGCTCGCGGCGACGCCGGTGACCGCCATCAAGCTCAATCACGGTGGCACCTCGCTGTCGCTGCGGGTCGACTTCGCGAGTGGTGCGCGCGCCGCGTTCAAGCCGCAGCAGATCCATCCGCAATCGGATCCGCGTCGCGAGATCGCCGCGTATCGCATCGATCGCATGCTCGGCATCGGCCATGTCGCGCCCGCGAAGTCGGCCACCTTCGCGCTCGCGGACCTGATCGCGGCGGCGGCGGCGGATGGGCGCGAGTATACGACGCAGCGCCTGGTCGACGAGGCGATCGTGCGCGGAGGCAAGGTCTCGGGCGAGGTGTCGTGGTGGATCCCGGACATCCGCGACGCCACGATCGGCGAGCATCGGATCGACGAGCCCGAGGGTGTCGCGGAGTGGATGCCGTACCTCCAGGCCGACACCCCGGTGCCCGCGGAGCTCGCCGGCACGATGGCCCAGCTCTCGACGATGATCGTGTTCGACGTGTTGATCGACAACGCGGATCGCTGGACCGGCAACAACACGAAGGGCTCGCTCGACGACCAGACGCTGTACTTCATGGACAACACGCTGTCGTTCTCGCTGTTCACGTTCGGCCACGAGTCGAACCTCAAGCCGCTGCACGGGATCTCGAAGTTCTCGAAGAAGCTGGTGGCGCGGCTGCGCACGTTGACCTACGCGTCGGTGGCGCGCGCGGTGGCCAGCAGCGATGATCCGCTCGCGCCGCTGCTCCAGCCCGCAGAGATTCACGCGCTGCTAGCGCGCCGCGACCACCTGCTGCGGTATATCGATGATCTTCGCGCCGACCTCGGCGATGGCGCGGTGCTCGCCCTACCATGACCTGTCCTGTCTGCGGAAAGCCGGTCGATCCGCTGCGCGCGCCCGCGGTCGGCGTGCGCGACGGCAAGGTCGTGTCGTATTGCAGCCGCGAGCACGCGCTCGAGGCCGAGACCAAGCCGACCGTGGTGGCCAAGCCCCCCGAGCCAGATCCGAAGAAGGCGAGGAAGCGCACGCCCGCCGCCGGCGTCGCGACCCCGATGGCGACCTACGACAGCGGCCCGGTGATCGAGATCGTGCACGAGCCCGCCTCGGGCGTCGTGACGAGCGCGCCCGACGCGCGCGACGCGCGGGTCTCCGAGCCGCGAATCTCGCGCTCGCAGGTCAGCGGTGCGATCCAGATCGCGGACACCGGGCGGGTCGACGACTACGTCACGGCGGATGACGAGCCGCGTGGTCGCAAGGGCTGGATCGCGATCGCGATCTTCGTGGTGCTCGCCGGCGGTGCGTTCGCGGCGTACGAGCTCGGCTACCTCGATGGGCTGTTCAAGCGCGACTCCCAGGCCGCGGCGACCCCTCGCACCCCGGAGCCCACGCCGGTGATCGTCGCCGACGCGGCTGCGCCGGCCCCCACCTCCGACTTCGCGGTCGCGCGCGCCCGCGAAGTACTCGCGACCCTGATCGCGAAGAGCTCGCCGCGGATCGTGCGCCACGCCGCCGCGGCGCTCGCCCGCACACGCGATCCGGCGGCCATCGCGGCGCTGACCTCCGCGCTCGCGAACGAGACCAAGGATCCGGCGAAGACCAGCGTCACCACGAAGATCGAGCTGCTCTACGCGCTCGCGCGCGCC
Source organism: Kofleriaceae bacterium (assembly GCA_039922635.1). Lineage (GTDB taxonomy): Bacteria > Myxococcota_A > Polyangia > Haliangiales > Haliangiaceae > JABFXX01. The sequence goes on along the minus strand of JBDTEH010000203.1, from coordinate 6,932 downwards.
GGCGACCTCCATAGCGTCGAGGGGCTCGTCGCAGAGCTCGGCGATCACAACCGCGATCAGCGGATCGATGCCGGCATCCGGCTGCGCGAGCTCGGCGACAAGCGCGCGGGCGACGCGCTCGCGCAGTACCTCGATTATCCGCAGTTCCACATCGGCGTCGCCAAGCAGCTCGCGCTGGCCGCCGACCCGCGTGGGATCAAGGTGTTCCAGACCGTCCGCGCGGATCCGAAGGCGAGCTCCGACGACAAGGCGATCGCGGCGATCGCGCTCGGCTACGCGGGGCAGGGCAACGTGATGCCGGAGCTCTACCGGCTGCTCGGTGACTCGCACTTCAACGCGGATGCCGCCGCCGCGCTCGCCCGCTTGCACGATCCGAAAGCGCGCCCGACCTTGATCAAGCAGCTCGGGGTGTCCGCGTTGCGCGTGCAGGCCGCACGCGCGCTGCGCCACCTCGATCCGGCTCCGGACCCCTCGCTGTTCCCGCCGCTGCTCGCCGAGCTCGCCGTCCCTCAGGATACCGACCTCCACGTCGGGGCCGCCGAGACCCTGCTCCTGCTCGCCGGGCCCGTAGCCTGGTCGGCGTACGAGTAAGCCATTAGATCGACACAACTTTTCTCCGTGATTGACACCCCGGCGGCGGCAGATCAGACTGCGCCGGTTTCATGGCCACCCCGTCGCAGCGCATCTACTTCGTGTCCCTGGGGTGTCCCAAGAACCAGGTCGACACCGAGCTGATGCTCGGCCAGGTCCAGGCCGCCGGCCACGCGCTGGTCGATGCCCCCGAGGCCGCCGACGTGATCGTCATCAACACGTGCGCGTTCATCGACGCCGCCAAGGAAGAGAGCGTCGACACGATCCTCGAGATGGCCGAGCTCAAGAAGGCCGGCACCGCGAAGCTCGTCGTCACCGGCTGCCTCGCGCAGCGCTACTCCGAGGACCTCGTCCGGGACATCCCCGAGATCGATCACATCCTCGGCTCCTCGGACTTCCAGTCGATCGCGAAGGTGCTCGGCCCGGCGCCCAAGGGCGCCACCGGCCGCCGCAAGCAGCTGCCGGTCGTCCAGGTCACCGAGACGCCCGCGTACATCTACGATCACGAAGCGCCGCGCGTGCGGATCGGCGCGCAGCACTCCGCGTACGTCAAGATCGCGGAGGGCTGTGATCGCCCGTGCGCGTTCTGCATCATCCCGAAGCTGCGCGGCCCCCAGCGCAGCCGCACGATCGCCGACATCGCCGCCGAGGTCTCCGCGCTCGGCGCGAGCGGCGTGCGCGAGATCAACCTGATCGCGCAGGACCTCACGCGCTATGGCTGGGACGCCGGCAGCTCGCCCGACTCGCGCGCGACGCTCGCGCAGCTGCTGCGCGCGATCGGCAAGGCCGATGTCGATTGGATCCGGCTCCACTACACGTTCCCGAGCGCCTTCGACGACGAGCTGATCGACGCGATCGCGAGCGAGCCCAAGGTCGTCAAGTACGTCGACGTGCCGCTCCAGCACATCTCCGATCCGATGCTCAAGCGGATGCGCCGCGGCCACTCGGCCCGGGTCACCCGCGAGCTGGTCAAGACGCTGCGCGCGCGGATCGACGGCCTCGTGCTGCGCACGACCTTCATCGTCGGCCACCCCGGCGAGACCGACGACGAGTTCAAGGAGCTGTGCGACTTCGTCGCCGAGTCGAGCTTCGACCGCGCCGGCGCGTTCACGTACTCGATCGAGCCCGGCACGACCTCGGCGATGCTACCGAACCGCGTCGCCCCCGAGGTCGCCGCCGAGCGCCAGGCCCAGCTGATGGAGCTCCAGCGCCAGATCAGCCGCGCGCGCCACGAGGCGATGGTCGGCAAGACCCTCGACGTGCTCGTCGAGGGCATCTCCGACGAGAGCGAGTACCTGCTCGAGGGCCGCTGGTACGGTCAGGCGCCCGGCATCGACGGCGTGACCTACCTCGCCGACGGGCAAGCCAAGGCTGGCGACCTGGTGCGCGCCCGCGTCACGCAGGCCGCCGACTACGATCTCGCCGCGTCGCTCGAGGTGTGATCCGCGCGGCGACCTGTCGGTCCTGAAATAGGGGCTGCCGTAGGACCTTCGACAAGCCCCGGGCCCGCGCGAGGCGAAATGGGCCGGTGGCGCTCCTTGAATTCGATCCTGGACCTTTGCACAATCGATCCGAGGCGTTGGGGTGACATCCGTCGAGGAATCAGCGCAGTTCGATCCGATGATCGGGACCACGATCGGTCGCTTCGTGATCCGCACGAAGCTCGCCGAAGGTGGGATGGGCGCGGTGTATCTGGCGATCCACGAGCGCATGCCGGACGTGCGCAAGGTCGTGAAGATCCTGCTCCAGCAGTTCTCCCGCAACGAGCAGATCCGCCAGCGCTTCGAGCGCGAGGCGCTCGCGGCCTCGCGGATCAAGCACCGCCACGTGATCACGATCGACGATTTCGGCGCGCTGCCCGACGGCCAGCTGTTCCTGGTGATGCCCTTCCTCGAAGGGCGCCCGCTCGACGCGCACCTGCGCGAGCACGGCAAGCTCACGCTGCACCACACGTTCCACATCATGGCCCAGGTGCTCGATGCGCTGCAGTGCCTGCACGATCACGGCATCGTCCACCGCGACCTCAAGCCGGGGAACATCTTCGTCCAGCACGCCGCGGAGAACGCGTACGACATCAAGCTGATCGATCTCGGTATCGCACACGATGCCGCCGATGCGGTGAACGACCTGAAGACCCAGACCGGCGCCGTGATGGGCACGCCCGGCTACATGGCGGTCGAGCAGTACAGCGACGCCGGCAACGTGACCGCCGCCGCCGACGTGTACTCGGCCGGCATCATGGCGTGGGAGATGCTCGCGGGCGTCGGTTCGCTGCCGTGGGGATCCTACGATCCGCGGGTGCTGTTTCACCTCCAGATGACCCAGCTGCCGGTCCCGCCGGCCGACCAGGGCTGGCCTCCGGAGCTGGTCGCGCTGCTGCAGCGTTGCCTCGCGATCCGGCCGGGCGATCGGTTCGAGTCGGCCCGCGCGTTCGCGTTCGCATTCGCCGCCCTCGTCCCCGCGATCCCGCCGAACGTGCCGAGCGGCGCCCAGATCCTGGCGCAGGTCGCGCCCGACCTGGTGCGGTCGACAAGCCCCGGCAGCGATCCGTTCGGCCAGCATCCGAGCGGCGCGTTCAGCGATCCGAGCATGCTGCCGTACCGCGGCACGTCGGTGCCGGCGTCGCGCGGCGACGGTCAGAGCGCACCGATGGGCACGCCGGTCGCCGCGCTGAGCCTGAACCCGAGCTCGCACATCACGATGGCGCCGAAGGCCCGCAGCGGCGCGAAGATCGCGGTGCTCGGCCTGCTCGTCGCCGTGGTGACCGGTGTGGTGATGTTCTTCGCGCTGCACAAGGGGCACACCGAGGCAGCCCGAGCGCCCACCGCGAACGCGGATGCCGCGATCCAGGCCGCGAAGGCACCGCCTCGTGCGGCACCGGATGCGGCCGTGGTCGCACCGGCACTGATCCCACCGCCGCCGACTCCAACCCCTGTGACTCCGCCGCCGCCGCCGTCGCCGCCGCCGCCGCCGCCGCCGCCGACTCCGACCGCGACTGGCTCCGCGGCGATCCATCATGACCATCCGGCGAAGCCGCACGCGACGGCGGCGCACGGCACCAAGCTGAAGACTCCCGCGCGCGGCAGCAACGCGCAGTTCGATCCCGACGCAGCCGAATAATCCCGAGGTCGCCTATGAAGATGATGAGCTCGCTCGTCTGTGCGTTCGCAGTGCTCGCGTTGGCGGGACCCGCGTTCGCCGATCCACCGATCGCTCGCCCGAAGGATCCGGCGGCGCTCAAGCACCTCGATGTCGCGACCAAGCTCTACGACATCCGCTCGTTCGAGCAGGCGATCGAGGAGTACAAGGCCGGTGCGCTCGTCGAGCCGGCCTCGGTGTTCGACTACGATCTCGCGCAGTGCTACCGCCAGCTCCACAAGTACAAGGACGCGATCTGGTTCTACCAGCGGTTCTTGAAGGAGAGCCCGGAGACGCCGGAGCACGACGACGCGGTCAAGAAGTTCATCGACCAGATGCAGGCCGAGCTCGATCAGAAAGCGATGACCGCACCGCCTATCGAGGACGCGAATACGGCCGTCCCTACGCAGCCGGCGACGCCCACGGCACCCGCCCCACCGACACCACCGCCGGCCGGGGCCGACAAAGCGCCACCACCGCCGCCGGCCGCGGACGCCTGGTATCACGACCCGATCGGCTGGGGCCTCGTCGGCGGTGGCGTCGTCGCGCTCGGCGTGTCGAGCTACTTCTTGCTCGATGCTCGGAGCCTCGATCTCGATTCCAACAAGCAAGCCGGCCAGACCGAGCAAGCCTCGCTGCGCAGCCGAGCGCACGATCGCCGCCTCGTCGGCGGCATCGTCGGTGGTATCGGACTTGCCGCGGTCGCAACCGGCATGATCAAGCTCGTGTTGCATCCGAAGGCCGACGAGCAAACCGAAACGGCGGGCCTCGGCATCGGCGTCACCAGCAACGGGTTCGCAGTCACGGGGAGGTTTTGATGCGTTCGGTTCATCTCGTCAGCTTCACGCTACTCGCCGGTCTCGCGGGGTGTCCGGCACTCGTCGATGTGCCGTGCAACTCCGACACGGACTGCGATCTCGCGAGCGGTGGCAAGTGCGTCGCGGCGCTGAGCGGGCAAACGTGGTGCGCGTTCCCCGACACCGCGTGCGACACCGGCCTGCGCTACTCCGATGACAACGTTGGCGACGGTGTCGGCGGCACGTGCACTGGCGCTGGCAGCGGCAGCGGGACGACCCCGCCGGGCAAAGCAAAGTTGACCGTAACGATCGCCGGCACCGGAGCGGGTTCCGTCACGTCCGCGCCGGCGGGCATTTCTTGCACGGCCGGCACGTGCAGTGGCCTGTTCGATCAGGGGACCCAGGTCACGCTGACGCAGACCGCAGCGACGGGCGCGTTTGTCGGCTGGATCGACGCGTGTACCGGCAAGGACACCTGTAGCGTCACGCTCGCGAAGGATACGAGTGTCGGCGCGCTGTTCGGCGATCCGGGAGAGCTGCTTTGGGCAAAGCGGTTTGGTGGAACCGGCGTGGATGCCGCGCTCGCGGTCGCCTCGACGAGCGATAGCAATGTGATCGTCGTGGGGCGATTCGCCGGAACGGTGCCGTTCGATGCCGTCATGCTTTCGACGCCGTCGGACCAGATCCCGAACATGTTCGTCGCCAAGCTCGACGGTGTGACGGGCGCAGTGCTCTGGGCTCGAAGCTACCCGGCCGAGTACGCAACGAACGTCGCCGTGGACACCGATGACAACATCTACGTCGCGGCTGCGTTCGAAGGGAGCATCGACTTCGGCGTTGGTATGCCGCTGACCTCGGCGGGCCTCGTCGATGTCGTGATCGCAAAGCTCAGCCCGACGGGCGACCCGGTATGGACCCTAGGCATCGGTGGGCCGAACAACGACGCTGCTTTGTCGCTGGTCGTCCGGGACGATCATGTGGCCATCGCTGGTACCCACACCGGGGTGATCATCGGTACTCGCACGTACCCGACGGCCGGCGGAGTCGACATCTTTCTTGCGGATCTGCATCTCGATGGGGCGATTCGCTGGTCCAAATCGTTTGGCGGCGCGGGCGACGAGACGACCGGCGGTGCGGTGCTCGATTCGCACGACGACCTCTTCGTGACCGGCGGCTTTTCACAGGCTGTCAACTTTGGAACTGGATCGACGGTTCCAATCGGCGCGACTGATCTCTATCTGGCCGAGTTCGACCCGTTTCAGGGCAACACCATGCTCGCTCAGCACTTCGGTGGCGGTTCGTCGACAGCGCTCGGGCAACGCATCGCCCTCGACGCAACAGACGACGTGTTCGTCGGGGGCGAGTTCTCGGGCACCGTCGACTTCGGCGGAGGCCATACCGGCACCTCCTCCGGGTCGTTGCCCTTTGCGGCGAAGTATTCGTCCAGCGGCGTAAATGCGTGGGTTCAACCGGCGCAGGCTTCCGGGTTCACGTCCGTAACGACCGCCATCACCACGCATTCCGGTGATCTGCTCTACGCTGGGTCGTTTTGCGGGAACATCACGTTCGACGTCTCGTACAACTCGAGCCACGGTTGTTTTCAACCGGTTCGTTACGAGGCGTATGCCGCGCAACTCGGCACTACGAGCGGGACCGCGACCAGCTCGATGTACATCGGAGGCACCGCCGGCGACTCGCTCCTGGGTCTTGATGAGCTGGCCGACCTGCGACGCTACGGGGCGGGCTTTTTTGCGGGCGCGGTGAACATCGGCCCGATGCAGTTGACCACCGCGGGTGTCAACGACGCTCTCGTATTCGGGCTCGCTCCGCGGTGAGCCGATCGCTTGGTTAGATGCGGCCGATCACGACGGGTGCGCACGTCGAGACGCCTGCGCCGACGATCTCGCGGCCCGGAGCATCTGTCTTGCTCATGAGCTGACCCGTCGGGCTGACTTCATACACCGTCGTATGATCCTCGGGGTGGGTGCCGAGGATGTCGCTCGCCGGATCTTTTTCGAGGAACACCCAGTAGTCGCCGCCGTAGAAGCCGAAGGCCCACTTGAGCGGGTTGCCGGCGAACCCGTTGTCGGTCAACTGCGCGGTCGAGACCGCGGTGCCGGTGGTCTTGTCGATCTGTTCGATGCGTGGTCCGTCCCCGCCGGTTCCGGACTCGTCCGGGAAGAACCCCCATAGCTCCGCGTTTGCATTGCCAGTCAGCTCCGGCGAGCCCGTGACCTGACCACTACCGCTCGCGGTAAATGCCGTGACATCCAGCGTGCGGAGTTGCTCGTGAGCGCCGCCGATCGCAACGGCAGTTCCACCCGCTATAAACAACTCGTCGGAGTCGCCGCCGGCTGTCGTCGTCGAAAAGCCCATGCCGAACACGAGCAGCGACGGGTCGGCGAA